>DAISXI010000001.1:0-69921 GCA_036825935.1 Hydrogenophaga sp.
CGCCACTGCCAGGCGTTTCA
This sequence comes from Hydrogenophaga sp., assembly GCA_036825935.1. Taxonomy (GTDB): domain Bacteria; phylum Pseudomonadota; class Gammaproteobacteria; order Burkholderiales; family Burkholderiaceae_C; genus Hydrogenophaga. Next base: position 21 of record DAISXI010000001.1, read on the forward strand.
CGGTAGAGGTTTTGGCCCATGGACTGCAGGCCTGCTGGGTTCACAAAACGCGCGACTTGGAGCTGACCCAGTGCCACCTGTCCTCCGCCGTTGGTGAGCTCAGCAACGACCGCTCCGTCTTGACCGATGGTCAATGTTGCCAAGTTATCGGGCAACACAATGGGGGGGATCAACAAAGAACCATTGGCCGTGACCACCTGGCCCGCGTTAGACACTTTGAATCCACCGTCGCGCGTGTAAGCCACCGTGCCATCGGCTTGCTGAATTTGGAAAAAGCCTTCTCCGCCAATGGCCAAGTCCAAGGCATTGCCCGTGGTGATCATGTTGCCTTGGACGTGGTTCTTCTCGGTCGCGACCAAACGCGTACCTGTGCCCAGCATCAGACCGGTCGGCAGCTGCGTATCGGGACCACTTTGACCGCCTGGCTGGCGAATGCTTTGGTAGAGCAAGTCCTCAAAGACCGCGCGGTCGCGCTTGAAACCGGTTGTGTTGACGTTGGCCAAGTTGTTCGAAATGACCGACATGCGCTTTTGCTGCGCATCAAGACCTGTTTTGGCAATCCACAATGAGGCGTCCATGTTGACTCTCCCGTTAGTAATTCAATGAAATCCATGCCATCAGCTCTGCTTCATCATGGAAGCACCTGAACCGTCGAGGTCCTTGGTTTCTTTGATGATCTTGAGTTGGGCTTCAAAGGTTCGCGCGTGATCAATCAGTTTGGTCATCGCGGTGATCGGGCTGACGTTGCTGCCTTCGAGCATTTGAGACGTCACCACAGGCACTTCGGCCCCATTGGCGAAATCAGAACCGTTGGGCAAATCGGCTGGTTTGTACAAACCATCTTCGCGCCTGGACAAGGGCTGCACACTGGCGTCGCGCAACAAAATTTGGTCGATGAACTGCTCCACCGGTACGCCTGGCTGGGCGAAGTCTTGGGCAAAGACACCGCCCGTTTTGTCGATGCGAACACCAAAGCCCGGGGGAATGGTGATGGGACCATTGGCGCCCAAAACCACATGGCCCACGCCCGTTTCCAGCGCCCCGTTCACATTGACCCGCAAATCGCCCCGACGGGTGAAGGCCAGTTCGCCGTCAAAGGACTGAACGCCCATGACGGTGGCGCCACCCATGGCGATGTCCAGATCACGACCCGTGGCCATGACGGTGCCAGGGTTCATGTCCACGATGTCTTTGACGAGCAATTGGGCTTGGTGGCGGCTGTCAAAGCCATCACCGACCGCTTTGACCGATTGCAAAGCCGAATCGAAGCTGCGCTTGAAACCGATGGTGGACACGTTGGCCAATTCGTTGACCAAACTTTGACGGATGAGCGCTTGCTCATTCATCGCGGCCATGGGGTTAAAAATCAGCTTGTCCATCTTGAGGGCTCTTTAGGTCGTGCGGTCATCAAGAACGGATGTTGATGATGGCCTGGGTCAATGTGTTGTTGGTCTCAATGGCTTTGGCGTTGGCTTGAAAGTTACGCTGAGCGGTGATCAGCTCAATCAACTCTTGTGTCAAGTCCACGTTGGCCCGCTCGGTAGCACCAGCACGAACCGTGCCAAAGCCCGCTGCGCCGGCTTCACCGAGCGTCACCTTGCCGGATTGGCTGGTGGCCAAGTAGCTGGAGTCGCCCAACTGTCGTAAACCCGTCGGGGCGGTGAAGTTGGCCAAAATGATCTTGGCCAAGTTCTTTTGCGTGCCGTTGGAGTAGTTGGCAGAAACCAAGCCGTCGTCGCCGATGTTCAAACCAATCAGGTCACCTTCAGGGCGGCCGTTTTGGCTTTGGGCCAAGACCGAGAAGGGGGATGAGAACTGCGTTGAGCCGTCGTAATCGATTGAGAACTGCAAGGTCGCACCGGTATCACCAATGGTGGCGGCCTTGAATTGAATGGACTCGGCGGGCGACCTCAAGCGACCGTCGGTGCTGAAGGTGAGCTCACCTTTGTCCAAGAAAATGGCGGACCAGAGGTCGGCGGTTTCAAGTTCAGAGAAATCACCGGGGTCTGAAGTCTCCAAGCCATCGCGGTTGACAAACAGCGGAAACCCATCCTCATTGCGTGCCTGGGGTGGCTCCACCCAGCGGCTGGTGGAGCCGCGGGCACTTTCCAGATCGGCCAAACCCCAGATGCTGTTGGCTGAGACTTTCAAGAATGCGTCGTTGCCCGAGTTGCCGGTGGTGAACTCAAAGAAACTTTGGCCCAAGGCGTTGCGACCCACTGAGACCTCCACGCCGTTGACCGTTCGACCGAAGGAGTCGGCCAAGGAATTGATGCGGAACTCGAGTTCGCGGCGGAATTCTTCCATCGTGTAGTCGGCCTTCTCGGGCATGGTCACGATGCCGGTGACGTTGTTGACGGTGACCACAAACTGGTTGTTGCTGCCGTCCACACGGAACTTGTTGTTGACGTTGATACCGATGGTGTTGCCTTGCAAGACCGCGGGCTCCGAGGTGATGCCGCGCAGCGGTGTGCTGGAGGTGTCGGCCAGCACCGGGTTTTCGGTGGCCAAGGGCAGACCGAACAACAATTTCGCATTGGCCGATGCCTCTGAAATTTGGACACTGGAGGTGTCGCCGGTGGTGCCCGACGCAATTTGGAAATGCCGAGCGGTGTCGTCAAAACTGACGGTGATGCCCAAGCGCTGTTCATCAGCAGCCAAGATCAAATCACCGCGCGGAATCATGTCCGCCGGGTAAGCACCGGTGGTGGTGTTGGGGCGTGTCTCGCCCGTGGACAAATTGAACAACTCGTTGGTGTTGCTGGTGGCCGAACTCAACACCAACTCTGAGCTGGGCTGGCTGGTTTTGAACGTGAAGCTTTTGAGCACAGGGTCAAAGCCCACGCGCAAGGTGCTGTCGTTCAACGCGGTGCGCATCTTGTCTTGCATCAATGCAGCGGCCTGATCGGCCGTCAAGGTGGCCATGGTTTTGCCCACGCCATAGGCATCGGCCACATCTTGATCGGTCAGGTTGATGGTTTGGTAACTGCTGGGGGTTGATCCGAGGGGGGTCACGATCGCCACTTTGAACAGATTGGCGTTGTCATCGCTGGTGTTGGTTTTGAGCACGCTGAAATCGAAATAACGGTCATCGCCATAGGCCTTGGCAATGGCGTTGGTGATTTCTCGGGCCATTTCAACACCGGTGTATTTTTTGGTGATGTCCGCGTTGGAGTCGATCAGGTGGTTCAAGTTGACCGTGATCGGGTCGGTTGAATTGTCGACATTCAAATTGAACGTCAGCTCGTTGGCCTTGAGCCCCAAGTTGATGGTGTTCCCGCTGGCCAGTGCCGAACTCACCGAAACCGAAAAGTTTTTGCCCACTTCGGCCAAAGGTGGTCCACTGAAGGTGATGGTTTTTTGGTCGGTCGACATGACGCCGACAACCGTTTCCAACGTGCCCCCGGTGGGGGTGAATGTGGCGGTCACGGCATCGCTGGGGCCAATGGTGATACTGAGTGCGCCAGCGGTGGGCACCACACCCCTGGTGGTGGTTGTCAGGGTGCTGGGCAACAGCGTGGCCGTGGACACGGGACTCACGCCGGTGTAGCTTTGCGGTACAAAACCACTTTTCCAATCGCTCACCAGTTGGGCCGCCAGCACAGAGCCTGCGGCAGCAGCTGGCACCGATTGTTGTGGGTTGCTCAGGTCGTCCAAATTGAACAGTTTGCTCACGCCACCGTTGATTTCGGCGGGGTTGATTTCGCTTTCTTTGCGAATTTCGCCGTATTTGTTGACGTAGAGTTTTTCTTCACCATCGGAGGCTTGAATCAAGAGCTCTTCCAACTTGGTGTCACCAATCATGACGTGTGTTTGCCACTTGTTGAAGGGCTCATCGGGAGTTGCCACTTGGGTTTTTACGTAGAACACCTTGGCCAGGTATTCGTTGCCGCCTTGGTCAAACACGGTCACCGCGGTGGTGAGGTTGAAGGTGCTGGGGTCGTTGGGGTTGAAGGCCGAGGTGATGACCTGACCATCGGCGGGCACGTTCAACCCCAAAGCGATGTTGGTGGTCTCAACCGCATCACCCACGGTGGAGCGCGGGATGATGAGTTTTTGCAGGTTGTTCAAATCGGCCTTGCCGCTGGAGTCCACCGTCGCGGCCATCAGGGCTTGACCGGCCGAGTTCACCACCGCAAACGAGTCGTTGAGCAAAAACGTGCCGTTGCGGGTGTAGATGTCTTGCAGGTTGTCGGCCGACTTCAGCGGGAAGAAACCGTCACCGGTGATGGCGATGTCCAGCGAGTTGGCCGAGAACTGGATGTTGCCCTGGCTGAATTCTTGAGAAACGCGCTTGAGCGCCACACCCTGACCAATGACCGAGGAGGCTTTTTGCAAGGGTGATGTCGCAAAGATATCCCCGAAGTCGGCGCGCGAGCGCTTGAAACCGGTGGTGCTGACGTTGGCGATGTTGTTGCTGGTCACGCTCAATTGCGTGGTGGCGGCATTCAAACCGGTCAGCGAGGTGTAAAAGGACATGGTTCAGGCTCCTGCGAAATAAAAGGGTGTGCGGTGCGTTGGGCTGGATCAGCTGTCGATGCGTTGAACGTCGCTCAAAGACACGCTGGAGCCGTCTTGCAGCTCCAACATCAATTGGTTGTTCAGGTAAGTGACACTTTTGACGGTCGATGGCGTGCTGATGGGCACTTGCGAAATTTCGCCAAAAGCATCCACGGTGGCGACCACGCTGTATCGACCGGCAGGCATGCGTTCGCCTTTGTCATTGAAGCCATCCCAGCGGACGTTCATGTCACCAGCGGGCTGGCGTCCCATCGATTGGGTGAAGACCTTCACACCGTTTTTGTCGTAAACATCCAGGTTCACGCTGTTGGCGCCATTGGCCAAAGACAAGACACCAGCCACATTCGCACCATCGATGAGCTCGGCCGTGCCCGTGGGTGAGGCCACTTTTTTGCCGATCAGCGCCGCTCCCGTCATCAATCGATCGCCCTGCATCGTCGTTGACATCATCTCCAGCGAATCGGCCATTTTGGTGGTGGCTTCCAGCTGCGAAAACTGGGCCAACTGGGCCACAAAGGCTTCGTTTTTGACGGGGTCCAAAGGGTTTTGGTTTTGCAATTGGGTGGTGAACAGGGTCAGAAAAGCCTGCTGGCTCATCTCGTCTTCAACGTGGGCTTTTTTGCTGTTGACAATGGACAGCTGTGCGCTGACGGCGTTGTTGGTGCTGATGGCGGCCATGGTGTGTCCTAAAAGGGCGTTATGAGCGGGTGATGTCCAGCGTGCGCATCATGAGTTGGCGCGCGGTGTTCACCACTTCGACGTTGTTTTGGTAGGAGCGCGAGGCGGCCATCATTTCGACCATCTCAGAGACTTCGCTCACGTTGGACATGAACACATAGCCGTCTTCATTGGCCAAGGGATTACCGGGTTCATAGACCTTTCGAACCGGCGCTTGGTCGTCTTCCATGTGGTCGACCTTCACGCCCCCGACATAAGGCGCGGCCTCGTGGGTCATTTCTTTTTCCAACAAGGCTTTGAACACCACGCGCTTGGCGCGAAACGCGCCCTCTTCTGTGGTGCTGGCTGTGGAGGCATTGGCCAAGTTGGAGGCGGTGGCGTTGAGTCGGGTCATTTGGGCGTTCAGCGCGGTGCTGGCAATGCCCATGATGTTGTCGAGTGCCATGGATCAATCTCCCCGCAGTGCTTTGCGTGCACCGCTGATGCGGTTTTCAAGAAAATTCAATGTGGCCTGGTAATCGGCCGCGGCTTTACCGTATTGCGCTTGTTCGACGTTCATCTCAACGGTGTTGCCATCGAAGGAGGTGTTGAACGGAGTACGAAACTTCAGGCCGTTGGCGCCCAGGCTCTCGCCCACGGGGTAATGCCCCTGTTGTGTGGCCTTCATGGGCACGTTGCCGTTGTTGATGTCGGACAGGACCGCTTTGAAGTCGAGGTCTTTGGCTTTGAAATTGGGCGTGTCGGCGTTCGCGATGTTTTTCGCGATCAGCTCCAAGCGCTGGCTGCGCAAGCCCAACGCTTTTTCGTGAATGCCAAAGGCATTGCTCAACAAATTCATTTTTCAGCACTCCTTCACAACAAGGGCGCCCACGGGGGCTGCCGGGTTCCCGACGCTTGGGACTCAAGTTGCGCCAGTTGCTGCCGAAGTTGCAATAGTCGTGCCAAGCCTCAAGGCAAGCGCTGGCCAGCCTTGGCCGCTGTGCTGTCGAGCATGGCCACGTCGACATAGCTGTTGCGGGCGGCAATTTGTTGCCGCTCGTTGACCACGGCCTTGCCGCTTTGGGCTTGGTGCTGGTTGAGCACGCGGCTCGCGTGGCGTTGCAATCCCTGGGTCAAGGATTCGCGGGTGATGGCGTTGTCTCGGTCCGAATCGACGTAGAGGGCGCGGGCTTGCTCACCCGCGATATTCAAGGGCGCGTCTGCGCGCTTCTCTTGGCGTGCCGATGGGGTTAGCACCGACAGATACAGGTCATCCAAGGCCACGCGGTGGGGTGGGCGTGGATCGGTGGACGCGCTGGGTGGTCGCCCCACCCGCACATCCTCCAAATAGCGGTCGACCAACTTGAGTTGCTGCGGCACGCTCATTTGGGCAATTTCGTGGGCTCGACCGCGCAAGCCCACACTGTCGGCGCCCCGGGCCACCCCTTCGCAGAACTGGATGATGCCGTGGCAGCGCCCATTGGTGGCTTTGGGGTTCAGGCCGTCGCTCTCCATCAAGGCCACGCGCGCAAAGTCGTCGGGGGAGAAGCCGTGGCGTTTGCCCATGGCCAAGATGCGTTGCTCAACCAAAGGCCTCTCCCTGGGAGCGATGTAACCTTTGGCCACAGCCCGGTCCAAGGTTTGGTTCAACACCCGGTGGTGGTTGACCGAACGTTGGGGGGCGGGTGCGTTGGACGTCTCGGTGCTTGGCATTCGCAGGAATTGACCGGCGTTGATTTTGTTGGGGTCGCTCAAGCCGTTGGCCTGTGCAACCGCGGCAACCCGTTGGTTGAGTTGCTGCTCGTTCAAGGGGCCTGGCGTGTGAGCACGTACCAAACCGCGCAGGGTGTCCCCGGGCTCGATCTGCACGCGCTTGATGCCGTCGCCCTTCTGTTGAGCCGCTTTCAAGGCTTGTGAAAACCCTGCTCCACCTTGCGTGGACCTTGCGCGTTCGGGCACCTTGGACGTGTCCAAGGCGGCGGCGGTGATGGGCAAGGTGCTCATGGGTTTTCGAGGGCTTTCAGGGCATTGAATTGGGTTGGCGCTGTTTTTGCTTGGTGTGAAGGACCGTCAACCCCTGTCGAACGACCAACACCCCTACCATGATGCAATTCCTGTGCCCAAGCCAAGCCTTCAAAGCGGTGCCCTTGGCCCTGCTCGTGGGTGCATGCGCCTTCAGCGGGTCTGCCATGGCGAGCGCCGATCCCCGTGAGTCCTTGATGTCTGAAACGCGGACATGGCTGGGCGCAGAGCTTCAACTCTCGCCTTCGCTCCTGAGCTTGGCCCCGCTGAACCCCAAATTGCGTGTGCGGCCTTGCATGTCGGGCTGGCAATGGAAAAATTTCCCGCAACAAGCCACCGTTCAGGTCAGCTGCGCCCAACCTCGCACCTTGTTTTTGATTCAGTGGACAACCCAATCCACCCCAAGCCCGGCCCCCGCGAGCACCACCGCCACTTTGCCCAAACCACCGAAACCGGTTGCCGCTGTGAGCACCGAACCGCCGGCCCCACCGACCCCGTTGGTGGTGGCCACCCGCAAGGCTTTGTCCATCAACCAAACCCTGCCCCGGGGTTCGCACCTGACACCCGCCATGCTCAGCTGGGTTGAGATTCCCGCCACCAGCTGGGCGGGACACCATTTGGGCGACATGGCTGCGGCGCAGGGCGCCGAGCTGACCCGTGACATGCGCCCCGGTCAAATCTTGTCCAAAAACGACATCCGGCCCTCGGTGATGGTGAAAAAAGGCCAGCTCGTGACGATACACATTGGTGAGCCCGGAAGAATGAGCATCTCCGCACAGCTCCAGGCCTTGCAAGACGGTAGGATGGGTGAAACCATCAACCTCAAAAACCCCGAATCGGGCCGGCTGCTCTCGGGGGTGGTGACGGGTTTGAACATGGTTCGCAACCCCTGAGGCCTCTGGGGACCCTACAATGCAAAATAATTTAAAAAATAGCGCCGTTGGGGCTCAAGTTGGCTCAACTCGAGCCGATTCTGTACGTATGTCCCCCTACGGCCACCCTGCTGAGTGACCGAAGAAAGCAAAACATCATGACGGATCTCATCTCTTCCAAAGGCCGAATGGCCACTTCGGGCCCCTCCAACCGCGAGTTGATGGAGAAAGCCGATGAGCGCAAAAACAGCGCCACCAATGCTGCATCGAGCACGGCTGCGCCCGCGGTGCGCGACGAATTTGTGCCCAGCGACGTGGCCAAACAGGCCATGAGCAGCGAGCCGTTTGACCAAGCCAAGGTCGACGCCATCAAACAAGCCATCCAAGACGGCCAATACCCTTTGGACAGCCGCCGCATCGCCGAGAGCTTCTTGGCGGTCGAGCGCATGATTGGCGGCTGAAGGCATGGCGGTTGACACGCAAACGGCGCAAGACTTGTTGCTGGTGCTCAACCAAGAGTTTGACGCGCTCAAGGTCCAAGACTTGGCGCAATTTGAAGCCTTGCAAGCCGGCAAAGCCACTTTGCTGGCCCGCTTGGAGGGCGTTTCGCCCGATGCGATCACTGAGGATGTCCGCGACACCTTGATCCAGTGCCGCGACGCGCACCGCCGCAACGAAACCCTCATCCAGCACCAACTCGTGGCCATCCGTGGGACCTTGCAGTCCCTGACAGCCACACACGCCACCGAAACCGTAGACGTGTACGACCGCTTGGGCCATGTGCGCAGCGGCACCCTGGGCCGCGGCTACAACGACGCCTGAGCCGTCCCCCGCTTTTTTTTACCCGCGCTTTTCATCCCCAGGGCTCATGCCCTTGAGCCAGTAGGCCCAGGACAAGACCACGGCCACCGCGGTGTACAGCTCCGGTGGGATTTCTTGGTCGATCTCCAAACGCGACAACAAAGCCAACAAGGCCGGATCTTGGGCCACGTAAACACCGTGGCGTTGGGCCTCCGCGATGATGCTTTGGGCCAAATCGGCTTGGCCCTTGGCGCTCACCACAGGGGTGGGCCGTTCGCCATAAGCCAAGGCCACCGCTTCTTTGTAGTCTTTGTGCACCATGGCCTTAAGCCTTGAAGTCCACCAAACGGCCCTGGGGCGGCACGGCCTCGGGCTCGTCGGTGCGCCGACCATGGATGACACGAAAGGCCACCAAGTCCAGATCGGCTTCACGCATTTCTTGCGCCAAGCCCTCAGCCCGACTTTGGGCGCTTCGGTAAATGCTCTCGCGCTCGGCCCACATGGTCAGGCCCACGCGTTGCTCAGCCAAGACCTTGACCTGCAGCCACAAGGGACCCCATTGCTCGCTGTCGCTGTGGATGTTCACCAACCAGGGGGCGTCTTTGGGGGCCTGGCGCCCGCCTTCGCGCTGAATTTGAACGTGCACCGCTGGCGCATCGGCAAAGCCCAAAACCAAAGCCAAGCCCTCTCGGCCAGTGTTGCCGTCCAAGGCGTGCAACTGGGCCGACTCGATGTCGTCGACCGCATCGCTCAGGGTTTTGGCCAATGGGCTGTTGGCTGATAGGCGTCGCATCCAGTCGCGCAGCATCAGTTTGAGGTCTTGGCCTGCGTTCGTCGCGCCAGCCAACAAACGAGATTCGGTGAACAGGCCGCTGTGCAGCAAAGCCAGCTTCAGTGAGGGACCATCCAAGGTGCCCATGCGGGGAAAAGGCCGCTGGGCGTTCACGGCCTCGGGACTGGGTGGCAACTGGGCTTGCACTTGCTTGAAAAAACCCGGCTCGAACAACTTGAGCCAAGCCGCCAACCCCGACTGCGGGCGCACAGCCAACTGATCCACACGGGCCGCCGTCGATGGCACAGGAGCCTCCTCGGTCGGGGCTGCCTTGGTGGGCAAAACTGCCCGCAGCTGCGCGCTGCCATTGGCCAAGACCTGCACTTGCATGGTCAGCACGTCGCCAGCTTGCGCGCGCAGGCCCGGCGGCAAGTCAAACAATCGGTTGAAAATCACCATCTTGAGCTGCTCTTGGCGCACCTCGATGGTGGGTTTGACCATCTGCCCATCGCGCAGTCCCAAAGCCAACACATCTTTGGCTTGCAACAAGAGTGGCAGACGACCTTCGAGGTAAATCGGCGTGGGGCGCCCCACCAAACCTGCGGTTTCGGCGCCGGTGATCATGGATGGCGTGCTGTTCCCGTTAGGGAAAGCGGACCCATTGCTTGCGCTGATCGGGCGTGGTGCGGGCAGCTGCACCCATCGCCGACCCTTGCACGCCCGCGGGCGTTTGACCCTCGGCCATGGCCATCAGGTCGGCGTGTGTGGGCACTTTGAGGCTGGCGCCTGCGGTGACAACGTGGTGGGTTTTGCGGGGAAAGGCCTCGGGGTTCAGCGCCACAAAGGCCTTGAAGATGAAGTCCTCGCGAAACGGGCTGCCTTTGAAACGGGCCCGCACGATGCGAGCCAAGGTCTCACCTCGACGGACCACCACCACCGAGGGATCGCCCGAAACGGCTGAAGCGCCAGCAGCCATTGGTGCAGAGCCACTTGAAGGCACTGAGGTGGTCACGGTTTGCCCCAAAAAGACACGAACCGCCGCGTCCAGCGGTGGTGCTTCTGAGCCTGCCGACCAAGCCACACCCGACACCCACATGGCCAAGAGGCCGACCCAGCTGCGTTTCATGTGCGCCTCGATTCTTGTCAGATGGGCAAGGCCACCCAATGCCCTTGGGAGGGCAAGGCGGGGCCTGCGATTTGTTTGAGTTGAACCCGATCCTTGAGCACCTGCACCACCTCGGCCATGGCCAATTGACCCAAAGCACCAGGCTCGACCAAGCGCTGGGGCAAGCGGTCGCGGTCCAGCACCAGCACGCGGTCACCGGCCCGAAAACCCGAGGCGCTGCCCACCGGCATCACCCAACCTTGTGCCGATGGTGCCACATCGAATTGGCTCGGCTCACAAGCGCCGCGGGCATCGACTTCTGCACGAACTTGGCTCAAGGTGTGGCGCAACACTTCCAAGGTCTTCATGCCCACGAACTGTTGCGATCGAACTTCAACCGAGGAGGCAGGCAGGTGCACTCGAGATTGCCAAACGGGAGACGAGCCATCGGTGCGACCAAACGACACGTCCACGCGCCAGCCTGGCACACTAAAGCCATCGGTGCCGAGCACCAACTGCAAACGCCATGGGGTTTGGCGTTGGCTTTGGCTGCCCAAAACCAGGCGCATGTAGGGCGACGCTGGGGCATCAGTTGACACCGAGCGCACCTCGGCCTGGTCCCAGTGCCAACGCTGGCTGTGGCCCGACTGCTGACGCCACCAATGGGCGGTTTCCTGAGCCAACCACGTACCAACATGGGTATCGCGGCCTTTGAGAGAGGGGTCCAAGGAGACCACCATGTCCACCGGCATGCGCCAACGCCCCGCCGATTGCAAGCAGGTCTGGGCATCGCCTTTGACCGTGGCCCAATGCGTGGGGGCTTCATTGACCGTGGCAGCACGCAACTCAGGCGCGGCTTGTCCCTGAGCGGTATAGGCCATCACACGAACCCCACGCACCTTGGCTTGGGAATGGAATTGTGTGGACTCGTGCAAAGCACCTTTGTCGTCCACCCAAGCGGTGTTGTAGACCTGCATGGGCGCTTGGCTGACCGCTTGCACCAATGCCAAGCGAATGGCTTGCAGTTGCTCATCCGGCGTGCCCGGCGAACGGGTCGGCAAGGCTTGCGCCCAGGCTCCGCAGGCCGTCAGCAAAGCCAACGCCAAAGCGCCACGGGCTGGGTTGCTCAAGCGAAAGCAGGTGTTGAACATGGTGCTGACCCGGTGTGGTTCGGCGATCAGCGGCTGCTGACCAACTGACCCAAGTACAGGGCGCGCAAATCGTTGACCACCGAGCGGTCCAAAGACAGGGTGGCTTCATAGGTGTCATCGCCCGCCGGGGTGATGCTCACCAACACCGCGCCGTAGACCACACCTTCCACGCGGGCACGGAAGGTATCACTCATGACGGTCATGTCGGACACGGTGGTCGTGGCGTCCAAGTGTTGGCCGTAAACCTGCTCGGTCAAGGCGCGGTAAGCATCGAGCTTGGCGGCGCGGATGGCCAACAGACGTTGCTGAGCTGGGTTTTTGTGGTTTTGCACGCTGATGACCGCATAGCCCGTGGCCACCAAGGTGTCACGGCGTTCGATCATGGGCGCCAAAAGACCGGCTTTGCTTTTGTCGTTCACCGGTGGGGCAACTTCGGCGACCGGTGCGGGTTTGACCGGCACCACGGGAGCTGGCGCAGGTGGTGCTGTCTGACACGCACCCAACAGGGCTGTCGTCAACGCCGTACCCACCCATTTCATCCATGTGTTCATGCTGTTTCTCCTAGAGAGCACAGGCCCAGTGCCGATATGCACCTGAACAGCCTGAACCATCGTCTGTGCACTAAGAGTCGGCCCGATGGAGCCAATCTTTAGGGGGTGATGACAGAAAAATCGAACGTCAAGGCTTGTCGTCTAGGCTGGATTGTAATGAAGCCACGCCCCGCGACCAATGGTTTTTCGGCACGCCGGGGGTTTGTGCGAAGGCGTTGGCCTGTTCCAAACTGGTGAAAGGCCCAGAGACCAGCGCCCAATAGCGCTGGCCATTGGGACGCAGCAAGGGCACGGCTTGGGCCTGTTTCAAAGCGGGGTACTGGGCTTGCCAAGTTTGGGTCTCCCTCAAAGAGTCCAAGGCCACGTGTTGTACCACCCAAGCACCGGTTTTGAGCTGACGGGCCCATTTAACACTGGCTGATGAGGCTTCAGAAACTTTAGGCGCCGGGCTCGGAACCGGTGGCAAGTCCACAGCGGGTGCTGGCACAGCGATGGGCGGCGCCACGACCGCAGGCTCGGCGGTCGGAGCCGCTAAGGGGGCGGCGGGCGACGATGTGATCGCACCTTGATCGGTGTTGCTGGCTGGGGCTTCGGCCACCGGTTCGACGGGCAACTGGCTGTTTTGCCACTGGTGCAAGCCCAAGACGGCCACGCTGACCATGACAAAAATACCCAAGAGGAGCTGAACCACCCAACGTTGGCCCTTACCCGCGCGAGAGCTGGTCGGGTTTTGCTTGGAGAACGAGAAGTCCACAGCAGGGTCCGCAGCCGCCTCGTCCATCCAGTGAGGTGCTGCTGTGGCCGCAGCAGCCAAGGGTTTGGCACTTGTTGGGCCAGCGGGCACCACGGCTTTGCGCGTCACAGGGGCGTGCCAGACCAGGAGTTTTTTGGTCTGGCCATGGTGTATCAGGTCGTCAGCGCACAGGTTGTTGGCCAACAACAAAAGCTTGACGCCGGCGGCGGGGAAGTCGCCGCTCAAACGGATCAACAATTTGGCCTGTTCCAACTCTTGGCTGTTGTGGATGTGTTGAAGCCAAACCTGTTGGGTGGGCGGCGCACCGACCGATTGAAGGGCTTGATCCACCGAGAGGGTTTCAATCAGTCGGTTGAAGCGTTGGAGCAAAACCTCGCGGTCCATGTCAAACATGGCCGAGACTTCCACGGCATGGTTTTGGCGCAGTTTTCGGACCACGCTTTGTCCGCAGGTATCCAGCAAAGCCTCGTCGTCGGACACCATGAGCACGGAGCGGCCCTCATGCGCGAGCGCATGAAACAAGCCCTCCAAAGGAGGCAGCTTGCCCGTCTCGGCGCTCGTCGGCTTGCTCCAATCGGTTTCCATCAATTCATTTCCTGTGTGTCAAACGGTCGTCAGAGCCAAAAATCAAGCAAAATGTGGACCATTGCGAAGTGGCACCCACACCATATTCGCCATTTTGTCGTCAGTTCGGTCTGCCTGATTCAAATAAATCATAAAGTATCATCTTGCTGTGAACGCCCTCTTCGCAAACCTTCAATTCGTACGACGCACAGTATGACACTCACGCCGCACCCGTTGATTGGTCAAAGCCAAGCCATGCGCGTCACTCGGGCGTTGATCAAAACGCTGGCGCCATCGTTGTCCAGCGTGCTCATCCAAGGTGAAAGCGGCACCGGCAAAGAACTCATCGCCCAGGCCCTTCATGCCCAAGGCCCGCGCCGATCTGGGCCATTTGTGCCCATCAACTGTGGCGCCATCCCTCGTGAACTCTTGGAAAGCGAGCTCTTTGGTCACCGAAAAGGCGCTTTCACGGGTGCTGTGGGCGATCGCATGGGCCGCTTTGAAATGGCCAACGGCGGCACGATTTTCTTGGACGAAATTGGCGACCTGCCTTTGGACATGCAAGTCAAACTCTTGCGGGTGCTGCAAGAGCGACAAATCGAGCCCTTGGGCGCCAACAAGTCTGTCGCCATTGATGTCCGTGTCATCGCCGCGACCCACAAAGACTTGGAAAAAGACATCGCTGAACAGAAGTTCCGCGAAGACTTGTACTACCGACTCAATGTCTTGCCGGTGCGAACCGCAGCCTTGCGTGAGCGCCCCGAAGACATCACCGAATTGATGTCTTTCTTTTTGATCAAATTCACCCCGCCGGGCATGAAGCCTCTCGTGTGCGCCGACAACTTGGCCGAGGCCCTCAAGCGCTACCCATGGCCAGGCAATATCCGTGAACTGTCCAACATCGCAGACCGGTTTTCGGCGCTGTACGCAGGTCAAACCTTGGACCTGTTTGCCATCCCAGAATGGTTGCTGCCCAAGGGTTTGGCCGCGATTCGGGCCGAGATGCCAGCGCCGCCACCGCCCAACGACCTGCCCATGAAAAGCCAAGCCGCCGCCATTTCGGGCGACGACGCCATGCAAGCCTTGCTCGACCCGCCCGATGCCGTGACCTTGAGGCCCGCACCCGCCCCGATGGTACACGTGGCGGCCAACGACGCCATCGACCCCGCGCTGGCCATTTTGGGTGCTGTTGGTGTGGACGAGGGCAACCCCGTGGAAGACGTGATCCGCTTGGCCATGGGCATGGACCCGCTCTTGCCCGATGGCATTTCCCTGCGCGACAAGCTCATCGACATCGAACGCAGCTACATCGAACAAGCGCTTCAACGCACCGATTGGAACGTGTCGCAAACCGCTCGCATTTTGAGTTTGCAGCGCACCACACTGATCGAAAAGATCAACAAATACGGTTTCAAACGCGCTTGATGCGCCCTCGCCAAGTGCTCGCGATCACCGCTTCACTTGTCCAGCACCAGCCAAAAAGGGCGTTGGTTCAACACCGATTCCCTGCAGTAGCTGTTGCCACTGAAGCTGTAGTAAGCACAAGCCAATTGAGGTCCGTGTCGGCTGAGGTCAGCGGCCCAATACTGCTCGACTTTGGCGCTGGGAAAGACCTGGGTGTTCAAGGCTGGGTTCGTGCAAGCCGACTCCTTCAAACTGCCCATTTCTTTGAGTGTCGGCAGACGCCACGCTTTGCCAGACGACTCGGCGAAATCGGTCACATAAGCCAACGCATCGGCTTTGCTCATCAGCTGGGCGTCTCCCATGCACTGACCGTCTTGAAAACGTTCGCCAGCGTTGCAGCGAAACCATCGCAAACCGGTCTTGGGGTCGGCGGCCAGTCCTTGGCCGTCGACTTGCCAGCGGCCCAGATCACCGGCAGCAAAGTGATCACTGCATCGCACTTGTTCGGTGTAACGTTCACAAGCGCTCAGCATGAACAAACCAAGCAGAACAACCAAAGCAGCAAACCATCGATTCAAAGCATTCACGCGGGCATCTCCATGGGGTGTTCTACAGAATCGGCGCCAAGTGTCGATTATCAAGGCACAGATATTGCTTTTATGACACAAATGGCAACACATGGCCACCCGGTCGTCGTTTTGCTGAAAAATCAGGCATTGTAGAGTTCCAACCCCTTCTTCAGGATATGTGACATGGACATCGCAACCATCATCGGCTTTGCCGCCACCTTCGGTCTGATCATCATGGCCATGGGCGACCCCGCCCCCTTCATCGACATGCCCTCGGTGTACATCGTGGTGCTGGGGACACTGACCGCCGTGTTGGCGCGAAGCACCATTCCCGAATTTGTGGGGTGTGTGGGTGTGGCACTCAAAACCGTCAAATTCAAATTGGACAAACCAGAGACGCTGATTGAGCAATTGGTCAACTTGGGCACGATCGCCCGCAAGGACGGGATGATCGCCTTGGAAGGCCAAGACATCCCGAACGCTTTCTTGGCCAAAGGCATTCGCATGTTGGTGGACGGCACCGAAGGCAAGATGGTCCAGTCGTCCATGGAGCGTGAAATGGCCATGATCAAGAACCGCAACGCCGAAGGCATGGGTTTTATTGCATCAGCCCAAGAAATTGCACCGGCCATGGGCATGATCGGCACCTTGGTGGGCTTGGTGATCATGTTGGGCAACATGAGCGACCCCAAGTCGATCGGCCCTGCGATGGCGGTGGCTTTGCTCACCACCATGTATGGCGCCATCATTGCCAACGTGATCTGCATCCCACTGAACCAAAAACTCGCCAAACTGGATCAGGCTGAAGCCTTGAACCATGAATTGATCATCGAAGGCGTGATGTTCATCCAAAGCGGCGGCAACCCCCGCATGCTGACCGATCTGTTGATGCCTTTTGTGAGCCCCAAAGCCCGCGCCAAGCTTGAAGCTGCAGCAGGTTGATCGACTAAGCAGACCAAATCACCATGGCTGACGAAACCCAAAAACCCGAAAACGCAAGCGCAGCCCCTGCAGAAGCAGAGGCCAAGCCTGCGGTACCTGAGCCAGCGCCAGAAGAAGCAGAGCCCGTAGCGGCGGCAGAAGCCGAACACGAATGTCCGAAGTGTGAGGAATGTCCGCCTTGCGTCAAAGGCGCACCGGCGTGGATGGCCACCTTCGCCGACATGGCCACCTTGCTGATGGCTTTTTTCGTGTTGTTGCTGTCGTTCGCCGAAATGAACGTGCCCAAGTTCAAGCAAATCAACGGTTCCCTGAAAAACTCCTTTGGTGTGCAACGACTCATCCCAGTGGTCGAGTCGCCCAAAGCCACCAGCTTGATCGCCAAGCATTTCTCCCCGGCCGTGGCCGAACCCACCCCCGTCAACACGATCCGCCAACAAACCACCGACGACCGCAAAGAAAACGTCGTGCTCAAAACCGACGTCTCCCCTGCCACGGCCGAGGCCTTGGAAAAAGCCAAACAACAATTGGCTCAAGAGATCAACCGCGGCGAGGTTCAGGTCAAGGCGGAGAACGACAAGGTCGTCGTTGAGATGGTCGCGCCGCTGACAGGTGGCGCCACCGGGACCGACGGCCAACAAAAAGGTGGCAACAGCAGCAGCGGGAGCCAGCAAGGCGGCAGCAGCGCCAGTGGGGCTCAACAAGCCGGCGGTGGCGCCAGTGGTTCGCAGCAAGCCGGCGCCAGCAAAGCCGGTGCCGCCTCGGGCGGATCGGCCAGCAGCGGCGCCAAGCAAGCCGGCACCGTGCCCCAAGGCGAAATCGAATTCTTTGCCAAAGTGGCCGACCTGCAAGCGTCATCCCAAGCGCCCGTTGAAGTGCGCGACAACCGCACGGGCGGTGCCAGCGGCAAGGGCAACAGCGGCAGTGCCGGTGGCCCAGCCAATGCGGACGCCGAACTGCAACGTATCCGCGAGGCCTTGGCCAAGGAGATCGAATCCGGCAAAGCCGAGGTGGAACGCGACGGCGCGCGCGTGATCATCCGCTTGGCCGAACAAGGTTCGTTCCGCTCGGGCAGTGCCGACTTGCAACCTGCTTTCACCCAACTGTTGGACCAAGTGGGCAAAACCATCTCGCAGAGCAACGGCCGAATCTACATCGAAGGTCACACCGACAACGTGCCGGTGGTGTTCAACGAACGCTTCAAGTCCAACTGGGATTTGTCGGGCGCGCGAGCTGGTGCAGTGGCTGACCGCATCTCGGGCGTCTCGGGCATTGCACCCGGTCGCATGAGTGTGTCGGGTTACGCCGACACCCGTCCCTTGGACAACAACAGCACCGCCGCGGGGCGCGGACGCAACCGCCGCATTGAAATCATCGTGGACGGCGCAAGCTGATCTGCTAGCCCGGGAGTTACTGGGCGGGCGCGTTGGCCCCTGGCACAGCGGTGGGTGATGTGGCCGGAGCGGGGCGGGGAAACTGCACCGGTGGAGGCCGCTTGGCCTCTTGTGCCGCCGCCGTTTGCTTTTGCAATTGCTCCAAATAACGCTCTCGCTGGAGGGTCACCAAAGCTTGAACGTCGCGCTTGAGCACGTTGACATCGCCCACGGTGGATTGCAAGGCTTTGACGTCCTTGGACAAGGCTTGCACCGCACCTGCTTGGTTCTTGAGCTGCGTGCCCAAGCCTTCGACTTGCTTGGTCACACCGCTGGTGGAAGCGGCCATCTGCTTGGCCAAAGCCTCGGGGACTTTTTGTACCGACTCGGTCGATGCTGCCAAAGTGGAGGCGATGCGCTGCTCCAATTCGTTTTGAGATTTGGCCAATTGCTCTTGCTGGAGCGTCAACTCGGCGATCTTCTCACCCATGAGGCCCAAACTCTCCAAGCTGGTGTTGAGCTCAACGGCGCGCTTGCCCACCGTCATGACGGTGGCATCCAACTGGTTGACCTTGCTGATCAAACGCACGCCCATGGCCGCAAAAAAACCGATCGAGACGACCATCAGCACGGCGGTGGAGGCCAACACAATGGTGGAGGTTTTGCCCATGCCTTGCGAGAGCTTGGTCAAGCGGACCGTCGAGTGGTTGAACTTTTGCCCCGCTTCATTGGCGGCCTTGGCGGCCTGACTGGCCACATCGGCGGCATCCAGAACAGACGATGACAAGGTGACGAACTGCTGACTCAACAAGGCCTTGGTGGCCTCGTCCACCTCGACCGTGATCGCCTGAGGTGCAGGGGCTGCGGGTGCAGGCGTTGCAACGTCGGGCGCCGACGTTGCCATGACCAAATCGCTGGGGGCAAATGCAGGGGCTTCGCTGCTCACCTCGGTGGGCGAGGCATCCTGCGCCTGCTCGATGGGTGCATCGGGCGTTGCGGGTGTGTTGTCGGCGTTCGTGACGGTGTCGTTCATTTCAAGGTTCCTGTGGTGCGGCGCACGGCGTCCGTGTTGCGACGCAAGGCCGCGGTCGTGGCGCGCAACTGCGCCAAGCGCCCTTCCAAACCACTGTCGAGTGGCGTGTTGTGGGACACGGGTGATGCTTTAGGAGTCGGCACCGCCTCGACATTCTTGAGTGCCGGGTTCGGCGTTATCTTGGGCATCAGGGGCATCCTGACGGTGGTGCCCACCGGGTCGGACAGGTTCAAGCTGGGCAAATCCAAACTGGCCCACAGTTTTGGTTCGGCCACGCGCACCGGCAGCCGGGGATCAGGGCCTGACGGCTCTGAGGCGGGGGCCAAGGTGTTGTGTGTGTGCAGTTGATCGGTGACAAAAGGGGACGTGCTCATCAGTGGTGCTCCTCGTGGACATGTTCGTGTCGGTGCCGTTGTAAGGTGTCGCTGAACGCCGAGGCCAGAATACCGGTGGGCATCGCAATGACACCAATACCCGCCACCGCGGTCATGCCCGCACAGATGCGGCCAATGACGGTGATGGGATAAGCATCACCATAGCCCACGGTGGTCAAGGTCACGATGGCCCACCACATGGTGCGCGGAATGCTGCCAAAGGCCTCGGGCTGTGTGCCACCCTCGACCACATACAACACGGTCGACGAGACCAACAGCAAAAAACCCGTCAGCATCACACTCATGCCCAATTCGTAGCGGCGTGAACTGACCGCTTCGGTGAGCAACTGCAAGGAGCTGGAAAAACGCCCGAGTCGCGCCAAGCGCAAGATGCGCAACATGCGGAACAAGCGAAAGATGTAAGCCTCTGTGCCGATAAAGGTCAGCAACATGGGGGACAAAGCCAACAAATCGATGAGGGCCGTCGGGCTGCGCAAATAGCGAAAACGCCCTCGCCAGCCGTCGCGGTAAGCGTGAGACTCCACGCAAACCCAAGCGCGCACCAAGTACTCAACGATGAAGACCACCCCCAAACATTTTTCCACCCAGGCCATCCAGACGCCCCAGCGCTGGTTGATGAGGGGTTCGCTGTCCAAAATGGCGATGACCACCGACAACACGATGGCGGTGGTCAAAAAACGGTTGATTGGCGAGAGTCCGCTCGAGCCCCATGCCGATGGGTCCAAGTGCACGAAGAATCGGTGTCGCCAATCCTTGATGAGCAATGGAGCATGGCTTGGGCTCATTTATTGGTTTTGAATTGTTCGCGCATGGCGTCGATGGTGCGATCCACGTTGCTGCACTGGGCTGTGAGGGTCATGTCTTCTTGGACCTTGACGGGGGGCGATGCAAAACCAAAGGCCGGATATTTGGGGTTGCTTTTCAAAAACACGCGCTCGTGGCTCATGGTATTGAGCACCGCCACCCCGTTGGCAAACTCAACCTGCCGGCCGTCGGTCGAAGTGGCCAAGAAAGCATCGTCAATCAATCCACACTGGTTGTTCAAGCGGATCACGCTGGTGATGGGCTTGGGCGTGTTGTCTCTCCATTGCATGAAAGCGAACCCCATGGCCACCGCCAAAACAATGAAACCCAACAAAGAGACCAATATCAGGTTCCAATTGGTTTCATCTTCGATTTTGAATTTCTTTTTTAGCATTTTTACTCCCAAACCTCAATAAAACATGACTTTGCATTTTAGAGAGTTGTTGTCTCAGTTTGGTTTCATGCCGGATCGGTCTGAACACGACCATCAGCGTCATAACGCATGTTGGCGGGCACTTTGGGCTGGGGCTTGACCACGCCGCCACGACCCGGTTGTGCGGCCTCGAGGTTGTAAACATAGGCAATGACCTGGGCCACCGCGTGGTAGAGCGCCTCGTTGATCGGAGCTTCCACCTCGGTCGTGTAATACAGGGCACGTGCCAAGGGGGGGGCCGAGAAAATGTGCACGCCATGCGCACCGCCCTCTTCCCGGATGCGCGCAGCCATCTCGTCCATCCCCTTGGCCACCACCACGGGCGGGCGATCCGAAGATGGGTCGTACTCCAAGGCCACGGCAAAGTGCTCGGGGTTGGTGATGATGACGTCGGCGTCTTTGACGCGTTGCATCATGCGGCCGTTGGCCATTTCACGTTGGCGTCGGCGAATTTGAGCCTTCACCTCGGGGCGGCCCTCGATGTCCTTCATCTCGTCCTTGACCTCTTGCTTGCTCATGCGCATGCGCTTGGTGAATTGGCTCTTTTGGATGGGCACATCAATGAAAGCAATGACAGCCAAGCTGAGCGAAATCCACAAAGCCGATTGGGCGATCAATTGGCCACCCACGGCGAGCGCGGGCTCCAAACCCATGCGCCCGAGCTGAAGCAAGGTGTCGAATTCGCTGGCGATGGACAACCACAAAACGCCCGCGACCAAGGTGAACTTCAACACGGCCTTGCCCAACTCCGTGGCGGCGTGGGTGCCGAACATGCGCTTGAAGCCTGCAATGAGGCTCAATTTGCTGCCCTTGGGCGCCACGGCCTTGAGCGAGAACAGATAGCCCCCTGTCATGCCAGCAGCAATCACAGCCAGCACAGCGGTCAAGAGCAAGACGGGGGTGATCAGCAAAAAACTGTCCCAAATTTGATCGAAAAAAGCCGCGGGCAACAGCATAGGCTGATCGAGGGTCTTGCGGTCAAACACAAAACCTTTGGCAAAGTTTTCGGCCATGCGGGTCATCAACCAACCGCCTGTGGCCAACAACATCAAAAAGGCGCCAATCACAATGACGGCGGCCGGCAGTTCAATGGAACGGGCCACTTGACCGTCCTCGCGAGCCTTGCTGAGCTTCCTGGCGGTCGGTTCTTCGGTTTTTTCTTGTGCGCTGTCTTCGGCCATTTCAAGGCACCTTCAATACGTTGCGCACGACATCAAAGCCTTGCAGCCACAACCACTCGATGCGCCCACCGACACTTTCTAACGACAACATGAAAATCAACAGACCCGCGACAATCATGGCGGGAAAGCCCACGGCAAAAATGTTCAAGCTCGGAGCCGCACGGGTGACCACACCCAAACCGATGTTGATGAACAGCAAAGTGACCATGACCGGCAAGGCCAACAACAAGCCACCCAAAAACATCATCGAGCTCCAACGGATGACCTGCGCGTAGGTGTCTTGGTTCAAGATGCTGGTGCCGATGGGCAGGCTGTAGAAGCTCTCCAAAATCAAACCGATCAACACGGCGTGACCGCCGGTTCCGACAAAAATCAGCGTCGACATGATGACCACGAACTGCGAGAGCACCGGCGCGTTACCGATGTTGGGGTCGACCATGGTGGCCATCGACAAACCCATGGCGGCCGACAGGGCTTGACCAGCCAGCACCAACGCGGCGACCACGACTTGCATGATCAGTCCCATGCACACGCCGATGAAAATTTGGTTGAGCAGTTCCAGCAGCCCTTGGGCCGACGTGGGATCGATGCGCGGCCAGTCGTGCAAGGGGTAGACCATCCAGGTCAAAACCAGCGCCAACAACACACGGATACGCAGGTTCACCGAGGCGGTGGAGAACGGCGGTGTGGTCAACAGCATGGCCGAGATGCGCGTCATCGGCCACAAGAAGAGGTAAAACCGCTCGATGATGTCGGCGCTGAGCAGGTTCATGGCCCGGTTCCTGCCCGGCCTTTAATTGAACAACGCGGGAATGCGCTGAAAAATCGAGCGGGTGAAATCCACCAAGGTAACCAACTGCCAGCTGCCAAAAACGAGCAAAGCAAAACCCAAGGCGATGAGCTTGGGAATGAAGCTCAAGGTCATCTCGTTGATCGAGGTGGCGGCCTGGATGATACCGATGAACAAACCCACGGCCAGTGCCACACCCAGCAAGGGCGCGCTGACGATCATCGTGATCCACAAGGCCTGACGGGCCAAATCCACAACCATGGCGGTGTCCATCGCGTACTCCTTAAGGCATCACAAAGCTGGACGCCATGGAACCCATGATCAGGGCCCAGCCGTCGACCAGCACAAACAGCATCAGCTTGAATGGCATGGAAATCATCATGGGCGAGAGCATCATCATGCCCATGGACATCAACACGCTGGCGACGATCAAGTCGATCACCACGAAGGGGATGTAGATCAAAAAGCCAATGGTGAAGGCGCTCTTGAGCTCAGACGTCAAGAACGCGGGCACCAAGGTGGTGAAAGGGACTTCGGCCGCGCTGTTAACGGGGGCATTGCGCGCAATTTCCATGAACAAGGCAATGTCGTCTTCGCGGGTCTGGTTGAGCATGAAGCCGCGGATCGGGGTCTCGGCCGCTGCCAAAGCCTTGTCAAATGGCATGTTGTTGTTCATGAACGGCAACAAGGCGTTGTTGTACACATCGGTCAACACGGGCGACATGATGAACAGGGTCATGAACAGCGCCAAGCCGACCAAGACCAGGTTGGGCGGTGTCTGGCCGGTGCCCAAGGCTTGGCGCAGGATGGACAAGACGATGATGATGCGCACGAAAGAGGTCATCATCAGCAACAGCGAAGGCAACAACGTCAACGACGTCATCAAGGCCAACAACTGCAAGCTCAGGCTGTATTGAGAACCGCCGGGCGTGTTGGTGACGTTGATGGCGGGCATATCGGCCCCCATGGCCAATGCCGGTAGGCTCAAGGCCGCAATAGTCAACCATTTTCCAAGGTGTTTCATGTTTTTTTCGGGTTGGCGGTGGCCATAGGGGTGGCTAAGTCGCTGGGCCGATCGTTGGCATCCCACTGCCCCAACACCGAAATGTCGGTGGCGGTGACGCCGAGCAAAAATTCACGGTCGTCCACTCGGGTGATGACGACCTTTTGCCTGGCACCCAAACCCAAAGTTTCCATCACCTGCATGCGGCGGGCGCTGCGACCAAAACCTTGGCCTTGTTGCATTTTTTTCAAAAAATGCAAAAGCACCAGCAACAACACCACCACCAAGCCAAAGCTCAGCAGCATCTGCAAGGCGTCGGTCCAACCGAGCTGGGTGGCGTTCATGGGCTGCGTGACTTAGAGGTTTTCGAGTCGCTCGGTGGCGGGCACCACTCGGGTCAGGCGGATGCCGTAACGTTCGTTGACCAACACCACTTCGCCTTGGGCAACGACAGTGTTGTTGATCAAGACGTCCAAGGGCTCTCCAGCAATGCGGTCAAGTTCGACCACGCTGCCTTGGGTCAAGCGCATCAGGTCGCGGATTTTGATGGTCGCGCGGCCAACCTCAATGGACAAGGTCACCGGGATGTTTTGCAACACATCGGGGTGAATTTGTTCTTTGTCGACCAGGGTGTTGTCGGCGGTGGGGTTATCGCTCATGGCTGTTTCCTTGACTTTTATTCGGACAGGGGTTTGAGGGCGCGCACCACTTTGGCGGCGAGTTGGGAGCCCATGGTGCCCACTTCCAGATCAAAAACGGGGGTGTCTTCAATCAGGCCTCGGGCGAAATCGCCCTTTTTGAAATACAAAACATCGCCCGCTTGCATGGTCTGGACGGTGTGCAAAGAGGCTTGCAACTTGCCCAAGAGCACGTGCAGCTCCAAAGGAGCGTCGTTGACTGCGTCTTCGAGCTGCTTGTGCCAAACGCGGTCGGACGCTTCGTTGCCATCGCCCGACTGTACGCGGCTGCGCAGCAAGTCGCGTACAGGCTTGAGCGCCACGTAAGGAATGACGATGTCGAGAAAACCACCCGATTGCTGTGAACCGAGTTCGGCTTCGAATCGGCTGAGCACGACCATGTCATTTTCATCGGCGATTTGGGCAAATTGGGGGTTGATTTCCGAGCTCACATGCTCGAAATCGATGCTGGTGATGGGGCCCCAAGCCTCGCGCATGGAGCGAAAAAACACCTGCAAAATCAATTTGATGATGCGCGTCTCGGTGGGTGTGAACAAACGGCCCGGCGCGAGTTGGTCGACACCTTTACCAAAACCACCAAAAAAACTGTCCAGCGAACTGAACACCAACATGGGCTCAATCACCACCATCGCATGTCCACGCAAAGGGGCCATGCGAACGGTGTTGACCGACAAAGGGGCTTTGAGGCCTTGGAGGTAATCGCCAAAGCGCACAATCTGAACTCGCGAAGGGTTGATGCGGGGGCTGGTGCGCAGCACCTCCAACATGCCCAAGCGAAATTGACGAATGAAACGCTCGTTGATCATGTCCAAGGACATGACGTTGACGCCCAAGCTGCTGTCCTCGGCGGCCAAGTCGTGCTTTTTGGCCGGTGCTCCCATGTTGAAGCCGCTGTCGATCGCGATGGCGCCACTGCCGACACCGTCGACCAAGGCGGCGAGTTCTTCGCTAGACAAGAGGTTTTGGTTATCGGCCATGCGACGAATCTCGTTGGGGCGTTACTGAACCACGAAGGTCGTGAAATAGACTTCTTCGATACCGCCGAAATCCTCGTACTTCTCCAACACAGCGTTCATTTCGGTGCGGATTTTTTCAGCCAAATCTTTGCGGAACGTGGGTGTCTCCAGTTGCTGATCGGTGACTTGTCGCAGCACGTCCAAGGTGGCTGAGCGCAAGGCAAATTCGTGTTTTTCCACATTTTTGAACACGCGGTCATCGTAGGTGGTCATGACGGCGATCTGAACCTGAATCACCTTGCGGGAATTGGTGAGGTTGGCCAAGTATTCACGCTCGATCTCTTTGTATGTCTGTACAAAGCGGGTCAGCTCTGGCGAATCTTTTTTCACTCGAGCAGCTTCCGAGCCTGGCGCTGGCGGTGCATTGGGGTCGGCTGGCGCGGCCGCGGCTTTCTCGGCGGCGGCTTTTTCCTCCAAGGTGGTCAATTGCTCTTCGGCAGACTTTTCGTCCTTGGCGTCGAATGCGCCCGCAAAGAACAAGGTTCCCACGATGGTGCCGGCGAGCAAAATCAGCACCAACAGCACGATCACGATGATCTTGACGATGGGGGACTTCTTTTTGCCTTCGACTTCGGTATCTTCATCAGCCATTGCTACACCTCTTGTTCACGATTTAAACCCAAATATCCCATCCATCTGATCCCTGAGACCGCCCTTGTGGCGTGGGAGCATCTGGTTGTCCTTCTTCACCCGAATCTGGAGACCCATTGCGGTCTGACTCCAGGGCTTGGGGTGTCGGTTGGCCGCCGTTTTTCGACGCGCCACCCGATCCAATGTTCAATGAAGCAACATCCATGCCCAATTGTTGCAGCATTTCCCGAAGCTTCGGCAAAGCCTCTTGCAAAAGATCCCGCGTCGCCGGGTTCAGAGCCCCGAAAGTGGCCTCCAACTCCCCGCCTCGCATTTGCATGTCAATTTCCACCCGCCCCAGGTGTTGAGGGTTCAAAGCAAAGCGGAGTTGCCATTGTCCTCGCTGCGCCTGCGCCACCATGCGCTGGGCCAGCATTTCACCGATCCGCATGGCCAAAGCCACCCGTTCTTCGGCTCTGAGGGCCTTGAGGTCCGCATCGGGGGCCAGTTCTGAGATCAGGGCGCTCAGGTCCAAGTCCAACTCCACACGGCCATCCTCTGCGGTGGCCAAAGCCTGGTCCGCTGCCTCTGCGCTGGGCGACTTGGGCAGCAGGAGGTCGGTGATGCGCTTGGCGGGCAATAGGCTCAGCGCAGCGCGCTCCAAAGCCAGTCGATCGGGGAAGTCCAAAGCCTCAAGCGCATCGGCATCGACCACTGGTGGGTGAACCCCTGCGTGGCGTTGACTACCCGCGATCCAGGCGGCCGCAGGCAACACCCCCGCCTTCAACATGGCCGCGCCATCCGCTTTGAATTCGTCACCAAACAAGCGCTGAAGCGCCGCATCGTCCAGTCCTTGACCTTGGGCAAAAGACATCAAACTGCCCCCATCCGCCTCCGGACTGGGCACCGTTGGTGTGATCAGTTGCATGCGTCCCTCCGACAGCCACGTGCTTTTGAGGTCCAACCCGTTGGAGCTCAGGGGCATTTCGGGAATCGAGGTATCCGTTACCCAGCCAGAAGCGCTCCCGTCGCTGGACAAATTGACCGCCGGTGGGGACATCTGACCCTCAGGCAGCCACGTGCTTTTGAGGTCCAGCGCGATGGGGCTCTGGGACATTTCGGGAATCGAGGTATCCGTTACCCAACCAGACGCGCTCCCGCCGCTGGACAAATTGACCGCTGGTGTGGGGCTGAGCAATGGTGTGGCCGATGCCGGCGGCGTTTGCGCCGTGGGCATCCAAGCGGGAACCATCAACTCCAGCGGGGCGGTTTGTGGGGAGTTGGCGCCGTCGATTCCTGTCATGGACGGGAGTTCGGTGGCGGCAAGGCTTTGCCCGGGTGTGCCTTGGGTCAGGGGGGGTGACATCTGGGCGAACACCGCGGCAAAACCCGATCCTAAGGTCTCGTCTGCGGGCTCAGCATCGCCCAAAACGCCCGATTCTCCTGGGGGCACAGGCGTGTTGGGCTGCAAAACCGATAAAACATCAAGCTTCATGTGTGTAACCGGGCGCCCTGTTGTGCGAACGACCGCCAGCGCCTCGGTCCACCCATCTAGCAAGAAGCATGACCGGCAGGACCTTGCCGCTTCGGCGGGTGGTGTCGAACCGGGTGGCACGGGTATTGCATGAAGGATTCGAAACCGGGCACGACGCTCGGTCATTCAGACACAAAGACCATGATCAACAACAGCCTGTCAATCCTTCGACAGAACATCGGCCGGTTCGATCCGGCCGGCTTGGCCATACCCGGCTTGGTGCTGCTCATCATGGCCATGATGGTCTTGCCATTGCCTCCGCTGCTGCTCGACCTGCTGTTCACCTTCAACATCGTGGTGGCCTTGGTGATCATCATGATCGCCATCAGCACCAGAAAGCCACTGGAGTTTTCCGCCTTCCCCGCCATCCTCTTGTTCGCCACCATGCTGCGCTTGGCTCTTAACGTGGCGTCCACCCGGGTGATTTTGGTCGATGGCCACACCGGTCCGGACGCCGCAGGCCAAGTGATCGCCGCTTTTGGTGAGTTTGTGATCGCGGGCAATTACTTGGTGGGTTTCATCATTTTTGTGATCTTGATGATCGTGAACTTCTTTGTGGTGACCAAGGGTGCTGGCCGCGTCTCGGAAGTGAACGCCCGTTTCACCTTGGACGCCATGCCGGGCAAACAAATGTCGATCGACGCCGACCTCAACGCCGGCGTGATCGACCAAGAAACCGCCAAAAAACGCCGCGAGGAGCTGTCCCAAGAAGCCGATTTCTTCGGCTCCATGGACGGTGCGTCCAAATTCGTCAGCGGCGACGCGCTGGCTGGCTTGCTGATTCTGATCATCAACATCGTGGGTGGCTTGGCCATCGGCCTATTCACGCACGACATGCCTTTGAGCGAGGTGACCCGCATCTATGTGTTGCTGACCATCGGTGATGGTCTGGTGGCCCAGATCCCTGCCCTCTTCTTGTCGCTGGCCACCGCCATCATCGTGACGCGCGTGACCACCTCCGAGTCGATGACCGAGCAGGCGACCAGCCAACTGGCCAACCCTTCGGCCTTGTTCATCTCGGCGGGTATCTTGGCCTTGCTGGGCGTGGTTCCTGGCATGCCCCATTTCATCTTTTTGCTCTTGGCCTTCGCCACGGCCGGTATCGGCTTCATGGCCCTGCGCAGACAAATTCAACAAGACAACCCAGCCCCCGTCGCGGCCTCTGCAACCGACGCGCCCAAAGAGCTCGACTGGGACGACGTGGAGCAAGTCGACCTGATCGGCATGGAAATCGGCTATGGCCTCATCCCCTTGGTCAACCCTGAGACCGGTGGTCAGCTGATGAACCGCGTCAAAGGCGTGCGCAAAAAACTCTCCGCCGAATTGGGCTTCTTGGTCCAAGCCGTGCGCATCCGCGACGCCTTGAGCCTCAACCCCGACACCTACCACATCGTGCTCAACGGCACGGTGCGCGGCAAAGGCGACATCATGGTGGGCCGCGAATTGGCGATCAACCCCGGCAAGGTCTATGGCACGCTCGAAGGCATCAAGACCAAAGAACCCGCGTTTGGCCTAGAAGCTGTGTGGATCGACCCCTCGCAACGCGATTACGCCCGAACGCTGGGCTACACCGTGGTGGACCCCAGCACGGCCATCGCCACCCACCTGAACAAAGTGTTGCGCGAGAACGCCTCTGAGCTGCTCAGCCACGATGAAGCGCAAAAATTGCTCGACAAAGTGGCCGCCAAATCGCCCAAGCTGGTCGAAGAATTGGTGCCCGGCAAGCTGTCTTTGGGCGTGGTCACCCGCACCTTGCAAAACCTGCTGAGCGAAAACGTGCCGATCCGCGACATGCGCTCCGTCGTCGAGGCCTTGACCGAAGCCAGCGTGCGCACCCAAGACCCGGATCAATTGACCGCTTTGGTGCGCCCCAAGCTGGGCCGCATGATCGTACAAAACCTGCTTGAAAACCGCGAAACGCTCAACGTCATGACACTGGACCCGGGTTTGGAGCAGTTGCTGCACACCGTGATTCAGCAAAACAACGGCTCCAATGGGGTCGTGCTCGAACCCGGTTTGGCCGAACGCCTCTTCAACGCCTTGCGAGAAAGTGCCCGCACGGTCGAAAACGACGGCTTCCCCGCCGTGTTGGTGGTCGCCCCGGCCATTCGCACCTGGATGGCCAAGGCCGTGCGCCACCGCGTGGCCGACATGACCGTGCTGTCTTACAGCGAAATTCCCGATGAGCAGGCCGTCAAGGTGATCAACACCGTTGTTGCCGAAAAACCCATTCAATAAGACCAAGAGCCCAAGCCATGGAACTCAAACGCATCCTCGCCCGCGACGCCCGGACCGCCCACGACAAGGCCATCGCCTTGTACGGCCGCGACGCTTTGGTCATCTCATCTTCTCAAGTCAATGGTCAAACCGAGCTGATCGTCGCCGCCGACGTCACTGGCGAGCGCAACGACTTGTTGGGCAGCCCCCTGGCGCAAGACATCCGCCTTCATGGCGCTGAGAGCGCTTCGGCCCAACGTGCAGCTCCCATGCCCTTCAAGACCTTTGATGACGCGATGCAAGACACCCTGAGCGGTCGCATTGAGCCCGAGATGGTGGTGCCACCGGTCAGCGCCCAAGAGTTCAGTGCCGACCAGCAGCAGCTTCGTGGCAAAGAAATCGTTGACTTGGTGCGGCAGGAAATCCAAATGCTGCGCCAAGAATTCCAACGCACCCAGCAATTACAAGCATGGCAAACCCAGTTGGGGCTGCCCCCTGGCATGCAGGCCTTGGCCCAAGCCATGCAAGACGCCGGTGTGCCCGCACGCTTGCGCGCCCTGCTCGCCGACGCCCTGCGCCACTGCGAAAACCCCACGCAAGGCGTGGGCTTGATCAGAGACACCTTGGTCAGCAATTTGCCCGCCGCCCAAACCGCCCCCGACTGGCGCGGCGTGCACGCCTTGTGTGGCCCCAGCGGTGTGGGCAAATCGCTGATGTGCGCTCGCTTGGCTCGACAAACCGCTCAAACGCTTCACAGCGAACGCGTGGCCTTGGTCAGCTTCAGTGACACCCGTGCCGGAGCCTGGAGTCAGCTGCAGCTGCTGGCCACTCAGGCCGGCGTGGACGCTTACCGCGCCAAAGACATGGCCACGCTGGAGCTGTTGCTCGAAGAACTCAAGGACCACGACAGCATCATCATCGACACACCCGGACTGGACTTCACCACACACGCTCAAGCCTTAGCCCAAGAGCTCGGCGACATTCACGTTCACGCCGTGCTGCACGCCGATGCTTCAGCCAGCCTCTTGCAACGCCTGGACAAGGTGCCAGCGAACACGTGGAGCAGCTTGATCTTGACCAAGCTCGACGAATCCAACCAAGCATGGCCTTTGTTGCAACGCTTGACCGACCCCCACCCACTGCCCATCAGCTGGGTCGGCCATGGCGACAAACTGTCATCGAAAGCCAACGCTTTTGACCCGGCCGAACTGGTAGAGTTGGCGCTCGTACCTTTGCAAGACACCTTGGCACCTGCCACCACCCCCGATGCCTTGTTCGCCTTGAGCAAAGCCAATCACAAAGTTTGGTATGGATAAAAAAAGCACCCCCCAAGTCATCGGCATTGCCAGCGGCAAAGGCGGCGTGGGTAAAACCACCATCACCGTCAACTTGGCCGTGGCCTTGGCCAAACAAGGCCACCGCGTGTTGCTGCTGGATGCCGATTTGGGCTTGGCCAACGCACAGCTCGCCTTGGGTTGCCAAGCGCCGTTCAACTTGGGCCACGTTTTGCGCGGTGAAAAAACCCTGCAGGACATCATCGTGCGCACCGACTCTGGCGTGGGCTTGGTGCC
Organism: Hydrogenophaga sp.; assembly: GCA_036825935.1. Lineage (GTDB taxonomy): Bacteria > Pseudomonadota > Gammaproteobacteria > Burkholderiales > Burkholderiaceae_C > Hydrogenophaga. Next base: position 31,321 of record DAISXI010000001.1, read on the forward strand.
GGGTGCCTCGGGTGTCCGTGAGCTCGCTGCGCTGGACGACCGTCAAGTCGCGGCCATCATCCATGCCTTCGACGACTTGACCGAACCCGTGGACTTTTTGTTGGTCGACGTGGCCGCGGGTTTGTCACCGTCTGTGTTGCAAATCATGGCCGCTTGCCAGCGGCGTTTTGTGGTCCTGTGCGATCAACCGGCCTCGATTGCCGATGCCTACGGCCTGATCAAGGTCATGTCGACCGAAGAATTGCTCGACGAGATCTACGTCTTGCCCAACATCGTCCAAAGCCAAGCTCACGGACAGCAACTGTTCCATCGCCTCAACGAGGTCAGCCAACGGTTTTTACAAGTCACCCTTCGCTACATCGGCACCATCGAATCCGACGAATTGATTGTCGACGCACAAAAGAAATACCAATCGGTGTTGGAGTGGGCGCCCGGCAGCAGTGGCTCGCGCGATTTCCGTCGTCTGGCACAAGCCGTGGTTGACTTGCCACCCATTGAGCAGGCTCATGGGCGTATTCAGTTCTTCATGACCCGCTTGTTGCACTCACAGTGAGCCACACGTCATGAACAAATCCGTCGCCATGTATGCGCAAGTTGAGGACACCAACGAAAGTTTGGTGATCGCCCACATGCCCATGGTCAAGCGTGTGGCCATTCACCTCAAGGCCCGCATCCCGCCTTTCATGGAAGTGGACGAATTGGTTCAAGTGGGCATGGTTGGTTTGATCGAAGCTTCGCGCTCGTTCAACCCCACACTGGGCATTCCGTTTGAAGGCTTCGCACTCACCCGTATTCGCGGGGCCATGCTCGACGAGGTCCGCCGGCTGTCGTTTTTGCCACGCTCTGCGGTGGCATTCAACGCCAGCGAAAACGCCTCGGTGCACACCCTGATGGCCGAATTGGGCCGCCAGCCCACGCAAGCCGAATTGGCGGCGCACATGGGCAAAGACCTGCCCAGCTACCACAAGGAGCGCGACGCCGCGCAGCGTTTCGAGACCTATTCGCTGGAAGTTGTCACCGATGAGGTCATGGGCATGGCCGACGACAGTGACAACCAGCCCGAAGTCATGCTCGAAAAGGCCCAAATGATGCACGCCTTGGAGAGCGCCATCGAGGGCTTACCTGAGCGAGAGCGGATGGTATTGCAGCTGTATTATGTCGAAGGTTTGATACTCAAAGAAATTGTTGAGGTCCTTGGTGTTACCGAGTCAAGGGTGAGTCAAATTCTGTCGGGCACCGTCAAAAAGTTGCGCCACCAACTGCAAATAACTTGAGACAATAGGCTGACTTTTACACACAAACGAACGGTTTTTCCCCATGTTTTCATTCTTAAAAGACGCTGACGTCAACGAAAAAGAACAAGCCCAAGCCTTGTTCGAAAAAATCACGGCCTCCAAGGCCGACACACGGGAAGCCCGCAGTGCACGGATTCGGATGGGTTTGATGTGCCGTGCGCACCTAGACAAAACCTTCATCGATGGCGCTCAAAGGACAGCGCTCTACCTTGAAATGATGGCTCAAGCCACTGTCAACAACACCGAAAAACCTGAAAAACCCGAGTTCAGCCTGTTTCAACAAATCAAGTCGGGCGACAAAGAAATTTGGGTTTATTTGCCCGAAGAATATGCTTTGGAGACCTTCAACGTGGGTGCCTCCTACCAAAAAACGGAAGTTGATGCCAAAGCCGCGATCAACCGGGTGCAGCAAATTGCCGACCAAATCTGCTTGTACGAACTCAAACTGGATACCCCCTTTGAAGTTTTGCAATTCTTGCGCGATGAAATTTCTGGCACTTCTGCCGACTCATCCAGCAATGCTGGTGACCCCCCGGCCGCCACCGCCGGCTGACACGTTCCATGGATTTGCTCTTTCTCGCCTTCATCGCCATTGGGCTGCTGCTGCTGCTCGTGTTGGTGATTTATTTGGTGGACCGGGTGAATTCTTTGGAAAAAGACACCAAAACGGCGATTGAAAACCTCAGCGCAACGACCCATCAGCCGACCACGGTGGCGGTCGGCCCTTTTGCAGGACTGAGCGCGAAAAAACTCTGGGACGCCATGACCGGTCGCCCGCCCGAGGACGTTCCTGCCGACAGTTTGGGCGATGTGCGCACCCGTTACGAAACCGTGCTCATCAAGCACATCGAATCGATTTTTGAAGAGGGCAAGCGCGATGGCAGCATGGGCGTCTCCTCGCCCCCCAAAAACACCCGTCAAATCACCACGCTGCGCGGCAACGTGGAATCTTGGCTGCCCATGCCACAAGTCAACGCCATTTACCAATGCGGTGTGGACATCAGCCAAAAGCCGCCAGAGCAACAAGCGGAAGTGCGCATGGCCTTGGATGACGCCTGCAACCAATTGTTTGGTAAAACGCAGATCCAACCCAAGACGCCCATGTCCCAGAGCCTCATGGGACTCGATCCTGCTGCCCCTGCAGCACTGGGCAGCGGCAGGGTCGCGCCAGACGGCTTGCCCGCCCCAGACACAAAAATCAACACACCGGGCTAAAGTTTTGCCCACCAGGGCCGACTCATGATGTAACAACGCATTCATCAGGAGTCATTCATGCGATCACAACAACGCGCCCTCAACAGCTACGGTTCCGTTCAAGTCGTCACTGGCGTAGCCAGTGCCAACAACGTTCAGTTGATTCAAATGCTGTTTGACGGCTTGATCGAGAGCTTGGCCAAGGCCAAAGGCCACATGATCCACGGCACCATCAAAGAAAAATCCGACGCGTTGGGCCGTGCTGGCCGCATCGTGGTGGGCCTGCAAGGCGCATTGGACTTCAAACAAGGCGGCGACTTGGCCCAAAACCTCAACGAGTTGTACGCCTACGTGACCCGCCGTTTGTTCCACATCAACGCCCACAACGATCTGGAAGCCTTGGACGAAGTCTTCACCCTCATGAACGACATTCGCCAAGCTTGGAACACCCTGCCCACCCTGATGGCTGACACGGCCCCCAGCGTGCGCTACGCCAACTGATGCTTCAGACTGAGAAGTGAAACGGTTGCCAGTTCAAAGAAATTGGCGCCGCCGGGGATGGCCTAGAATCTAAAAGCGCTATCCCTTCTCAGTCATGACCACTGCCCCGTTTCAATACCTCAACACCCAACGAGCCGCCGAATTCATTGGCGATAGCGCTGGCGTCAACCGCTTGCTGGCCACGCTCAAAGCCACGCTTGACGCCGATCTTCCCTCCCTGCGACAACGATTGGCCGATGGGAACACCCAAGGCGTGAACGACCTCTTGCACCAATTCAAAGGCTTTGCGCCGGTGTTTTGCGTGGACAGTTTGGTTGAGCTGGTGGTTCAAGTGGAGGCCCTGAGCAAACAAGCTTCTCCCGAATCCCTCCAAAAAGCCATGGGACCTTTGCTGGATCAACTCACGGTGTTACATGCCGAGGTTGAGCGTCAACTCGCGGCATAAGCCTTCTGCGACAGCAGTTCCTCGACCTTCGCGCACAGCTGTGAGGGCTCAAACGGTTTGAGCATCACGCTGCTCAAGCCAGCCTCGACGAAACGGTCCAAATCCACTGGGTTCACGTTGGCCGTCAAACCCAAAATCGGGGTTTGCGCCGCGGGATTGGGCAATTCACGCCGAATGAATTTGGATGTGTCGATGCCGTCCATCTCGGGCATGACCATGTCCATGAAGACCACGTCATAGACGCTTGCTTTCAATTTTTCCAAGGCCATTTTCCCGTCTTCGGCTTCTTCAATGACGCTGCGTGGCCAGGCGTTCTGCAGCACCTGTTTGACCAGCAAACGGTTGATGGGGTGGTCGTCCACCACCAAAAAGCGCCACGAGGCTTGTGGCGTTTGCAAGGGCGAGGTCTCGGTCTGCACCGTCAAGGGCGGCTCCATTGCTTGCAGTGGCAGCTCAAACCAAAATCTGGAACCCTGACCCAACTGGCTTTCAAAACCAATCGAGCCACCCAGCAACTCGACCAAACGCTGGGTGATGGTCAAACCCAAACCATTGCCACCGTATCGCTTTTGAATGTCGCTGTCGGCTTGGATGAAGCGCTTGAACACCTGCACGTGGTGCTGCTGTGCAATGCCAATCCCGGTGTCTTCCACGCTGAACAACACGCCCGTTGGTACACGTTGCACTTTCAACAACACATGCCCTTCGTGCGTGAACTTGATGGCATTACCGATCAAATTGACCAAAATTTGCATCAAACGGTGACGATCGGTGCTCACCCACTCGGGCACATCTTTTTGGATCTCAAAGCGAAAAATCAGGTGTGTGCTCTTGACTCGGGGCAAGAAAAGATCGACCGCGTGCTGCACCGTTTGGCGCAAGGCAAAGGTTTCGGCCCTGGCCGTCAGACGCCCGGCGTCGAACTGGGAGTAATCCAAGACATCGTTGATCACGGTCATCAAATGGTCGGCCGACTGACGCGTGTGTTCCAAAATTTGGCGCGCTCTGGGTTTCTCGCCCACCTGGTTGAGCAACAAGGTGTTGAAGCCCAAGATGGCGTTCATGGGTGTGCGCAACTCGTGGCTGACGGTGGAGATGAATTGCTCTCTGGCTTTGACCGTGTTGACCAATTCTTGACGTTTTTTCTCCAACTCCCATTGGCGGTGCTCGACCTCTGCCAATGCCTTTCGGTGCTGGTGGTCATAAATCAGGGGCACGATGATCAGCACGCAGGTCACCAAGGCGTAGGTCGTCAATGACGATGTCGCATGTACCAGACCCAAGTCGAAAGTCTTGAGCCAGTCGCCCTGCCCCGTGAGCACGGTCACGGTCAACTGAATCAAGATCACCAAGCCAAACCAAATGTAGCCACTTCGCCGTCCAACGACAAAGAACGGTGTGATGGGCAAAATCAACAGCCAGGCCAAACGCGGGGAAAAAATACCGCCCGACACCCAAGCCGCGAAAACGATCTGAACCGCTCCGAGTGCGGTGGCCAAGTGCACCGTCTTTGCCAAGGACATGCCCCGATACAGGAAGAAAATTTGAAGGGCCAAGGTGGCTGCAGAGACCAAGGGGACCAGCGTGCCGTAGGCGTAAGGGCTGATCCAAGCAAAAACGAGCATGACGCCGATGATGAGCACCCCAAACAAAACGGCGTAAGGTGTCTTTCCGGCTTGGAACCGCTCGGGTAAGCGTGGGATGACGTGCTGAGAAAACCAGCGAGCGAGGTCGATCATTTTTCGCTCCCGGTTGAGGCTTGGCTGAGCCATTGGGTGAGTGTCTTTTGCACCATGTGGCTGTCCATGGGCTTGTGTAAAACACCGCTCATTCCAGACTCCAAACAGCGCTGGCGATCCATCGGGTTGGTGTTGGCGGTCAACGCCAAAATCGGCATCAGCGCGTGTTCAGCCGATGCTCGCAAGCGACGCGTCAACTCCATGCCGTTCATGTCGGGCATGACCATGTCGATGAGCGCGATATGAAAGGACTTGATCCGCAGCGCTTCCAGCGCTGCTTGACCGCTTTCAACAGCGGTGATGCGTGCACCAGCGAAGTGTTTTTTGATCTGTAACTGGGCCACCATCAGGTTCACCACGTTGTCGTCCACCAGCAGCACATCAAACTCGGCAGGCATCCAACCTTGTTCAAGCGCACGCTGGGTCATCGCGCCACTGTTCACCACCTGGCATGGCAGCTCAAACCAAAAGCGAGAGCCCACGCCTTCTTCAGAACTCACACCCAATCGCCCCTGTTGCAAGACCACCAAGCGCTCACATATCGCCAAACCCAAACCTGTCCCGCCGTAAGCGCGGTTGGTCTGCTCATCGGCATGCTCAAAACGGTTGAAAATTTGCAATTGACGGCTCAAGGGTATGCCGCGTCCCGTGTCTTGCACCTCGAACCAGAGCCGATCGCCCTGCACCAAGCAAGTCACATCAATGCGTCCTGTTGCTGTGAACTTGATGGCGTTGTCCAACAATTGATCGACAATTTGAGCCATTCTTACAGCGTCAATCTCAACCCGCACATCCGGGACGTTCCACCCCAAACTCAAGCCCTTGGCTTGCGCACGCCGCACATAAGGCTCTGCAAAGCTGTTCATCCAAGTCAGAAGATCGCAGGGTTCGGTGTGAAACACCACGCGCCCAGATTTGAGCTGCGAGAAATCCAAAATATCGTTGATGAGGGACAGCAAACTCTCGGTCGAGCCGCGGATCAAGTCCACCGTTTCGATGGCTTGGGGCTGATGTTTGAACTCATCGCGGAGCACCCCATTGAGTCCCAGAATCGCATTCATCGGCGTGCGCAATTCGTGGCCGACGGAAGCCACGAACTCGTCCTTGTGGGCCTGCGCTTGCAACAATTCAGCGTGGATGTCGAGCAGAGCTTGATTTCGTCGCTCTACCTCCAGCAAGCGACGGCGGTGCAACAAGTCAAACAACCACAAAGCCATCATCAGGCAGGCCATGGCCCCCAAATGGTTGAAAAATGCCCAAGGTAGGGTTTCATCGTCGTGGGTGATGGTGCTGCCCAACCAGCCCTGCTGAGCGCCCACCCACAGCAAGGCCTGAGCTCCCAAGGACACGCCCAACCACAGGCAGGTAGCTGCCGGACCCAACAGCAAGAGTGCAGCGATCGACATCACCACCAACCACACCAAGACGCTGGAGTTGATGCCACCGGTTTGAAACGCGATGGTGGACATGCCCAAGACGATGGCCGTCAAGAACACATGGCAAATCAGGTGGTACAAGCGAGCAAACACCGCCAAGGGCATCAGCAAAAAAAGAAAGGCGCTGAGCCACACATTCACTCGGTGGTCGTATGCGGTCTGCGGGACAAAATAAACCATCAGCGAGCTCAAGGCCGTGATGGCGATGCAAACCATCAGCAACTGGCGGCGATTGAACAAACCGCCCGCCAGCAAGTCCCGCCATTCCATCCACCACCGCTGTGCCATATGCAAGTCAACCCATTGAATTTGATGGTGAATTGTCTGGTGCGGTGGTCGTCGAATTCTTAACGAACGTTAAGATTGATACCAAAAAATTCATTGAAATTTATTTTCAATTTATTTTGTAGTCTTATCAAAGCAATTGTGTGTTGGACTGTTTGAATGAAACCACAACGCAGAGAACAATTGGCAATAATCGCTCTCGATGCAAAACACCATTTTCACCACCCCTTTGGTCAGCCCCCTGTTCAAGTGGCTGTCGATCAGCGTTTTGAAGTTGAGCGGCTGGCAAGTCCAGGGCCAGTTGCCCACACACGCCCAGAAGAGCGTGCTGATCGCCGCCCCCCACACCAGCAACTGGGACTTGCCCATGACACTGATGGTGGCCTTTGCTTTGGAGCTGCGGCCCCGTTGGATGGGCAAAGCGAGCATCTTTCGCTGGCCATTCGCGATGCGACTGAGCCGATACAACTGATCGTCCCCCCGGAAGGCACGCGAAGCAAAACCCGGCACTGGAAAACCGGCTTTTTTTCATCGCCCACAGCGCGCAGGTGCCGATCGTCATGGCCTACATGGCCAACATCAAAGCGTTTTACCAACCCTTCAAAGGCAAAAACGCCGATCAGTTCGCCGCCGAAGACGCTTGAACCGCGGGCTAAGCCCTCACCCTCGATCGCACAAACGCCGCCACGTCCACCCCAGCGGCCTGCGTGTGTTGTGCCATACGCAAACTGTCGTTGAGCAAGACTTCTTCCTCGCCCACTTGAATCATGAAAGGGGTCGAGCAGCGTTTGGGTGTTGTGGGCTCCACCGGCGGCCATCAGCGCTTGGCTGAGCGCCTCGACCCCACGGCGGAATTCAACGCGGTCTTGGGCATTGTCTGGCTGGCTTCGGTGCGTGGGTTGGTACAAAGACAAGCAAGGCGCTTGCGTCAATGCGCCCAAGCCCTTGAGGGCGTCGGTGCTGATGGCGTGCATGGTGTTGGGGTCCTTGTGGGTGGCATCAAACGGACAGGTCTGCCCGAACAAGGCCCATGGTGCCCCCACAGCAGCGGTTTGTCGGTGCGCTGTCGCACAACCGTCAGCGAACACCGTCCCACAAGAGCTTGCACCCGGTCAGGAACATGCCAATCCGAATCAGTCGGTAAAACAACACGGGGTTGATGGTGCGCGCCATTCGCAACCCGACCCAAACACCCGCTGGGGCCAAGGGCAAGAGCACCAAGGACGTGCCGAAGTTGCGCATGTCCAGCAAGCCCAGCCAAGCGTAGGGGGCCCACTTGGCCATGTTGATGAAGAAGAACAGGTAGGCCATCGTGCCGGTGAAGAGCACCGGCGAGAGTTTCAGGCGCATCACGTAGGCGTTGACGGGCGGGCCGCCCGCGTGGGCAATGAAGCTGGTGAAACCCGAGACAACCAGCAACACACCGCCCATCCAACGCGGTGGCGGTGGGCCATTGGGGTCGGTCTTGAACAGCAGTTGCTGCGCCAAGAACAACAAGGTAAAACCGCCCACGATGGCCGCCACCGAACGCGCATCGAGCAGTTTGAAAAGCAAAGCGCCCAGCACCACCCCCAACAAAGCGTAGGGCAACATGAAGCGCAGCAAGGCCCGGTCCACGTCTTTTCTGAAGGCGGTCATGCCGAGCAAGTCCATGACCAAAAGCACCGGCATCAGGATGGCGGCGGCCTGCGGCACAGTCACCGCCAAGGCCATCATGGGCACCGCCAAAGAACCAAAGCCCGCACCAAAGCCGCTTTTGCTCACGCCCAACAACAACACCGCGGGCGCGGCGATCATGTAAAAAAACGGGTCGGTGATGATGGACAAGGCCATGTGATGGGCCTCGCAGGCCGTTGGGATGGGCAGCCGCTCAGTTTAAGGCGTTCGCCCCTGTCCACAGGCACACCCTAAAATTGACCGCTGATACACCTTCGTTCTACCCGCGCACCTTAGCCATGCCAGACACAGCCCACACCACGATGGCATTCGCCAACCGCCGCTGGCGCGTTCGCCGTCCCAAACCTTTTGTCTTGGTGATTGAAGGCGAAGACGTCGACGGGCAAACCCAGCCCAACGACTACCTGCACGAGCAACTGCTGCTGCCCGAATGGCGCGAGGCCTTTTACCAGCTGGTCGATGACACGGGCTTGGTGGTCTGCCTGAACGTGCACACCCAACACCCCACCTACCGCGATGTGCGTGGGCGCTCCAGCAAAGGGCGCCTGAGCCAAGGCGAGTACTACCACCACGACGGCTGCACCGGGCCAGTGAAGCCGCGCTTTGTGGAAATCCGCTGCCCCATCCAGCCGCAAAGCCGCGGCGTGGCCACCGCCGTGGCACCGCACCGCGATGTGGTCAAAGCCATGGTGCAGGTGCTGCCCGCCGAGCTGGCCGCCACGTCCGCGCTGGCGACACAAGACATGCGCCCCGAAGCCTTAGAACACATGGACGACGCCTCGCTGGACCTTTTGCAAGGCCTCATCACCCGCACCGTGCGCAAGAAGCTCAACGCCGAAGGCGCACGCAGCTACTTCCGCCAAGTGGATGCCGCCGCCAATGCCTACTTTGAACCTTGGGCCTTGGGCGAAAGCCGCTTCATCGCCAACGCCAACCGCGGCACCACCATGCAACACCGCCGCGCCTACCAAGCCCCACACACCGGCGGCGTGGCCAATGGCCACTTGGTCAAGCGCTGGACAAATGAAGAGCTGCTGCTACCCGGCCAGGTGGCGGACCCAGCTTTGATGGCGGCGCTGTGCAGTGAAGAAGTTGAAGATGGGTGTGGGCCTGCAGCACAAGCACCGTCAGCTTTTTCTTAAATACACATAAGCGCCCACCAGCGGCTGGGCTTGGTCCAGTCGCAAAGGGGCACGGTGCACGTGGGCCCATTGCCAGCCGTGCCGCGCAGCGAGGCCCTGCAGGTAGGACAAAGCGTGTGAATAACGCAAGGTGTTGTGCAGCTGAACGTCAAAGCCAGGGTCTGCCTCCTCGACGGTAAAGGCCAGCCATGCACCCGGGCGCACGCGCGGACTCAAGGCCTCAAACACCGCATCAAGCGTGCCCACATAAATGAACACATCCGCCGCCAGCACCAAATCGGCCTGTTCTGAAGTCTGGTGCAAGAAGTCCACCACATCTTGGGCATGAAGGCTGTCGTAAATGCCCAGCTGACGGGCCTTGTTCACCATGGCTGAAGACAAGTCAACACCCACCAAATGGCCGGCGCGTTGGCGGATCAGCGGGCCGCACAAACCCGTGCCACAGCCCAGATCCCACACCTGTTCAAAGCGAGCGGTGGCATCGGCTGGCAGGTGTTCGAGCAGCACGCTGTGTCCTTGGTAGCCCAGTTGCCCAACCAAGTGGGCTTCGAAGTCATCGGCGTACTGGTCAAAGAGTTTCTCTACGTATGACGCGGGCGGATTCACCATCGGCTGCTCTGGGCTTAGGGCGGCCAAATAAAAGTGATGGAGCTTAGGGTCTGCACCCAGCTCCAATGCACGCTGATATCCAGCAAGGGCTGATGCGGTCTGACCCATGTCGCGCTGCACATGGGCCAGCTGACTCCAAGCCTCGGCCCATTCTGGCTCGTGTACCAAAGCCTGCTCAAAGGCTTTCAATGCTCTGGATAAATGCCTTTCGTGCGCCAGACATTGCCCCCAACTCAAACAAAAACTGGCCCCATCGGCACCCAAGTCATGGGCTTTTTCATGGCAGTGCAGGGCTTGGGACCAGTTACCCAAGGCCATGTGCGTCAAGCCCCAAGCCATCCATGCGTCGGTTAGGGAGGCATCGGCGGCAAGGGCTTGGCCGAGGAAGTCATTGGCCCGCTCAAAGCGCCCCAGCTCCACGCAAGTCACACCCAAATTCATGAGCACCGAAGGTCTGCCGGGAGCCAGCCGTAAAGCTTCCTCGAAGAGGATCAACGCCGACTCAAACTGGTCGCGTTCAAACAGCTCTATACCGTCCAAAAAGGCCTGACGGGCTTGATTGAGTGAGTGGTCCATGGTGGCATCTGCCTCAAAAATGACCCGTGAAACGGTAGCGCGAAGCGGGATGCCACAACATGGCCACCGATGCCACTTGCCCCATGGATTGGGTCTGTCTGTGCAAAACCAGACATGGCTCTACAGCAGGAATATTCAGCATCTCCGTGATGTGCGTGGGTGGTAAGCAAGCTTCAATGTCAAACCGCACGCCTTGCAAAGGCGCTGTGCGCATGAGGTAGGCATTGGGCGTCAAGCTGCTGAAGTCTTGCGACATGTAATCCGGGGCCACACTGGGGTTGACATGCCGATCCTCCACCTGGATCGGCTGGTCATTTTCAAAGTGAACCACCACAGAGTGAAACACCATTTGGCTGGATTTCAAGCCAAACTTTCGGCCCAATACTTCGCCAACTTTTACACGCTCGAGGCAGTGAAGTTCGCTGCGGTGTCTATGGCCACGCCCCGCAATCTCATCCGCAATGTTGCGGATTTCAACCAGCGTTGATTGGTATTTGTTTTGCGCTACGTAGGTGCCGGAGCCTTGAATGCGTTTGACGATTTGCTCGTCTGACAACTCCCTGATGGCACGGTTGACCGTCATGCGCGAAACACCAAATTGACGTGCCAAGCTTTCTTCGGCAGGTATGGCATCCCCATCGGTCCATGCACCATCACGAATCTTGGACAAAACATGCTCCTTGATGGCCTGGTAGGCGGGTTGGCGTTTGGTTGGCAGAATGGTTTTGGGCATTTTTTTAGGTGTTTTCCCGTAGTTGCTGTGTTGAGTATTGACACGGATCTTAGCTCTAACTACATTGGGCTTGCAGAGTTGTATAGACAATATTTCACCAAATCATTTATTTGTCTATACAAAACATGCAATTTAACCAGTTTTGAAAAATCGACTTCAAAGCAACGCCATCACCCGAAAGGACTTAACCATGAAATCTCGCAATTCTCGTTTTTCTTTAATGATCTCTGCTACCAATCACCCATTCAGCTCAGGCGCGATGGCATGACCGTGCTGCTGGTGGAGCAAAACACCGAGCGCGTCTTGAAAATTGCGGACCACATCTGTGTCTTGGAATCTGGCAGCACCGTGTGGCAAGGCAGCGCCGAAGCTGCTTGCAACGATCCCAAGTTGACCGAAGCCTACCTTGGCATGCATTGAAACTGCTTCGACACCTCAGGGCGATAAAGCGCCACTGTTTTTGAACGAACCGACCCTTTTGATGAAACCCCTTATTTTGAAACTCATTCCCGGTAACGTGACTTTGAACGACTGGTGCGCCATTTACCGAGGCGCCCAACCTGTGTTGGACAGCGCCTGTGCCGCTGCCGTGCAAGCCAGTGCCGACAGCGTGGCCCGCATCGTGGCCAAGGGCGAGCCGGTGTACGGCATCAACACCGGCTTTGGCAAATTGGCCAGTGTGCGCATTCCGGCCGAAGACCTGGAAACACTGCAACGCAACATCGTGCTGTCGCACGCGGCAGGTGTGGGCGAGGCCACGCCGGTGGCCATCACCCGTTTGATGATGGCCCTGAAAATCGCCAGTTTGGCCCAAGGTGCTTCGGGCATTCGCCCCACCACCTTGGCTTTGCTCGAAGCCATGTTGGCCCACGACATCATCCCCGTGGTGCCGGGTCAAGGATCGGTGGGCGCTTCCGGCGATTTGGCACCTTTGGCCCACATGACCGCGGTGATGATCGGCGTGGGCGATGCCGACACGCCCCAAGGCCGCATGCCCGCCGAACAGGCGCTGGCCAGCGCGGGCTTGGCCCCAGTGACCTTGGGCCCCAAAGAGGGCTTGGCGCTGCTCAACGGCACGCAGTTTTCAACCGCCCACGCCTTGGCGGGCTTGTTTGAAGCCGAACGCTTGTTTCAGTCGGCCTTGCTCACCGGCGCCTTGGCGACGGATGCAGCCAAAGGCTCGGATGCGCCTTTTGATGCCCGCATCCACCGCTTGCGCAAGCACCGGGGACAGATCGTCACCGCCGAGACTTTGCGCCAATTGCTCTTGGGCAGCGCCATCCGCGCCTCGCACCTTCACGGTGACGAGCGGGTGCAAGACCCGTATTGCCTTCGCTGCCAACCGCAGGTCATGGGGGCCTGCCTCGACGTCCTGCACAACGCCGCCCAATTGCTGGAGACCGAAGCCAATGGGGTGTCCGACAACCCATTGATCTTCAGCGACACCGACGAGTCCCTGTCTGGCGGCAACTTCCACGCCGAACCGGTGGCCTTTGCCGCCGACATGATCGCCATGGCGATTTGCGAAATCGGCTCCTTGGCCGAGAGACGCATCGCGATGTTGGTGGACCCAGCACTCTCGGGACTACCCGCTTTCCTCACCCCCAAGCCGGGACTCAATTCGGGCTTCATGATCCCGCAGGTCACCGCCGCCGCACTGGTATCTGAAAACAAGCAACGCGCTTACCCAGCCAGTGTGGATTCGATCCCCACCTCGGCCAACCAAGAGGACCATGTGTCCATGGCTGCGCACGGTGCACGGCGCTTGCTGCCCATGGCCGAGAACGCCATGGCGGTGATCGGCATTGAGTGGATGGCCGCGGCCCAAGGCTGCGACTTCCACGCGCCGCTCAAGACCAGTCAGGCCTTGGCCGCCACGGTGACATTGCTGCGCACACAGGTGGCGCACCTGAGCGACGATCGCCACATACAGCCCGACATGCAAGCGGCCATCGACATGGTCAAGAGCGGCGCACTGATCCAGTGCGCCTCTACGCTGACCAACACAGCCTTGCCTGGCGTGCGCTGAAGAGCTTTGACACATTCATTTTTCATTTTCAAGGAGCCCACATGAGCACCCCCATCGACCCCCGCCTGGACCCAACCCGTGTGGTGCGGGCCCCGCGTGGCAACACGCTGAATTGCAAAAACTGGGTCACCGAAGCGGCTTACCGCATGGTGCAAAACAACCTCGACTCCGAAGTGGCCGAAAACCCGCAAAGCTTGGTCGTGTACGGCGGCATTGGTCGTGCCGCGCGCGACTGGGCCTGCTTTGACCAGATTTTGGCTTCCCTGAGGGACCTGAACGAAGACGAGACTTTGCTCGTCCAGTCGGGCAAGCCGGTGGGCGTGTTCAAGACGCACGCCAACGCGCCGCGTGTGCTGATCGCCAACTCCAACCTCGTGCCCAAATGGGCCAACTGGGAACACTTCCATGAACTCGACCGCAAGGGCCTGTTCATGTACGGGCAGATGACCGCAGGCTCCTGGATTTACATCGGCACCCAGGGCATCGTACAAGGCACGTTCGAGACCTTTGTGGAGGCCGGGCGTCAGCATTACAACAACAGCTGGACGGGCCGCTGGATTTTGACGGCCGGTCTGGGCGGCATGGGCGGTGCTCAGCCCTTGGCCGCCACGCTGGCCGGGGCCTGCTCGCTCAACATCGAATGCCAGCAAAGCAGCATCGACTTCCGTCTGCGCACCCGCTATGTGGACAAGCAGGCCAAAGACCTGGACGACGCACTCGCCTTGATCAAACACCATACCGCCGCCAAAGAGGCCATATCGATTGCCCTGCTCGGTAACGCGGCGGAGATCTTGCCCGAGCTGGTGCGCCGCGCCCAAGCCGGTGGCATGCGCCCCGACCTGGTGACCGACCAAACTTCGGCGCACGACCTGATCAACGGTTACTTGCCACCGGGCTGGACCGTGGCGCAGTGGAAAGATGCACAGCTCGACCCCGCACAACACGCCCGCCTGAAGGCCGATGCCTCACAAGGCTGCGCCACCCAAGTGCAAGCCATGCTGGACTTTCAGGCCATGGGCATCCCCACGGTGGATTACGGCAACAACATCCGCCAAGTGGCGTTTGACCATGGTGTGAAAAACGCCTTTGATTTCCCCGGTTTTGTGCCCGCCTACATCCGCCCCATGTTCTGCGAAGGCAAGGGCCCCTTCCGTTGGGTGGCCTTGTCGGGTGACCCAGAGGACATCTACAAAACCGATGCCAAGATCAAGGAGCTGTTCCCCAACAACACCCACACGCACCGCTGGTTGGACATGGCTCGCGAACGCATCAGCTTTCAGGGCTTGCCAGCCCGCATTTGCTGGCTGGGCTTGGGCGAGCGGCATTTGGCCGGTCTGGCCTTCAACGAGATGGTGCGCAAGGGCGATTTGAAAGCCCCGATCGTGATCGGACGCGACCACCTGGACACCGGCTCGGTGGCCAGTCCCAACCGCGAGACCGAAGCCATGAAAGACGGCACCGACGCCGTGAGCGACTGGCCGCTGCTCAACGCCTTGCTCAACACCGCAGGGGGCGCCAGCTGGGTCAGCCTGCACCACGGCGGTGGCGTGGGTATGGGCTACTCGCAGCACTCGGGCATGGTCATCGTGGCCGACGGCACCGATGCCGCCGCTGAACGCCTCGCGCGCGTGCTCGTCAACGACAGCGGCTCGGGCGTGATGCGCCACGCCGATGCAGGTTACGAACTGGCGGTTGCAACAGCAAAGAAACAGGGTCTGAAATTGCCGATGATCCGTTGAGCCATGTTGCAGCACTTCGACACAGCCCAATTGGCTGTCAAAGCTTGGAAAAACGGCGGGGGCAGCACGCGGGAGATCGTCTGCAGTCCCGTGGGCGCTGACGTTGAGGATTTTGTTTGGCGGGTCAGCATCGCCACCATTGCGCAGTCGGGGCCGTTTTCGATCTTTGCGGGTGTCGACCGGATCATCATGCTGGTCAATGGCCAAGGGGTGCACTTGAAGTCCCACAGTGCCATCGATCACCGCCTGGACCAAGCCGGCGTCCCTTTTGCTTTTCCTGGCGAGGCGGTCATCGATTGCACCTTGTTGGGTGAGGCCTCCACGGATTTCAATGTCATGACCCAACGCGGTCGGGTGCGTGCTGAAGTCTCGGTTTTGCGCGAAGCCACCATGCTGCCCCCATCGCCACGTGGGCTGTTGTGGGCCATGCAAGGCACGTGGGACATGATGGGTTGGTCCATCTGTACCGAGGGACAAGGTTGGTGGTGGGATGGGTCGGTCCATGCCGGCATGGTCACGCCCAAAGAAGCCCACTCGTCCTTGGTTTGGGTTCATTTAATGGAAGAGGCGTGACATGCAAACCCGTCCCAACGCACCGATTTCATGGCCCAGCGCCGATGGTGTCTGGCACACGCTTCGGCCCATGCCGGGCGCCCTGGAAGACCCCACGCTGGAGACCGCTGAGCTCACCCTCGTGGTCCTGAACGGTCACATCGCTTGGATGGGGGCCGCCAAGGACTTACCCACAGTCCACCGCGATTTGCCCCATTTCGATGGTGCTGGCGCACTGCTCACACCGGGCTTGGTGGATTGCCACACCCACCTGGTCTACGGCGGCCATCGCGCCAACGAATTCGCCATGCGACTGCAAGGGGCCAGTTACGAAACCATTGCAAAAGCCGGTGGTGGGATCGTCTCCAGCGTGCGCGCCACGCGTGAGGCCGACGAAGACGCGCTGTTTGCGTCTGCCTCGCACCGGCTCGAAGAGTTGTTGGCCGAAGGCGTCTGCGCCATTGAAATCAAATCGGGTTATGGCCTTGCCTTGGCTCACGAAAGAAAGCAATTGCGGGTGGCGCGCCAATTGGGTGAAGCCCACGGTGTCACGGTGCGAACCACCTTTTTGGGTGCACACGCCCTGCCCCCTGAATACCTTGGCCGCAGCCAAGCCTACATCGACCTGGTCTGCCATGAGATGCTGCCCGCGTTGGCCGCCGAAGGTTTGGTCGACGCCGTCGATGTGTTTTGCGAACGCATCGGTTTTTCACTGGCTGAGACCGAGCAAGTCTTCCAAGCCGCTCAAGGGCTGGGTCTGCCTGTCAAATTGCACGCTGAGCAACTCTCCGACATGGATGGGGCGGCGTTGGCGGCCCGATACCATGCCTTGTCTTGCGATCACATCGAACACCTCAGTGCCAAAGGGATTGAAAGCATGCAAAAGTCTGGCACCGTCGCGGTGCTGTTGCCTGGGGCTTACTACACCCTGCGTGACACGCACCTACCGCCCATTGAAGCCTTGCGCTCTGCCGGCGTGCCCATGGCCGTGAGCACCGACCACAATCCCGGCACTTCCCCGGCCCTGAGCCTGCTGTTGATGGCCAACATGGCCTGCACCTTGTTTAAATTGACTGTGCCTGAAGCTTTGGCTGGCATCACCCGCCATGCCGCACGTGCACTGGGCTTACAGGACACACACGGCACCTTGGGCATCGGGCGGCCGGCCAACTTCGTTCTTTGGCGCGTCCAAGAGGCTGCCGAGTTGACCTACTGGTTTGGCCAGCGTCCCGTGCGCTCCATCGTTCGCCAAGGCCGCCTTGTGCAAGGATGGGCTCAAACAACATGAACCAAACACTCTTTGCTCAAGATGCCCTGCTGCCCAGCGGATGGGCGACCAACGTGCTGCTGCAGTGGAACCAGCAGGGTCAACTCACGGATGTGCAGGCCAATGCAATGCCGCCACCCGGCGTACCCCAAGCCCCTGGACCGGTGCTGCCGGGCATGCCGAATTTGCACTCGCACGCATTTCAGCGTGCTTTCGCTGGTCTGACCGAATACCGGGTCGACGCCAACGACAATTTTTGGAGCTGGCGCACGCTGATGTACCGTTTTGCCTTGGCGTTGACGCCCGATCAACTGCAGGCCATCGCCACGTGGCTCTACATTGAGATGTTGGAAGCCGGCTATACCCAAGTCTGCGAATTTCACTACCTCCACCACGATTCGAGCGGACAGCCCTACGCCGACGACGCCACGCTGGCCACTTGCCTGCTGCGCGCAGCACAGAACGCAGGCATCGCGCTCACGCTGCTGCCGGTGCTGTACCAAAGCAGCGGTTTTGGTGGCACCAGCCCCAGCGATGGGCAGCGGCGCTTCATCCGCAGCACCGACAACATGCTGAATCTCTTGGCCAAATTGAAGCCCCTGTGTGAGGCGCAAGGCGCCAGGCTGGGCCTGGCACCGCATTCGCTTCGCGCCGTGCCTCCCGTTGGCTTGCGTGAGGCAATTGCCGGCTTAGATGCCATGGACAAGACGGCACCCATCCATATCCACATCGCCGAGCAGACGGCCGAGGTGGATGCGTGTGTGGCTTGGAGTGGGCAAAGGCCGGTGGAGTGGTTGCTGAACCACGCGGATGTGAATCCGAGGTGGTGCTTGGTGCACGCCACGCACATGAGCGAACAGGAATACCAGCGGGCAGCCACCAGCGGCGCGGTTGCTGGCCTGTGTCCCAGCACCGAAGCCAACTTGGGCGATGGTCTTTTCAATGTGCCTCGATGGTTATCGAACGGTGGTGCATGGGGCGTGGGTTCGGACAGCCACATCACCGTGAATGCCGCCGAAGAACTGATGCTGCTGGAATACGGTCAGCGACTGGCCCTTCGCCAGCGCAATGTGCTGGCCCATGCCCAGCACCACCAAACGGCCACCGCCATGACGCTGGCGGCGGTGGCGGGTGGTGTTCAAGCGGCGGGTCGTGCCACAACCGGTCCATCCACCGGTTTGGCGCTGGGCCAACCCGCAGACATGGTGGCCTTGGACGCCGGCCACCACGCCATGGTGGGGCTCAGTGCACCAGAGATGTTGTCCGCTCACGTCTTTGCCAGCAACCGCACGTCGGCGCTGCACAGCGTGTGGGTGGGTGGTCAAGCACGTGTGCTCGCTGGGCGCCACGCCTTGCGCGAATCAGCCGCCCAGGCTTTTTTGGGGGCTCGTCGCGCGCTCATCGCCGAAAGCTGATCCATGAACACACCATCCACCCAAGCGCCTTTTATGTTTCACGCGGGCACTCGCCCACTGCTGGTATCGATGCCGCATGTGGGCACCCATATTCCCGCTGAGATTGCCCGTCGCCTCACGCCTGAAGCACGCCAAGTCCACGACACCGACTGGCACCTCGACAGGCTCTACGCCTTCGCCAAGGACATGGGCGCGTCCATCCTTCAAGCCACCCATTCACGCTACGTCGTGGATTTGAATCGCCCACCCGATGGGGCCAGTCTCTATCCTGGCCAAAATGTCACCGGCCTGTGTCCCGTGGATACCTTTGACAGCACGCCGCTGTACCTCGATGGCGCAGGTCCAGACGAGCCAGAGATCTCGATGAGAAGGGATACCTATTGGCGCCCTTATCACGATCAACTGGCCAAAGAACTGTCGCGCATGAAGGCCCGTCATGGCGTGGCCGTGTTGTGGGATGCTCACTCGATCCGTTCGGTGGTGCCTCGTTTTTTTGAAGGCAAGCTGCCCGACTTCAACCTGGGCACAGCCGATGGTCTGAGTTGCTCCCCTGTGCTGGCACAGCAGCTGCTGGCCATCGCCCAAGCAGCCCCAGCTTACACAGCCGTCCTCAATGGCCGTTTCAAAGGCGGCCACATCACCCGCCACTACGGTCAGCCCTCGTCGAACGTGCACGCCATTCAGCTGGAAATGACCCAGTGCAGCTACATGCAAGAGGCCATGCCTTTTGACTACCTGCCCGAGCGCGCCGAGCGGACACAACCCACGCTGCGTGCCATGCTAGAAGCGGTACTGGCCTATGCACAACGGACCTGATACGGTCCGAAAGGGTCTGATGGAAACCAGCGCATTTTGGGATCAGCTGCATGAAACCTAAGTGCAATTTAAACTTGTAACAACCATCAACCTTCCAACACCATCCTCGGACCATCTTGCTAGAGTGAGATTTACATTACCCATGAGCACTTATCTCAGAAACACTTGGTACGTTGCTGCACTATCGCCAGAAATTGGTCGCGAACCAAAGCCCATCCTGATCTTGGGTGAAGCTGTGGTGCTGTACCGCACCCAAGCCGGCGCCGCTGTGGCGCTGGAAGACGCCTGCCCACACCGCAAGCTGCCCTTGTCCATGGGGCGCATCAAGGGCGACGCCATCGAATGCGGCTACCACGGCCTCACTTTTGACTGCACTGGACAATGCATTGATGCTGCCACCCAGACCCGCATACCGCCCTTTGCCAAGGTGCGCAGCTACCCCGTGCAAGACAAGTATGGTCTGCTGTGGATCTGGATGGGGGATGCAGCGTTGGCGGCCGATCATCCGGTGTTCGAGATGGAACACCACGGCCAACCGGGATGGGGCTTGACCAAGGGCGACCAGTTGCTGGTTGACTGTCACTACTTGTGGCTGGTGGATAACCTGCTCGACCCCTCCCATGTGGCTTGGGTGCACCGCAACTCTTTTGCCGGCGCCGGTACCGACAATACGCCCTTGCAGATCGCCGCCGATGCCGGTGGCGTGATCTGCAGTCGGTGGCTGATGGACCAGCCACCACCCCCGTTCTACGCCCCACTGGTGAAGTTTTCCGGCCATGCCGACCGGTTGCAACATTACGAAGTGCGCTATCCCTCACTGGCAATCAACATGGGCATTTACACCCCCGCTGGCAAAGGGGGTCCTGGCATGGTGGACGGGCCAGAGACCTACCGCATGGTGTCGTACAACTTTCTAACACCCATCGACGAGAACCATACCCGCTATTTCTGGCTACAGCACCGCAACACCGATGCCGACGACGAGGCGCTGACCCAGCGTATCGCTGCCGGAGCCAAGGCCGCGTTTGAGGAAGACAAGGTGATCCTCGAAGCCGTGCACCGCGGCATGAAAAACCGAACCACCCAGACCACCGGCCTGCTGCTCGATGCCGCTGCCACCCGTTTCCGCGCAGGGCTGACAGCAATGATCGAGGCTGAGGTCAAAGCCAGGCCTCAGGCCGCGGCAGGCTCTTTGTAGTAGCCCACCACATCGCCCTGGGTGGTGACGCCCAGACCGTTGAGCAGTCGGTTTGAATAGTTAAAGTAGGCGCAAACCTGGTTCACCTCCAGAATTTCGCCATCGTCACAGCCGACGGCCTTGAGCGCCTCGAAGTCGCTTTTCTCCATATGCGCCACATCAGCGGTCAGCTTTCTAGCGTAACGCAACAGATTCAGTTCCTTACCCGAAAAGGCCAGCTCAGGCTGCGCTGCCGACAGAGCATCCCAGACCAACTGGGACCGTGCCGGGTCGTTCATGAGTCGGCGTGCGTTGGCAAAGTGGTGGGTCAGGCTGTAGTCGCATTGGTTGGTCATGCTGACATAGGACGCCACCACTTCAAGGAACCAGAACGGCAGGGTGTTGTCCGGGTTGTGTAACACGCTGCGGTAGAGCACCAGATGCCCCTCCATGCTGTGCGGCCGCAAGCTGTGCGCCCGCATCACGTTGTCCACCGTGCCGCTGGGCGTCAGCGCCAGCTGGTAAACCTCTTTGAGTTTGCCAGTGGCCTCCTCCAACGGAATCATTTTGATCCATGCGCTCATGGCGTTTCCTGTTTAATGGACCGACGGTCCTGGGGTTTGCGGGAAAAAATACGTTCGACCATGGGCACGAAGGTCTCCAGTGGCTCGCAGCGGTAATTGGGGTCCGATGCCGCCTGGTCATAACGCGCCACAAACTCGGCCGTCCAGTCGAAGTGCGGGTGACCGCGCCAACGCTCCCGCTCGTGCTGGTTGACGCCCGGCAGGTGGGGCGAATGCAGGTTTTGAAACGTAGCGTGGTGCCGAAGCATCCAGTAATTGCGATCAGACACGTAAGCCCCTAGCAGCGTGGCCGCAAAATCGCCGTGCAGCAACGGGCAAGTAATGAAGCCAACATCGTGCAGCAGCGCCACCACCACATCTTCTTCTGTTAGGCCGTCACGCAACACCATGGTGGCCGACTGCAGACAATGTCGGTAGTTGTTGACTTGGTAGCCAAAACAAGGGTCATGCTCGCTGGCACTCAGCAGGCGCAACGCCTGAGCTGCCTGGTGGCGCCCCAGATAGGCACTGCGTTGCTCTTCAAGCAAGACCCAGTCGTCAGCTGACAGGTCTTCCAGCGCAATTTTGTCAAGATAATGCCAAGCTGGGTCGGCCAGGGGGCTGCGCAAAGTTAAATCGTTCACAGTGTCTCCTTCTTTAAGAGGCCAACCAGGTTTGCGTTGCGCAGCGCCATGGCGACAAGGCACGGACAACGTCAGGATGTGCCGACGCAGTCTGCAACCATTCTTCCAGCACCGCCGGCAAAGTCAGCGGCTGGCCACAGGCGGCGAGCACCAGGGTCGCCAGTGGCAAGGTCACCAAGGGCCCACAGTCGGCTAGCCCAATCGTCGGCGTCAGCAGGAATGGTCTGGGCTGGACCCAGCCGGCCAACTGGCGCAGCAGCGCGTCGATATCGTCGTGCAGCGCCAACACCGTCTGCGGATTGCGCTGCGCCGGTTTGACATGGGCAAACAACGCACGCACCTTGGGCTCCAGATAAAGGTCGTGGTAACGGCATAGAAACCGCGCTCGAGCCCGCAGTTGCAAGTCCTGCGGCAGCATGGGAGGCGATGGGTAGCGTTCTTCGAGGTATTCGTTGATCGCCTCTGATTCGGACAACACCCAATCGCCCTCCTGAATAGCTGGCAGGGTACCCATGGGTACCCGCGCGCGGTACTCGGCCGAACGATAGCCCTTCTCCGGTGCGCGTTCTTCAAAATCAATGCCTTTCACGCACAGCACCAGCCGCACCTTGGCGCTGTAACTGGAAAGGGCGGTGGCATGGAAGATCATGATTCACTTGCATTTAGAAAGTCAGAATAGTCTTTTGCCGCAGCTTCTGCTGCAGACTCTATCAGGGCCCTGCCATGCTCAGCCATGCCTAGGGCAGAGTGTGAGCCGACACGACCGTCTGGAAACTGTGCTCGGTGGGCAGCTGCGTGTTCATGGTTGTCGCCGCCATGCAGTTTGATAAAGTCAGCACTCAACAAAGCTGGCGGTGATAATTGGTCTGGGCGGCTGGCTGCTGGTAACTGGTGACGAGTAATCGCCAATTCCGAAGGCGTGGCATGCATGCCTTCGGCAGCACCATAAAGTCGCTGCCGGATTTCATTGACTTCAGCAAAGTCCCACCAACTGCGAAGTCGGCAATGCACGGTGGGGACTGCGTGACGGCCCAAACTTTGGTCTGCATACAGTTCCTGAAACGCGCAATGAGCCGGGGAGATATTCCCTCCATGCCCGTTGAGGAAGTAAAAACGCTCAAATCCATGCCGCGCCAAGGACTGAACATAATCGATGATGACCTGAATCAGCGTGGTCGGACGCAAAGAAATGGTGCCTGGAAAAGACAAATTGAATTGTGCCTGACTGAGGGTCAGGGTCGGCCCTACCAACGCGCCGCAGCGTTTGGCCATGGCATAGGCAATGGTCTCGGCTGTGATGCTGTCAGTGCCAATCAGTCCAGTGGGGCCGTGTTGCTCGGTTGAGCCTGTGGGAATAACCACTCCCTTTGAGCGTTTCAGGTAGGCTTCCACGTCAGGCCAAGTGGAGTGATGAAGGATCATGGTTCAGTTGGTTGTGGTGAGCCTGCGTTCCATCCGGCGTACCAGGTAGGACACCAACAGTATCAAAACAAGATATTCCACTACCAGTAGGGTGTAAATTTCAAGCGGCCGATACTCATTGACATTGAGTTCATTGGCGCGACGGGTAAATTCCTGCAGACCAATCACCGACACCAGTGAGGACATCTTAATGACATACACAAACTGGTTACCCAATGCAGGCAAGATGATTTTGATTGCCTGCGGGAAAACCACCAAGCGCATCTGTTGAAACCAAGTCAAGCCCAGCGATTTGGCCGCTTCAATCTGACCTTTGGGCACAGACTGAATGCCGGCTCGAAATACCTCCGCTTCGAAAGCAGAGTCACTGAGAGCCAGTGACAAAACGCCTGTCATAAAAACGCCAAGTTGGAGGCCGATGATGACAGGTAAGCCATAAAACACCCATAGCAGCAGAACCAACAAAGGTACCGAACGGAACAATTCAACATAGACCCGGTTCACGCGTTTGAGGTGGTTATTTCGAGATAAACCAGCCATCGCGACCACAGCACCCAGAATCACCGACAAACCAATGGCGCACAGAGACACCATTATCGTTGCCCAGATGCCGCCAATCAGGAACTGTAAATTGGAAACGCCTTTAGCCTCAAAGGGGTTGAAGATGTACCAACCCCAGTTGTAACTGTCGGCTTCACCACTCGTGCCCGCACAACCGGCCAGCAAGCCGAGTGCCATGAGCAAAAGACAGACGTTTATTTTTTGGCGGACAGCCATTTGGCCTCGAGACCATCGAAGAAGCCTTCAGCTTCTTTAAGAGAAATCCAGTTGTTCACATAAGTCACCCAAACATCATCCCCTTGGGGCAAGGGGTAAGCAAACGGGCGCTTGTTTCGCATTTCGGCATTGGAGCCAACAATCTGAAGCTCGGGATAGGTCTTCATCAAGGTAGCAGCCTCCACATTACTGGTGATGGTTACTTGAGCACGACCAGCCAAAACCTCCTGGTAACCAGTGGCAGGCTTTTCTACAGCGCGTATTTTGGCTTTTGGAAAGTGGGCGCGGGCTTGTTGCTCAAACACAGTGCCCATAAGTACCGCAACAGTAACATTAGGGCTGTTGATGTTGTTCCAGTTGGTAAACTTGTTACCAGTTTTTTTGCTTACCAGCGGAACGGTGCCAGCATAAAGATACGGATTTGAAAAGGCGACTGTCCTAGCTCGAGCCATGCTTAGCGAAGCACCGGAAAAGATGTCGAATCGATTCGATACTATTCCATTAACCAAAGTCGCCCACTCCGCAGGCACGTACTCAATCTTCACGCCCATGTCGGCGGCCAACTGGTTCATGGCCTCAACGTCGAAACCGGTGTAGGTGTTGGTGGCCGAATCTTTGATAGACATAGGGTTGAAGTCACCGGTGGTGCCAACGCGCAGCGTCCCTCTTTCCAAAATCTCGGCTAGGCGCGATTTCGATTGCGCTGAAGCTTGTACGGGCAATAAGAAAATAGCACTTGCTACAAATGCCAGCAGGATATGAGAAAACTTTTTCATGATCGAATTCCTATTGAGAGTTAACAAATAGCGGATCATGCTACATCTGTTTCGCCTTAATTTCAATAGGTTATTTCAAACAATTCTGGCCAGAGAATTTCAAAGTCATAAGTGAATTTTTCTAGTTGGAGGTTGACCTTATAAAAATGTCAAGCTGCACCTCATCACCAGTTCGCGCTTTCCAAAGGGCTTATCGGCTGGTCACCCCCCAGCTTCCACCGATAGTGGTCAGCGGGAACAAATTCCAACGCTGATTTCAATGGATTTTTGGGGCGATTCAATGGCTCATGTTGGGTTGGGTTGATGTGCCATGCGAAGCGCCAACAAACCGGCCATCACAATGACCGCCGCCCCTGCGACCGTGGTGAGTCGAGGCGTTTCTTGGAAAAACACATACCCCCACAGAGGGGCCCACAAGATGCCGGTGTACTCAAATGGGGCGACCTTATTGGCTTGTGCAAGACGGTAGGCACTGGTGAGAAACATCATGCCGGTGGCGGCCACGACACCCGAGGCGCCAATGAGCAGCAAGTCGTCCAAGGGAATCAACATCCAGTTGCGCACCAGAAACGCCAGACTGGGATGCGATGCATGTTCAATGCCCAAGACGGACAAAGCCAAGGCGGTCATCAGAGCGCCCACAAAAAATCCGACATTTTGATAAAACGACAAAACAGAAGCTGGCTGCGTAGAACCGAGCTTTCGCGCCATCAGCATGGAAACACCGTACATACAAGCCGATAGAAGAGACAACAGCGCAGCGGGCTCAAACAAACCAGTGCCAGGCTGCAACATCACCATGACCCCCATAAAACCCAGCAATACCGCCGCCCATACGCGCCAACCCGAATGCTCACCCAAAAACGGGCCAGCCAGCGCGATGACAAACAGCGGGACGGTGAAATACAGTGCCACTGCGTCAGCCAAGGGCAGCGCTGGAAACGCCATGTAGTAAGCGGTGTAGGAAACAAACATGATCAGCGCTCGCAGCATGAGCGCCCCCAGGTCGTTACCAAACAGCGCACGCCAACCCACTTCACGCATCACCAGAGCCAGCAGAATGGGAAACGCCACCAGCGAGCGAATCACCACCACTTGGGTCAGCGGATATGACCCGCTGACTTGCTTGATGATCGCGTCTTGCAGTGAAAAAACAAAAACGCCGAGGCACAGATAGAGAATGCCGCGTGTGGTTGGGTTGTGCATTATTAAAAAACGAAATGACCAATGGATGAGGATAGGAAATCCAAGCGCTTAAGGCCAAGTATGCCCCGGGATCGGGGCTAACGACGTTCTGTGGTTAGCTTCTCGCCACGGTCAACGAGTGCATGGAAAGCCTCTGGCCCTTGATTGAGCAACACCGGTGGCGTGGCCAACCCAGGACTGGAAATGAGCCAGCGCGCGCTGCACGCGTCTTGGGGCCACTAAGAGGCGGATGCCCGCCTGCGGGGCATCACGCAAACATCCACGCCGGCTTCGTAAAAGTGGCCGACGCGATG
This sequence comes from Hydrogenophaga sp., assembly GCA_036825935.1. Classification (GTDB taxonomy): domain Bacteria; phylum Pseudomonadota; class Gammaproteobacteria; order Burkholderiales; family Burkholderiaceae_C; genus Hydrogenophaga. The sequence continues at coordinate 57,629 of DAISXI010000001.1, forward strand.
CTGACCCAGGGCGTCATCTCGGCGACGCGCATTCGGGTAAGGTCGTGCGAAATGGGCTTGAAGACGGGTCTACTTTTTTAGGGGGCAGCAAGTCCGTGCAACTGACATGCGCCACCTCCGACTCCCTGCCTGGGCCCTAGGGAACAAGACCTTGTTCACCCCGATACCTTGCGCTTTGGCTCAGGTCAAGGTCTTTACCCTGCATCAATTCACCCGCAATCACTATGGCCGACACGAGGGATTCGGCTGCTGATCAGCGCACAAACAAAGTCACCAAGGGATCGGACCCGACCTGACGGCTCCAGTGGCCGTGCACGGCAGGGTCAAACGTGGCCCCTTCGGGCAAGGTGTCGGCCGAGTAAAAGAACTCGCCGGGGCCGAAGGTGCGCGAGCTGCCGTCTTGCAAAAAGATCTCCATTTGACCGCCCAGCACGAACAGCCATTGCGGGTTGCCCGTGCAGTGGAAGCTGCTGCGAAAGCCCACAGGGCTTTGGCGCAACTGGCAGGCGCTGGCCGCCATCAGGGCCGACAAACGGCTTTGTGGAGTGCCTTCGGTCAAGGGCACTTCGTCGTCCCGAAAACGGGCGCGGCCATCGGTGTCGGTAAATAGAATGACTTTTTTCAGGGTATCCATGTCCAAGGCCTTTTACTCAAAACAACAAGGCCCGATTGTCGCTGAGCCAACAGGCTGGCGGGACGCCAATGGCATAAACTGAAAGCCAAGCGTCCTACCGCCAAGTCCTTCTGGCCTGGCAATCAGCCACTTGGCTCTACAACTTCTGCGATGGCGAAGCCACATGAATACTGCCCCTTTGAACATTGTTTTCCATGGCGAAAATGCAGCCAACTTTCGCCAGGGTTTTGAAGCCTTGATCGGGCCCCAACACCGCATCAGCGACCTGAGCGATGGCCTGGACCAACCTGGCGAGCGGGCGCTTTATGAAAATGCGGACGTGGTGATCGGCATTCAGCTCCACAGCGCCATGCCCAAACCTCTGAAGGCGAGGCTGTTTCATGCCCCGGCAGCGGGCACCGATGCCATCTCAACCGCTCTGCTGCCCAAGCACTGCACGCTGGCCAATTGCTTTGGCCACGAGAACGCAATCGCCGAATACGTGATGGCCGCCTTGCTGATGCGCCATGTGCCGCTGGCCCGCGCTGACCAGGATTTGCGCCAAGGCCGCTGGACGTTTTGGGCCGGTCGCCCGGCGGCGCTGCGCACCGAAATGGGGGCGCAAACTTTGGGCCTGCTGGGCTTTGGGCACATCGCGCAGGCCGTGGCGCAGCGCGCCAAGGCCTTTGGCATGCGGGTGCATGTGGCCAACCGCAGCCCCGTCAGCCACCCTTCGGTGGACCAGAGCTGGACGCTGGACGGTTTGCAGACCTTCATGGCCAGCGCCGACGCGGTGTTGGTCAGCCTGCCGCTGACCAACAACACCAAGGGCCTGGTCAACGCGTCGGCGCTGGCCGCCATGCGGCCCGATGCGGTGCTGCTCAACGTGGGCCGGGGTGCGGTGATCGATGAGGCCGCGCTGCACGCGGCTTTGGCCTCGCGACAGATCGGTGGCGCCGTGATCGACACCTGGTACCAGTACCCCACACCCATGCACAGCGAATGCGCACCGTCGAAGTTCGATTTTGCGGCGCTGGACAATGTGCTGATGACGCCCCACATGTCGGGCTGGACAGCCGGCACGGTGCGCCGACGCCAGGAGACTCTGGCCGAGAACATCGGCCGCTTGAGCCGGGGCGAGCCCTTGATTCATGTGCTGCATGGGCCAGTGGGCCCACGCTGACAAGGCTGTCAGTTCTTCAGGCGCTTTGCCGCTGCACGATCTCGAAGCCCAAATCCAGCTGAGGGGCCTCGGGCTCTTCGCCGCGCATCAGGCTCAGCAGCATGTCGGCAGCGGCCTGGCCGATGCGCGCACGCGGCGTGCGCACGGTGGTCAGGGTGGGCAACATCTGGTCGCTGCCAGTCAGGTCGTTGAAGCCGGCAATGGCCACTTGCTGCGGCACCGACACACCCATGCGCAAGGCCGCCATCAAGGCGCCTTGGGCCAGGTCGTCGTTGCAAAAAAAGATGGCGTCGACGGCTGGGCGCTGTTGCATGATTTGCTCGAACATGACGCCACCCAAAGCCAGCGATGAGGGTGCGGGGTTGAGGAATTCCAGCGTGGGATCGAATGCACCAGCCTCTTGCAGGGCGTGACGCCAGCCGTACAGGCGCTGCATCACGCGAGGATCGAGTTGCGCCGCCGCAAAAGCAATTCGACGGCGGCCACTGGCGAGCAAGTGGCGCGTCATGGCAGAGCCTGCATCGGTCTGTCGAAAACCCACACAGTACAAGGCGTCGCCGTCGCTGGCGGGCAAATCCATCAAGTGCACGCAAGGCACTTGGCTGCGGGCGATCAGCTGGCGCGTGGCAGGGTTGTGGTCCAGCCCGGTGACCAACAAACCGGCCGGGCGGTGCAGCAATTGTTCGCGCAGCAGTTGCTCTTCTTCGCTGGGGTTGTAGTGCGTCACGCCCATGAGGGTCTGGTAACCGGCGGCGCGAAAACTGGTTTGCGCGGCGTCAAGCAGGTCGACAAACAAGGCATTGGACAGCAGCGGGATCAGCATGCCCACGTGGTCACTGCGCTGCGAGGCCAGCGCACGGGCCGCCGGGTCGGGCACGTATCCCAGCATGTCCGACACGGCCTTGACGCGCTCGATCAAGGCGGGGTCCACCGCCCGCTCTCCTCGCAGGGCTCGCGAAACGGTGCTGGGGCTGACGCCGGCAGCGCGGGCCACATCGCTCAGGGTGACGCGGCCGGAAGCGCGGTGTTTTTTGAACTGAGCAAGGGGGCTTGGCAAGGGTTTGTCCGTAGAAGTGATGGACCACAAGGTCTATAGGATAACGCTATCCCACAAATGTTGATTGTCGCTTTTGACCAAAGCGAATTTCCCCGGGAAAGCTCATAAATAGGCAATCCGCCAAGGTTCCTTTTTTTTTAACCGCCTTGGACAGCGCTGTCCAATCATGAAATACAGGAGTTGAGAATTGTCCAAAGCCGATGTGCTGGCCGTGGCCAAACTGCACCCCTTCTACCAAACGGCCTTGGAGTCGCTGTACACCGTGCACGACCGCACCCATGTGACAAACCCGGCCGCTTTTACCAACCTGGCTCCCCGCATCTTGGGTGTGGCCGGCACGGGCGAGGCCAGCGTGCCGCGCAGCCTGCTCGCGCAACTGCCCAACGCCAAAGTGGTGGCGGTGTTTGGTGTGGGTTATGACGGCGTGGACGTGCCAGCCGCCATCGAGCACGGCATTCCCGTGACCCACACGCCGGATGTGTTGACCGACGATGTCGCCGATCTGGCCATGGGTCTGGTGCTGTCGGTGGGCCGCGCCATCCCGCAGGCGGACCAGTTTGTACGCGCTGGTCAATGGCCCAATGGCCCCATGGCCTTGGCCCGCAAGGTCTCGGGGGCACGCCTGGGCATCGTGGGTCTGGGGCGCATTGGCAAGGCCATCGCGCAGCGGGCACGCGCTTTTGGTATGTCGATTGCCTACACCGCCCGCAGCGAAAAACCCGATTCGAATTTCCAGTTTTACCCCTCGGCGGCCGAGCTCGCAGCGAACGTGGATTTTCTGGTGGCCATCACGCCCGGCGGCGCTGGCACCAAGCACCTGATCAACGCCGAGGTGCTCAAGGCCCTGGGCCCACGCGGCTTTTTGATCAACGTGGCGCGAGGCAGCGTTGTCGATGAAGAGGCGCTGATCGTGGCCCTGCAAAACGGCACCATCGCGGGCGCAGGCCTGGATGTGTTTGCCAACGAGCCCCATGTGCCCGAGGCGCTGTGGAGTATGCGCAACGTGGTGCTGACCCCCCACATGGCCAGCGCCACCACCGAAACGCGTCAGGCCATGGCCAATCTGGCATTTGCCAACATGCAAGCCGGTATTTCTGGGCAAGCCCTGCGAAGCCCCGTGCCTGAATGCATCAACATGACGGCACGGAGCCGCTGAACATGTCCGCTTTGCGCCTGATCGTCATGGGGGTGTCCGGTTGCGGCAAGTCAACCATGGCAGCCGCCTTGAGCGAACGCCTGGGCTTGGACATGGAGGACGGCGATGACATGCACCTGCCCGAGAGCGTGGCCAAGATGCGCTCGGGCATTGCCCTGCAAGACGCCGACCGCTGGCCTTGGCTGGACCGCATTGGCCAGTGCCTCGCGCAAGCACACGAGCCAGGGCGTGTGGTGGCCTGCTCCGCGCTCAAGCGCACGTACCGCGAGCGCATCCGGGAACAAGCGGGCGATGTGTGTTTTGTGTTTCTGGACGGCGACTACGATTTGATTGCACAACGCATGCGCCAGCGTGTGGGCCACTACATGCAGCCGGGCTTGCTCGACAGCCAGTTCCGCACCCTCGAAAAACCCCAGGCCGATGAGACCGATGTCATCCGCCTGCCCATCACCGAACCTGTACAGAACATGGTCGAGCAAGCGCTCCAAGCTTTGCACAGCCGCCTGCACCCTGCTCATTGAATTTTTAGAAAGTCCCTCATGTTCATCCGCTGTGCATTCTTCCAAGGCCAAGTCAAACCTGGGATGGAGGAGACCTTCAACCGCTACATCCGCGACAACTTGGTACCGCTTTGGACACGCTTCCCGGGAGCGCAAGAAGTTCGCGTGCTGCGCCAAGTTGAAAGCGATGTGGCCGAGCCGCACTTTGGCATGGTGCTGGCCGTGCGTTACCCCAGCCGAGAGGCGATCGAAATCGCTCTGGCCTCGGAGGTGCGTATGAAGAGTAAAGAAGTGTCCAAAGACATGATCGCCATGTTTGATGGCACCGTGTTTCACACCGTCTTCAGCGCGGACGAATACGCGCTGCCCACCGATTGAGTTTTACGACAGACCTTTTTAAACCAGGAGACATCACCATGAAACTTTCCCGCATCCTTCTCGCTTGCCTTGTGGCCGTTGCTGGCTCCAATGCCTACGCTACCAAGTTCACCCTCAAAATGGGCCATGCCGTCAATACCACCGATGGCCAACACGCTGCAGCCCTGAAGTTGGCAGAGTTGGTTAAACAACGCACCAATGGCGATGTGGAGATCACCGTCTTTCCGTCCAACCAGCTGGGCAATGACGCAGCCATGATCAACGGTACACGGGGCGGTACGATCGACATCGTCTCCAGCGGCGCCTCCAACTTCAACGGCATCGTGCCCAACACGGCTGCCATGGAACTGCCCTTTGTGTTCCGTGATGCCCAACACGCTTACAAGGTGCTTGATGGTGCCGTAGGCACCGGCGTGCTCAATGAATTGGCCCCGCACGGTCTGAAGGGCCTGGCCTACTGGGAAAACGGCTGGCGCTCGTTCACCAACAACAAGCGTCCCGTGAACAAGCCCGAAGACTTGAAGGGCCTGAAGATCCGCTCCACGCCCAACCCATATCACATCCAGGCCTTCAAGCTTTTGGGCATGAACCCCTCGCCCATGCCAATCGCTGAGCTTTACACCGCGCTCGAGACTGGCACCTTTGACGCCCAAGAGCACCCGATCAACGTGACCTGGTCTTCCAAGTTCTACGAAGTGCAAAAGCACATGACCATCAGCAACCACGTCTACTCCCCCTTGGTGGTGGCCATGAACAAGGCCAAGTTCGACAGCCTGCCCGCCAACTACCAAAAAGTGTTGGTGGATGCTGCTCGTGAAGCGGCCACCTACCAGCGCAATCTGAACGCCTCCAACGCAAGCAAGGTGGTGGCTGATCTGAAGAAATCGGGCATGCAGGTGATCGAGAAAGTGGACATGGCCCCGTTCCAGAAAATCGTCTCGGCAGAAATTGCCAAGACCTTTGGTGAAAAGAGCGGCACCGCTTTGCTCAAGGCCATTGAAGACACCAAGTAAATCGGTCTCTGTGGACACCACCCCCTCTGTGGAGGGGGTGTTTTTTTGAACCAACATGAAAAAACTGAACGATCTTTTTTTCAAGCTCGCCGAAGTTACCTTGGTCGTCATGCTGTCGGCCATGGTCATCATGGTGTTTGGCAACGTGGTCCTGCGCTATGGCTTCAACGACGGCATCATCAGCTCTGAGGAAATTTCACGCTTTTTGTTCATCTGGATCACGTTTTTGGGGGCCATCGTCACCTTTCGAGACAACGGGCACCTGGGGCTGGACTCGGTGGTGCGCAAACTCAACACACGCGGTAAACGAATCGCCTTCACCGTGTCCAATCTGCTCATGTTTGGCTGCTGCGTGCTGATGTTTTACGGCACGCTCAAACAGCACAACATCAACGCCACCACACGATCGGCCGTGACCGAAATACCCATGAGTTGGGTGTACGGTGTGGGCTATGTGGCCAGCATCGCCATGGGTTTGATGATTTTGGCCAAGCTGATTCGACTGGCCAAAGGCGACTTCTCGGATGCCGAACTGATTCAAGTGCAAGACTCCGAAGAGGTGGCCATCCAGCGCAGCGCAGGGGCCATCAAATGACGATCCTGATTTTTGTGGTCTCGCTGTTGGGGGCCATGGCACTGGGCATGCCGCTGGCGTTTTCACTGCTGGTATCGGGTGTGGCCTTGATGCTGCACCTGGACGTGTTCGACACCCAGATCGTGTCGCAAAACCTGATCAATGGCGCAGACAACTTTCCACTCATGGCTGTGCCCTTTTTCATGCTGGCCGGTGAACTGATGAACGCGGGTGGTATGAGTCGGCGCATCGTCAACTCGGCCCTGGTGTGGGTGGGTCATTTGCAAGGTGGCCTGGGTTACGTGGCGGTGTTTGCCGCCATCATCATGGCCAGCTTATCGGGCTCGGCCGTGGCCGACACGGCTGCGCTGGCCGCCGTTTTGCTGCCCATGATGCGCAAAGCGGGTTACCGCATGGACCGATCAGCGGGTCTCATCGCAGCCGGCGGCATCATCGCGCCCGTCATCCCACCCTCGATTGGTTTTATTTTGTTTGGCGTGATCGGCGGGGTGTCGATTTCCAAGCTCTTCATGGCGGGCATTTTTCCGGGTCTGTTGATGGGTACGGCCCTCATCATCACTTGGTGGTTTGTGGCTCGCAAGGACAAAGTTGAGGTGTCCGAGCGCGTGCCATTTCGCGAAAAAATCAAAGTCACCATCAACGCCTTCTGGGCCTACCTGATGGCCATCACCATCATTGGCGGCATGAAAATGGGCATCTTCACGCCCACCGAGGCTGCGGTGGTGGCCGTGGTCTACGCGCTGTTTGTGGGTCTGTTCATCTACCGTGAAATCAAGCTCAAGGACCTGTACGGCATCATCTTGTCGGCCGCCAAAACTTCCTCAGTGGTGATGTTCCTCGTGGCCGCCGCTTTGGTATCGGCTTGGCTCATCACAGTGGCCAACATTCCTTCTCAAATCGTCGAAATCCTGCGTCCCTTTATTGAAAACAAGATGCTGCTGATGGTCATGCTCATGCTGCTGGTGATGATCGTGGGTACAGCGCTTGACTTTGCACCGACCGTGCTGATCCTCACACCCGTGCTCATGCCCTTGGTGCGCGAGGCGGGTATTGACCCGGTGTACTTTGGCGTGCTGTTCATCATCAACAACGCCATCGGTTTGCTCACGCCACCGGTGGGCACGGTGCTCAATGTGGTGTGCGGCGTGGGCCGCATCCCCATGCACGATGTCATCAAAGGCGTGATGCCCTTCCTGATGTCACAAGTGGTGGTCATGGGCTTTTTGATTGTGTTTCCCGAATTGGTGATGACCCCCCTCAAATGGATGTTGGCGCGATGAATGTCCTGGACTCTTTTCATTTATCAGGCCGCCGTACCCTGATCACCGGCTCGTCCGCTGGCATTGGCTTGGCGCTGGCCGAGGCGCTCGCACAAGCCGGCGCCCACGTCATCCTGAACGGCCGTACCGCCAGCAAAGTCGATGAAGCTGCGCAGAATTTGAAAACTCAAGGCTTTTCCGTCAGCACCTCCGTATTTGACGTGACCGATGCCGCCCGCGTGCGTGCAGCGGTGGACCAGATTGAGGCCGAAGGACCCATCGACATCCTGGTCAACAACGCGGGCATGCAGATTCGCGGCCCGCTGCACGAGTACCAAGACGCCGACTGGCACACCATCATGAAAACCAACCTGGACAGCGTGTACTACGTGGGCCAGGCCGTGGCCAAGAAAATGATTCCGCGCGGCCGAGGCAAGATCATCAACATCTGCTCGGTGCAAAGCGAGCTGGGTCGCCCCGGCATTGCGCCCTACACCGCCACCAAGGGCGCGGTGAAGATGCTGACCAAAGGCATGGCCATCGACTGGGGCCAGTTCGGCATCAACGTCAACGGCATTGGCCCGGGCTACTTCAAAACCGAGCTGAACCAAAAACTGGTGGACGACCCGGCCTTCAGCAGCTGGCTGGTGGGCCGAACACCGAGCCGCCGCTGGGGCGATGTGCAAGACCTGGGCGGCGCGGCCGTCTTTCTGGCCTCGGACGCCTCGCGTTTTGTGAACGGCCATATCCTTTACGTTGACGGTGGCGTGACCGCCACCCTTTGAAGCTTTTGCAAGGACATTTCATGAAATCCGTTGTTTGCCATTCGGCCAAAGACCTGCGCATCGAACACACCGAACTGCCCGCCTTGGGCGAACACCAACTGCGCGTGAATGTGGCCTATGGCGGCATTTGCGGCTCGGACCTGCATTACTACCAGCACGGCGGCTTTGGCACTGTGCGCATCAAGCAGCCCATTGCACTGGGTCATGAGATCTCGGGTGTGGTGGATGGCGTGGGTGCCGGTGTGAGCGGCGTGCCGCAAGGCCAGCGCATCGCCATCTCGCCTTCGCGCCCCTGTAGCCACTGCCGCTTTTGCCAGGCGGGCCAGCACAACCACTGCCTGAACATGCGTTTTTACGGCAGCGCCATGCCCTTCCCGCACATCCAAGGGGGGTTCAGCGAGCAACTCATCATCGAAGGCTACCAAGCTCACCCAATTGCCGACCACCTGAGTCTGTCAGAAGCCGCTTTGGCCGAGCCTTTGTCGGTGGGCCTGCATGCCATCCAACGTGCGGGCAGTGTGTTGGGCAAGCAGGTGCTGGTGACCGGTTGCGGCCCGATTGGCTCGCTTTTGATTGGTGCTTTGCGCCGAGCCGGTGCGGCCCGCATCGTGGCCGCCGACATCGCCGATTTGCCTTTGAAGTGCGCCAAAGAGATGGGCGCAGACGAGACCATCAACCTCAAAAGCCAGCCCCAAGCGCTGGACGCCTACAAGGCAGACAAAGGCCAGTTTGACGTGGTGTTCGAGGCCTCGGGCAGCGAAGCCGCTTTGCGCGTGGGCCTGGACACCATCGTGCCGCGTGGCGTGCTGATCACCGTGGGCATGGGTGGCGACATCAGCCTGCCCATGACGCAGATCGTGGCCAAAGAAGTCGACCTGCGCGGCACTTTCCGCTTCCATGCCGAATTTGCCACCGCTGTGCGCTTTTTGAACGAAGGCTTGGTCAACGGCAAGCCGGTCATCACCGCGATCATGCCTGTGGACCGCGCCATCGAAGCCTTTGATTTGGCGGCCGATAAGAGCCAATCGCTCAAGGTTCAAATTGCTTTTCAAAACGCCTGAAACCCACAGATTTTGAAACCCAAATAGAGAAACAACACCATGTCCAAAATCGCCCTTGTTACTGGTGCCAGTTCCGGCATCGGCAAAGCCTGCACTCTAGCTCTGCTCAAAGAAGGCTGGCAGGTTGTTATGGTCGGTCGCCGTGCCGATGCACTGGCCACAGCCGTCGCGGAAGCAGGCCCCAACGCTGGTAACGCGCACGCCATCCCGACAGACCTGTCCAAAGAACCTGAAGTCAAGGCGCTGTTTGAGCAAATTCGCACGCACTTTGGCCGCCTCGATTTGGTGTTCAACAACGCGGGTATTTCCCTGCCCTACACCCTACCGGGCGACTTGTCGGGGGACGAATGGCGCCGTGCGGTGGACATCAACCTGAACGGGGCGTTCTACACCCTGTCGTGCGCCTTCAAGCTGATGCAAGAGCAAAGCCCACAAGGCGGCCGCATCATCAACAACGGTTCCATCTCGGCCCATGTGCCACGCCCGGGCTCGATCGCCTACACCGCCACCAAACACGCCATCTCGGGCCTGACCCGTGCGGCGTCTCTGGACGGTCGTCCCTACAGTATCGCGGTGGGTCAGATCGACATTGGCAACGTGGCCTCGGACATGACCCTCAAGATGGCGCAAGGCGTGCACCAAGCAGACCTGAGCATCAAACCCGAGCCCCGCATGGACATGAGCGCCGTGGTGGAGACCTTCATGACCATGTCCCGCTTGCCCCTGTCGGCCAACATCTTGTTCACCACCGTGATGGCGACCAACATGCCCTTTGTGGGGCGCGGCTGATCAGCGACTGACCCGCACCACCGCATCGGCCCGCTTGTGCAAGTCGGGCAGCAACTCCAAGCCCAAACCTGGCTTGTCATTCAGGCTGATCATGCCGTTTTTCACCTGCGGCAACTCGGTGACCAACTCTTTGTACCAGCCGCTGTAAAAAGCCCGCACGCTTTCTTGAATCAAGGCATTGGGCGCGTGCAGAGACAAGTGGGTGGACGCAGCCCACACCACCGGTCCGGTGCAGTCGTGTGGGGCCACGGGCAGTTGCCAGGCGTCGGCCATGGCGGCGATCTTGCGGGCCTCGGTCAGGCCACCGCACCAACTCAAATCGAGCATGGCCACACCGGCCACGCCGGTTTGCAAATAATCCTTGAAACCCCACTTGTAGCTGAGCGTTTCGCTCGCGCAAATCAGCGCCTTGCAGTCCACCGCGTACTGCTTGAGCAAATCGAGGCTGTCCATGCGGATCGCGTCTTCGTGCCAGAAGGTGTCGAACTCTTGCAGTGCACGCGAGATTTTTTGCGCCATGGGCAAGCGCCACAGGCTGTGAAACTCCACCATGATGTCCATCTTGTCGCCCACCGCATTGCGGATTTTGCGGAATGGATCCAGCGCCGTGTTCAGGTCTTGGGGGCTGATGTACTGGCCGTGCGACTTTTCTGCCGCCACATCAAACGGCCAAATTTTCATGCCGGTGATACCTTCGGACAGCAGCGACTCGGCCACCTCGTCCGCACGGTGCAAAAAGCCTTGCAGGTCTTCGTAAGGCCCAGCGTTGTTGCCCAAGCCCCAATTGCTGCTGGTCTGGTTCACGTTGCTGCGGATGTATTGGTAACCCGCGCAAGTGTTGTACACGCGGATCTCATCACGGCTCTTGCCGCCCAGCGCGGTGTAGACCGGCATGCCCGCAGCTTTACCAAAAATATCCCACAGCGCAATGTCCACCGCCGAGTTGCCACGCGTCTCGACCCCGGACCCACGCCAACCCAAATAGCCGGTGATGTCGCGCTGGCGCGACTCGATGGCCAAGGGGTCTTGGCCCACCAGTTTGGGCGCGACCCATTCGTGCAAATACGCCTCGACCGCTTGCGCGCCCATGAAGGTTTCGCCCAGGCCCACCAGGCCCTCGTTGGTGTGCAGGCGCACCCAGATGATGTTGGGAAATTCGCCCAGGCGGATGGTTTCGAGTTGCGTGATTTTCATGGCAGCACCCATTTCAGTCGTTAAAAAAGCCCCACAGCGGTTGGCTGTGGAGCTTGTGGGTTCAGCAAACAGGTTGAGGGCGCGCGATCAACCGCCGCGAGACTTCTTCAACTCGTCCTGAACCACCTTGATGGCCTCGGCACCGATCGAGTCCTTGTGCTTGTCGTACACCGAAGCCACCCTGGCGCGGATGCGGTTTTGCTCGGCTGCGCTCACCTCGTTGACTTGCATGCCCTTGGTCTTCAGGCTGGTCAGGGATTTTTCGTTCAAAGCGCGGTTGGCGGCGCGTTGCACTTTCTGGCCTTCCATGGCCGCTTCACGCAGCACAGCTTGCTCTTGCGGGCTGAGTTGGTCCCACAGTTTCTTGCTGTAGAGCACCAGGAAAGGTGTATAGGCATGGCGTGTCACGCTCAGGAACTTTTGCACTTCATTGAACTTGGAGGTCTCAATGGTCACAAAGGGGTTTTCCTGGCCGTCGATGGTCTTGGTTTCTAGTGCTGTGAATACTTCGCCAAAGGCCATGGGTACAGCGTTGGTGCCCAGCGTCTTGAAGGTGTCCAAGAAGATGTTGTTCTGCATCACGCGAACTTTCACGCCATCGAAGTCTTCAAGCTTGGTGACCGGGCGCTTGCTGTTGGTCAGGTTACGGAAACCATTTTCCCAATAGGCCAGGTTCACCAGGCCTGCGGCTTCGAGCTTGGCATTGAAGT
>DAISXI010000002.1:0-58996 GCA_036825935.1 Hydrogenophaga sp.
ATGCCGTCGGGGCTCTCTCGCTGGGCAAGGTACACCAAATGGGTGTAGTTGCCAAAATACACGGGCAAGAGTTCGGGGTGGCGATCGAGCCCCAGGCCTTGGATCACCAGCCGGTCAAAGTGGCGCAGCAAGAAGTCGGTCAGGTAGAAACTGCCCAAGGCGGTTTCGTTGAGCTCATCGAAGAGCGCGTCGCCCGCGAAGAAGCCATAACAATGGGCCCCCGGCAAACGCTCCACGCCCTCGCGCTTGAGCAGGGCATCCAACTGACCGCCCGTGCCGCAATCGGCGAACGCCACGTAAATGTGTTCAAAGCCCGCCGCGCGGGCCCGCTCGATGTGGCGGGCCACGCCCGGCGTGATTTTCTCGGGCGTGTTGTGCCAGTCCGCCGGCAAACACTGCACCGTCAAATGTGGCCAAGGGTTGAGCCGTTGTAAGGCGGTGATCTCGTGGGCCAGTGCGCCACAAGCGATGACCAGGGTGTTGGCGTGGTGTTTCACGATCGGCCGTCACCCATTGCCACGGACGCTCAGGCCGCTAAGCGGCGAGCGGCGAGCAGCGTCTTGGCGGTTTCCACCGCCACGCCCGCGTCGCGGCAGTAAGCATCGGCACCCACGGCCTTGCCGAATTCTTCGTTCAAGGGCGCGCCACCCACGAGCACGATGTAGTCGTCGCGCAAGCCTTTTTCCTTCAGGGTGTCGATGACCACCTTCATGTAAGGCATGGTGGTGGTCAGCAGGGCGGACATGCCCAAGATGTCGGGCTGGTGCTCTTCGATGGCTTCCAGGTACTTCTCCACAGGGTTGTTGATGCCGATGTCGATGACCTCAAAGCCCGCGCCTTCCATCATCATGCCGACCAGGTTTTTGCCAATGTCGTGGATGTCGCCCTTGACGGTGCCGATCACCATCTTGCCGATCGGCTCGATGCCGGTTTCGGCCAACAAGGGGCGCAGCACTTCCATGCCGCCTTTCATGGCGTTGGCCGCCAGCAAGACCTCAGGCACAAACAAAATGCCGTCGCGGAAATCGACGCCCACGATGCGCATGCCTTCGACCAAAGCGTCGTTGAGCACGCGGTCGGCGGACCAGCCGCGGCCGAGCAAGATGTTGGTGGCCTCGACCACCTCTTCACGCAAACCGTTGTAGAGGTCGTCGTGCACCTGTTCGGTCAACTCTTCATCGTTGAGCGTGTTGAGGTCCAAGTCGTCGTCGAAGTCTTCTGCCATGTTCATTCCTCTGGGTAGCGCCAAGCGCAGGGGTGGGGTTGATCGCAATCGTAAGCGGCCCATTGAACCAAGATGGATGCGTGTGCGACCAGCCTTTGTCGCCGGACGACAGGTGTTGCATCAGGCCTGTGCCCTGCGTGCAGGAAGATCGGGGTGCGCCGTCGTCTCGGTGGCGGGATGTGTCGCCAACAGACAATCCGAATCAAGGTGCATCATTAAACTGCCTCCATTCCTTGATCACTCCCGGAGAAAACCCCATGGATCCCCGCCTCGAAGGCAAAAAGCTCTTCACCCTCAGCGCCTCCTGCGACAGCCGTTTGGGCACCGTTGCAGCCATTTCTACGTTCCTGGCCACCCGCCACGGCTTCATCGTTGACATGCAGCAATACGACGATGTGATCAGCGGCAAGTTCTTCGTTCGCACCGTCTTCTTTGGCGACAACGACAAGAGCCCCGACATCAACGGCTGGCGCGAGCAGTTCATGGACGTGGCCCGGCGCGAGCAAATGGAGTGGGCGATTTACGAGAATGAAAAGCCCAGCCGGGTGCTGATCATGGTCTCCAAGTTCGACCACTGTTTGGTCGACCTGCTCTACCGCCAGCGCCGCGGCGAGCTGCACATGACCATCCCCGCGGTGGTCTCCAACCACCCAGACATGCAAAGCTTGGTGGAGTCACACAACATCCCCTTCATCTTGTTGCCCGTGACCCCACAAAACAAAGCCGAGCAAGAAGCCCGCTTGTTGCAAATCGTGGAAGAGACGCAATCGGACTTGGTCGTGCTGGCGCGCTACATGCAAATTTTGTCGGACGACCTGTGCCGCCAACTGCGGGGCCGGGCCATCAACATCCACCACTCGTTCTTACCTGGTTTCAAAGGTGCACGCCCCTACCACCAAGCCTACGATCGTGGGGTCAAGCTCACCGGAGCCACCGCACATTACGTGACCGCCGACCTCGACGAAGGGCCGATCATCGAGCAGATCGTGGAGCGCGTGGACCACAGCTTCGATCCCACACAACTGGCAGCTGCGGGCCGCGACTCCGAGTGCCGCGCCTTGTCGGCGGCCGTTCGCTTCCACATTGAACACCGCGTGTTCCTCAACGGCAGCCGCACGGTGATCTTCCGCTGAGCGTGTGCGGCCTAGGGCCGCCGATCAGTCTGCGCCCGAGGTGCTCAGGTTTTGACGGCGGTCCGAGCTCGGCGATAGGCCGAAGGTGCTTCGGTAGCACTTGGAGAAATGCGGCGGTGATTGAAAGCCGCAAATGACGGCGATTTCGGTGATCGACAGCGAGGTTTGGTTGAGCAACTCGCGGGCGCGCTGCAGCCGCAAGTCTAGGTAGTATTTGGTGGGCACCTGGCCCAAGTAGCGCTGGAACAATCGCTCCAACTGGCGCCGCGACACACCAACGAATTTGGAAATTTCGTCCATAGAATACGGCTCTTCGATGTTGGCCTCCATGATGGCGGCCGCCTCGATGAGGTTTTCATGGTACTTACCGACGCGCGCTTGCAAAGGCACGCGCTGGCGGTCGCTTTCGTTGCGCACCCGGTCCAAGATGAACTGCTCTGAGATGACGGTGCACACGTTTTGCCGCAGGTGTTTGCGAAAAATCTGCGACATCATGTCCAAGGGTGCCACGCCACCGGCGCAGGTGTAGCGGTCGCGGTCCAAGACATACACCTGGTCCAAGAACTTCACATTGGGGAACAGCTCCTTCAAAGAGGCCATGTTTTCCCAGTGAATGACCGCCCGGTAGCCGTCGAGCAAGCCGGCTTTGGCCAAGAGGTAGCTGCCGGTGCACAAAGAGCCCACGACGCTGCAGCGCTGGGCCCAGTGGCGCAGCGTGGCTTGCAGTTCGGGGTTGAACTGTTTGGACACGTTGATGCCGCCGCACACGAACAGCATGTCGGGCTTGGGCATGCCACTGACCCGCTGCACGGGCTCCAAGTAATGCCCGCAACTGGCGCGAACCGGCTCGCCGTTTTGGCTCACCACCACCCATTCGTACACGGTCTGACCACAGGACCTGTTGGCCATGCGCAAGGCTTCGATGGCACAACTCAAGGCCAAGAGCGTGTAGTCCGGAACAATCAAAAAGGCAATGCGAACCTTCAGGTCGGGCACCAGCGGCTGAACGAGGTTGTTTTTCAGCGGGACGGGTTTGCTTGTCATGGGTTTTGCGCCAGTGTTGCCTTGGAAACCGTTTCAAATGCGACAAAAAATGCCGTACTTGCATCAGCCGGACGGATTCTACCCCAAAGAGATCAGGGTTTTTGGGCCACGAGGCGCCATTTTATGATTGGCTCATCAGCCAACTGTGAAACTGCTCGGCCGCTGGGCTGCGGCGCGGCGCCAACTGCACCCACCAATAGCCGTAAGGGCCTTGGGTTTTGCGCTGCGGCAACAAACGCAAGCGCTTTTGCCTGAGCTCATTGACCACCATGGCCTTGTCCACAATGCCAATGCCGGCTCCCGCGACCGCGGCGTTGATGGCTTGATCGAGGCTGGAAAAACGGACCTTGGCGGTGTGCTCATAGGACTTGGGTTGGCCCAAACCTTGGGCCTGCAGCCAATCGCTCCACACCGGCAGGTCAACGGCACCATTTTTGAGCATCAGGCGTGGCGTGGTGGCCAGATCGGGCGCTTTGCCCCCTTCAAACCAGCTCGGACTGGCCACGGCGACGTGCTCCTCCAGCCGGAGCAAATGCGAGTGTCCGATGGACCAAGGCCGGTCCAAAAACATCACCAAACAATCGAAACGGGCGGCCTCGGGTTTGCTCATCACCGGGTCGGTGCTGACGTTGAGGGTGATCAAGGGGTGGGCCTTGGTGAACAAGCCCAAGCGCGGCGCCAACCAGCGAGAGCCAAAGGTTTGCGGCACATTGACACTCAACTCGATGCGCCCTTGCGATCGCATCTGGTGCACTTGCTCAACCCCAGCCTCCAAGGACTCAAACGCGTCTTCAACGTGGCGCATGAGCAGCAAGCCCGCCGTGGTCAATCGCAAGCCACGCGCTTCACGCAAAAACAAAACTTCGCCCAAGTCGTCTTCCAAGTCCTTGATCTGACGGCTCACGGCGCCTTGTGTCACGTGCAGGTGCTGGGCCGCGGCGCTGAAACTGCCCGCGCGACCTGCGGCCAAGAAAAACCTCAAACCATTGAGCGATGGAAGTCTGATCATAGGAGCCTCTGTTTAGGCATGAGATTAACTCATACCTTAGCCCGACAAAATTTCGACGGCCAGCACCCACCCGACCGGCGTGGGTGGTGCCCATAATCCCACGGCATCCGGCCCGTGTTCCACGGGTCTTTGGCCACACAAGGAACCCCCCCATGTCTGATGAAATCAGCCCCACCCCCGCCGCGCGGCGCCGACCCGGTCGCGCCGAACGGGCGGCCAGGCCAGCGCCCTCCACCTCGCGCTACCGCCAACTGCAACACCGCTTCACGCCCAGCGCGGTGGTCAGCGAAGACGAGTTGGAGGCCATCCACCAAACCTCGCTGCAAATCCTCGAAGAGATGGGCATGGATTTCATGCACGATGGTGCGCGCGAGATCCTGCGCCAAGCCGGCGCCGAGGTGAAACCCGGCTCGGAGCGCGTGCGCATCCCTCGCGAACTGATCTTGCAGGCCATCAAAACCTGCCCCTCGGAGTTCACGCTGCACGCCCGTAACCCCGAGCGCAACGTGGCCATCGGCGGCAAGAACTTGGCTTTCGCGCAAGTGGCCAGCCCACCCAATTGCTCGGACATGCAAGGCGGTCGCCGCGCGGGCAACCAGGTCGACTTTCGCAACATGGTCAAGCTCGCGCAGCGCTACGACATCGTGCACTGCACGGGCGGTTACCCGGTGGAGCCCGTGGACCTGCACTCGTCGGTGCGCCACCTGGACTGCCTGTCCGACATCGCCAAACTGACCGACAAAGCCTTCCACGCCTACTCATTGGGACAAGCGCGCAACCTCGACGGTCTGGAGATCACGCGCATCGCACGCGGCATCAGCGCCGAGCAGATGGAGCGTGAGCCCTCGCTGTTCACCATCATCAACAGCTCCTCGCCCCTGCGCTTGGACACGCCCATGCTCCAAGGCATCATCGAGATGTCCTCGCGCAACCAAATCGTGATGCTCACGCCCTTCACGCTGGCCGGCGCGATGGCACCGGTGACCATCGCCGGCGCCTTGGCGCAGCAAAACGCCGAAGCCTTGGCCGGCATTGCCTTTACCCAATTGGTGCGCCCCGGCGCGCCCGTGGTGTACGGCGGCTTCACCAGCAACGTGGACATGAAGTCCGGCGCACCCGCGTTTGGCACGCCCGAGTACATGAAAGCGGTCTTGGCCGGCGGTCAGCTGTGCCGCAAGTACGGCATCCCTTACCGGACCTCCAACGTCAACGCAGCCAACACCGTGGACGCGCAAGCGGCGTACGAGTCGGTGTTTTCGCTGTGGGCCTTGATGCAAGGTGGCGGCAACTTCATCATGCACTCGGCCGGTTGGATGGAGGGCGGCCTGACCTGCTCGTTCGAGAAGTTCATCTTGGACTGCGACTTGCTCCAAATGGTGGCCGAGTTCTTGACCCCGCTGGACGTGAGCCCCGCCGGTCTGGCCATGGACGCGATCCGCGAAGTCGGCCCCGGCGGCCACTACTTTGGCACCGCCCACACCTTGGAGCGGTTTGAGACCGCGTTTTATTCGCCTATCCTCTCGGACTGGCGCAATTTTGAAACTTGGCAAGAAGCGGGCAGCCCCACGGCTTACCAAAAGGCCAACGCCGTTTGGCAGCGCGAACTCGCCGCTTATGAGCGGCCCGCGATGGACCCAGCGATCGAAGAAGAGCTGGACGCTTTTGTGACACGCCGCAAAGCCGAAGGCGGCGTGGCAACCGATTTTTAAATACAACGGAGACTTTGGACATGAAGACAAGCGCGCAAGTGGTGGTGATTGGCGGCGGCGTGGTGGGCTGCTCGGTGCTGTACCACCTGACCAAAAAAGGCTGGACCGATGTGGTCTTGCTCGAACGCGACCAACTCACCAGTGGTTCCACCTGGCACGCCGCCGGTGGCTTTCACACCCTCAACGGTGACCCCAACGTGGCCATGCTGCAGAGCTACACCGTGAACCTCTACAAGGAGCTGGAAGAAATTTCGGGCCAGTCGTGCGGCATGCACAAATCGCCCGGCATCATGCTGGCCGATACGCCTGAGCGCATGGAATTCCTGAAGATGACCGTGGCCCGCGGCCGCTACCTGGGCATGGAGACCGAGATCATCTCGGTGGCCGAGGCCAAAAACTACTTCCCCTTCATTGAAGACCGCTACTTCATCGGCGCGCTGCTCGACCCCAACGAGGGACACCTCGACCCATCCGGCACCACCTACGCTTACGCCAAAGCGGCCAAGCTCGCGGGCGCCCAAATCGAAACACAGACCATGGTCGAAGGCCTGTCGCAGCGGCCCGACGGCAGCTGGACGGTGCGCACCAACAAGGGCGAGATCCACGCCGAACACGTGGTCAACTGCGGCGGCCTGTGGGCGCGCGAAGTCGGCCGCATGGTGGGCATTGAACTGCCGGTCTTGGCCATGGAACACATGTACTTGGTGACCGACGACATCCCCGAAGTCGAGGCGTTCAACAAGGCCACCGGCAAAGAGATCGGCCACGTGATCGACTTCGGCGCCGAGAGCTACTTGCGCCAAGAAGGCAAGGGCATGGTGCTCGGTGTTTACGAGCAAGCCGGTGTGCCGTGGTCGACCCGCACCACGCCGTGGAGTTTTGGCCAAGAGCTGCTGCAGCCTGACCTGGACCGCATTGCGCCTTCGCTGGAAATTGCCTTCAAACACTTCCCCACCCTAGAAAACGCCGGCATCAAGCGCGTGATCAACGGCCCCTTCACCTTCGCACCCGACGGCAACCCCTTGGTGGGCCCAGTCAAAGGCCTGCGCAACTTCTGGTGCGCCTGCGGTGTGATGGCCGGTTTCAGCCAAGGCGGCGGCGTCGGTTTGGCGCTCTCCAACTGGATGGTCGATGGAGACCCCGGCTTTGACATTTGGGGCATGGACGTGGCGCGCTACGGCGACTGGGCCACCCGCGACTACACCAACGCCAAGGTGCGCGAGAACTATTCACGGCGCTTTCGCATCCGCTTCCCCAACGAAGAATTGCCTGCGGCCCGCCCGCAACAAACCACGCCGCTGTACGACGTGATGCGCGCACAAGGCGCCGTCATGGGCGACAGCTGGGGCATGGAAACCCCGCTGTGGTATGCCCCAGCAGGCGAAAAAGCCGAAGACATCGTGTCCTTTCACCGCAGCAACGATTTCGGCCCCATCGGCGACGAGTGCCGTGCGGTGCGCGAAGCCGTGGGCGTGACCGAGATCGCCAACTTCGCCAAGTACCGCATCCAAGGTGCGGGCGCTGAGGCCTGGCTCTTGCGCATGATGACCAACACCATGCCCAAGCCCGGCCGTTTGATCCTCACCCCCATGCTCAACCCCCAAGGCAAGTTGATCGGCGACTTCACCATCGCCAAACTCGCCGATGGCGAATTCATGATGTGGGGCAGCAGCCAAGCGCAGGTCTACCACATGCGCTGGTTCGAACAACACCTGCCCGCCGATGGCTCCGTGACGATCGACGCCTTGGGCATGCGGCTCATCGGCCTGTCCATCGCCGGCCCGAAGTCGCGCGAGGTGCTCGCCGGCCTGAGCGACGAAGACGTGAGCAACGCCGCCTTCAAGTTCATGGACTGCCGACACATGACCATCGGCAACGTGCCCGCGCTGGTCAACCGCATCAGCTACACCGGCGACCTGGGCTATGAAATCTGGGTCGCGCCCGAGTACCAGTACCGCCTGTACCAAGCCATCATGGCCGCGGGTAAGGACCACGGCATCCGCAACTTCGGCATGCGCGCGCTCTTGTGCCTGCGACTGGAAAAACATTTCGGCACCTGGTACCGCGAGTTCCGCCCGATTTACGGTGCGTTTGAAGCGGGGCTGGATCGCTTCGTCAAACTCGACAAACCCGACTTCATCGGCAAAGCCGCCGCCTTGAAAGAAAAAACCGAAGGCCCGCAACGCACTCGGGTGTTCTTGGAAGTCGACGCCCTGGACGCCGACGTGATGGGCGACGAGCCGATCTGGATCGATGGCAAAGTGGTCGGTTGGGTCACCTCGGGAGGCTTTGGTCACTTCGTGGGCCAATCGCTGGCACAGGGCTACATCCCCACCGGTTTGGTGCGCCCCGATTTGCAACTGGAGGTGGAAATCCTCGGCGAGCGCCGCCCCGCGCGTTTGCAAATGAGCCCGCCGTTCGACCCCGACGCCCTGCGCATGCGCATGTGAAAGACGCCCATGAGTGAAACTTATTCCGCATGGTCCTTGCTCAAGCACGCCATGGGTGGCCAAAAAAACTGGGGGCGTGCTTGGCGCGACCCACAGCCCAAGAAACACTACGACGTGGTCATCGTCGGCGGTGGTGGTCATGGGCTGGCCACGGCCTATTACCTGGCCAAAAACCACGGCATCAAAAACATCGCGGTGCTCGAAAAAGGCTACATCGGCCAGGGCAACGCGGGGCGCAACACCACCATCGTGCGCTCCAATTACATGATGCCGGAGAACGCCCCGTTCTATGAGCATTCGATGGACCTGTGGCGCGGCATGTCGCACGAGCTGAACTACAACGTCATGTTCTCGCCGCGGGGCTACCTGTTCGTGGTGTGCTCCCCATCGGCCATGGACGCGCAGGTGCGCCGCGCCAACACCATGCGCTTGCACGGTGTGGAGTGCGAGGTCCTGAGCCGCGAACAAACCCAGCGCTTGGCGCCTTACCTCGACTACAGCGACGAGGCGCGCTTTCCCATTTATGGTGCGATGCTGCAAAACGGGGCGGGTACCGCGCGCCACGACGCCGTGGTCTGGGGCTATGCCCGCGCGGCCGACCAACTCGGGGTGGACATCATCCAAAACTGCGAGGTGCAGGACTACCTGTGGAGCGGCGACCGCATCGTGGGCGTGAAGACCAACCGCGGTGATATCGGCGCGGGCAAGGTGGGCCTGGCCGCCGCGGGCGCCACCACCTTGCTCACCCAAAAAGCACACCTGCAAGTGCCCATCGAAACCTATATGTTGCAGGCCTACGTAACCGAGGCCATCAAGCCCGTGGTCAACCACGTGGTGGTCTGGTCAGCGGCGTATTTCTACGTTTCGCAGTCCGACAAGGGCGGCTTGGTCTACGGCGGTCACTTGGACAAGCACAGCTCTTGGGCCCAACGCGGCAATTTGGGTAATGTGGTGGAGGTGCAGCAAGACCTGGTCAGCGCCATCCCCTTCACCTCACGCTTGCGCCTGCTGCGCCATTGGGGTGGACTCAACGACATGACGCCCGACAGCAGCCCCTTCATTTGCCAAACGTCGGTGCCCGGGCTCTACCTCAACGCGGGTTGGTGCTACGGCGGCTTCAAAGCCACGCCCGCTTCAGGCTGGACGTTTGCGCACCTCTTGGCCACCGACCAAGACCACCCCTTGGCCGCGGGTTACCGACTCGACCGCTTTGCCCAAGGTCGCTACATCGACGAAGCCGGTTACGGCCCCTACTACCACCTCCAGTAACGCCATGCTCAGAATCCACTGCCCTTGGTGCGGCTTACGCGACCACGAAGAATTCACCCTGTGGGGTGAAGCCACCCGCCACTTTCCCGCGCTCGACGCGCCGCACGCGCAATGGGTGCAGTCGGTCTACGCCCGGCCCAACCCGCGCGGTGAGACCCAAGAGTTTTTCCAACACACCCTGGGTTGCCGCCGCTGGTTGGTGGTGAGCCGCAACAACCTGACGCACGAGGTGTTGTCGGTGGTGCCCGCGCACGAGCGCAGCGCCGCGAAGGAGGATCGAGCATGAGCCGCCCAGGACCTCGCCGCTTGCCCACGGGTGGGCGCATCGAGCGCAACCAAAGCGCCGACTTTTTCTACAACGGGCAAACGGTGAGCGCTTTTGCAGGCGACACCGTGGCCTCGGCCTTGCTCGCCGCGGGCCACCGCGTGGTCGCACGCTCCTTCAAATACCACCGCCCGCGTGGCGTGGTGGGCGCTGGGGTCGAAGAGTGCAACGCACTCATGGGCGTGGGCGTGGGTGCGCAGCACGAACCCAACCTGCCCGCCACCCTGGTCTCAGCCCACGCCGGCTTGCAGGTCTTCACCCAAAACGCTTGGCCCTCCGTGCATTGGGACTGGCGCGCCATCAACGGTTGGTTCTCGCCCTTGTTCAGCGCGGGCTTTTATTACAAGACCTTCATGGGGCCGTTCAAAGGCACGCGGGCTTGGATGTTTTTTGAAGAGCACATCCGCCGCGCCGCCGGCATCGGCCGCACCGACGAAGCGCCCGACGAACAGCGCTACGACGCCCAACACGACCACGTGGACCTGCTGATCGTGGGCAGTGGCCCCGCGGGTTTGCGCGCCGCGTTGTCGGCGGCCGCAACGGAACTTGACGTGATGCTGATTGAGCAGGACAGCGACTTCGGCGGCTCGCTCCTGTTGCAAGCCCCCGGCAGCGCTTGGGACCAGTGGCGCATGGCCGCCCTGACCCAACTGCGCGCCTCGCCTCGCGTGCAGATGCTCCACCGCAGCACCGCGTTTGGTTTGTACGACGGCCACACCATGGGCGTGGTCGAACTCGCCGCCCCCGGTCGCCACGACCCGGCCTTCGGCGAGCCCAAACAGCGCCTGCGCACGGTGCGTTTTGGTGCCGTGCTCATGGCCTGTGGCGCCATCGAGCGCCCCTTGGTGTTCGCGGGCAACGACCTGCCCGGCGTCATGTTGGCCAGCGCCGTGGGTCACTACCTGCAGCGCCACGCGGTGCAGTGCGGCCAGCGCGCCCTGTTCGCGGTGAACAACGACGCGGCCTACGCCCACGCCATCGCCTTGGCTCACAGCGGCGCGCAGGTGACCTTGGTCGACAGCCGCAGCGACATCGATGCGGCCCTGTTGCAAGCCGCCCAAGCCGCGGGCGTGTCGGTGTGCCCAGCGTGCACCTTGGTGCAGGCGCGTGGGGCCAAAGGCGTGCACAGCGCCACCATCGCCGCCTGGGACGCCCAGCAGCAACGCGCCGGCGCGATTCAAGCGCAGCTCAGCGTCGACTTGGTGGCCATGTCGGGGGGCTATACCCCCACCGTGCACCTGAGCTCGCACCTGGGCAACAAACCGGTCTACCAACAACAGCTGCACGCCTTTTTGCCCGCCGCCATGCCCGCGGGGCACTGGTGTGCGGGCGCCATGGACGGCGAATGGGGCATGGCCCAGAGCCTGAAGAGCGCCGAAGCGGCCACCGCGGCCGCCCTCGCCCACCTGGGTGTGGAGCTCAAAGGCGGTGTGTGTCCGCCCACGCCCGAAGCCCCCTTGGGCGACGCGATGGTGTTCACGCCGCTGCCGGTCTTGCGCCACACGCAATGCCCCGGCAAGGCCTTCATCGACTTTCAACACGATGTGCACGCTGACGACGTCGAGCTCGCACACCGCGAGGGCTATGTGTCGGTGGAGCACCTCAAGCGCTACACCACCATGGGCATGGCGACCGACCAAGGCAAAACCTCCAACATGGGCGCGCTCAGCGCCATGGCCGCGGCACGGCAACTGCCCATCGAGCAGGTCGGCACCACCACCTTCCGTCCCCCGTTCACGCCGGTCACGGTGGGGGCCTTGGCGGGGCGCGGTGTGCGTCACCATTACCGTGCGGTGCGCCGCACCGCCATGGAAGCGTGGCACCGCAGCCAGCAAGCGGTGTGGACCGAAGCGGGTCTGTGGCGACGCGCGCTGTGGTACCGCGTCAACGGCGAGACCATCGGCACGGCCTACCGCGCCGAAATGGCCATCGTGCGCCAAGGCACCGGCATGGCCGATGTGTCCACCTTGGGCAAGATCGATGTGCAAGGGCCCGACGCGGCCGAGTTCCTCAACCGCGTCTACACCAACGGTTTTGCCAAGCTACCGGTGGGCAAGGCCCGTTACGGCTTGATGCTGCGTGAGGACGGCATGGTCTTGGACGACGGCACCACCAGCCGCTTGTCCGAGCACCACTTTTTCATGACCACCACCACCGGTCAGGCCGCGCGGGTGATGATGCACTTGGAGTTTTTGCTGCAAGTCGTCTGGCCCGACCTGCGCGTCACGGTGACCTCGAGCAGCGACCAATGGGCGGCCATGAGCATCGCCGGTCGCGACAGCCGGCGCGTGCTCGAGCGCGCCTTCCCCGGCGTGGACCTGAGCCCAGCGGCCTTGCCGCACATGGGCTTGGTCGAGACCGAGGTGAACGGCGTGCGCCTGCGCATCATCCGACTGTCCTTCTCGGGCGAGTTGGCGTTTGAGGTCTACACCCCCACCCACCACGGCCTGCCGGTGTGGACGCACCTGATGGCCGCTGGCGCACCTTGGCAGTTGCGCGCTTACGGGCTGGAGGCCTTGGCGAGTTTGCGCATCGAAAAAGGCCACGTGGTCGGCTCCGAACTCGACGGTCGCACCACCCTGGGCGATGTGGGCATGGGCAAGATGGCCAGTACGCTCAAACCCTTCTGGGGCCAGGCGCTGAGCCAAAGCCCCAACCTGACACGGGCCAACCGCCCCACCTTGGTCGGACTTGAGGCCATCGACGCCGACCAGCCGCCCACCAACGGCAGCATCTTGTTTTTTGAAGACGACGCGATCCAAGGCGTGGGCCGGGGCCACATCACCTCGACCTGTTTCAGTGCCGAGTTGGGCAAGTCGATCGGTTTGGGCCTCTTGCAAGAAGGTGCGGCGCGCATCGGCAGCACCGTGATCGCGGCCGCGCCCGTGCTCGGTCGGCAGTACCGCCTGAAGGTCGTCTCGCCCCACTTCATCGACCCCACGGGCAGCCGCTACCTCGACCCCAGCCCAGCCGACCCCGTTCCCGCCACCGGAGCCCCCGCATGAGCACCGCACCCCTCTCCCCGCTCAGCCCCGCCCGGGTCGCGCCATGGGGCGCCAAGCTGGCGCAGCGCCGACCCAACCGCGAGGGCTTGGTTCAGGTGCAGTTGCGCGCCAGCACCTTGCCGCGTTTGACCCAAGTGAGCACCTGGATCGGTGGCTGGCCCGCGCTCGCGGCGCGTTTGAGCCCGTTCATGCCCGTGCCCGCGTTGACTGGGCAAACGGCCCGGCTCGGCGAAGACTGGATCGCCCGCACCGGCCCCGAAGAGCTGTGGCTGGTCGGCCCACGCGGCTCGGCGCTGTGCTCGCAAGCCACGTCGGCGCTGAAGCCCGACATCGGCCACGCCTTGGACCTGAGCCACGCGCGCTGCCGCATGACGGTGCAAGGCGCGGGCGCTGTGCCCACGCTGCAAAAACTCTTCGCCTTGGACTTCCGCGAAGCCACCTTTGGCGTGAATGAAGTTAGACTCACCGGGGCCCACCACCTGCCCGCCGTCTTGCACCGCACGGCCAGCAATGCCTTTGACCTGTACGTGCACACCACCTACGCGCACGACCAAGTCGAGAGCGTGTTCGACGCGGCCTTGGAGTGGGGCGCAGAACTGACCATCCTCCCAGCCTGACATGAGCGCCCAATACCTCAACGACGAACACCAACGCCAAGTTCAAGCTTGGCTTGAAGAACCGATGGCCCGCACGGAGTGGCCCACGTGGTTGCTCATCGGGGTCATCTACAGCGCTTGGTTGACCGTGGTGCTGCTCTCACCCACCTGGGGCTTGTGGGTGTCGACACCCTTGCTGGCCTTGATCGGCGCCTGGCATTTGTCTTTGCAACACGAACTCATCCACGGTCACCCCACCCGCTGGACGGGGCTGAACCACGCGCTGGGCATGCCACCGCTGAGCCTGTGGTACCCCGTGGGGGTCTACCGCACCTCGCACCTCTTGCACCACCGCGACGAACTCCTGACCTTGCCCGGTGTCGACCCAGAGAGCAACTACGTTTCCCCAGACGACTGGTCGCGCGCGGGTCCGCTCATGCGATTTTTCTGGGTGGCGCGCAAAACCTCATTTGGCCGCTTCGCCCTCGGGCCGGGGCACGCCATCGCGCAAAGCTGGGGAGAGGCCTTGGTTCAAGTCGGCAAGGGACAAGTCCCCGCCCTGCGCGACTGGCTGCCGCATTGGTTGTTCGTCGCGGCCTTGTTGTGGTTCGTGGACCGTTACAGCGCCTTCAGTGCTTGGCAATATGCGCTCTTGGTGGCCTACCCGGCTTTGTCGCTGGCGATGGTGCGATCCCACTACGAACACCGCGCAGCGGTCGAGCCTCAGCACCGCATCGTGATCCACGAAGGCGGTTGGTTCATGCGCCTGCTCTTCCTCAACAACAACTACCACCTGGTGCACCACGACCTGCCCAAGCTGCCTTGGTACCTGATCCCCCGCGTCTACCACGCACAGCGTGCGACCTACCAAGCGCGCAACGATGGGTTTATCCAATACGGCTACCTACAACAAGCACGTCAATTTGCCCTCACCCCGACCGACGGCGCGGTGCACCCCAACGCCCCGGATTTGCTGGCCCGGGTGGAGCGACGGTCTTGAGCCTGCGCGCGGAGGTCCCGCACTGGCGGCTGGCGCTGCCCATGTACAACAACAGCCCCGCCCTGGCCGAGGCGGCGCACACGCTCTTGCGCGGCGTGGTGTTGGGCTTGCGCGAGCTCGGTTGGAGTGACCCCATGTCCATCGTCGAGCCGGGCGAAGACCTGGTGGATTTTTGGGCCTCGCCGTCCACCTTGCTCAGCCAGACCTGTGGCTACCCGTTGGTGACGCAGTTGACCGACCGGGTGTCGGTGCTGGCCCGGCCCCAATTCGACATCGAAGGCTGTGAAGACCACGGCTATTGCAGCGTGGTGGTCGTGCGCGCCGAGGCCCCGGTGGCGAGCCTGCTGGATTTACAGGGCTTGCGCTTGGCCATCAACAGCCCAGATTCGCACAGCGGCATGAACACCCTGCGCCACCAGCTGGCACCCGTGGCCGCGTCGCGGCAAATCGATGGGCGGTTTTTTTCTGAAGTGTTGCTCACCGGCTCACACGTCAATAGCCTGATCTGGGTGCAAAACCAGCAAGCCGATGTGTGTGCGGTGGACATGGTGACTTGGCATAACGTGGGCACACACCGACCCGAAACGGCTCATGGCCTTAGGGTCTTGACCCGTACCAGCCAAGCCCCCAGCCTGCCCTGGATCTGCAACCGCACATTGACCGCCACACAACAAGCCCAGTTGTTGGCCGCGGTGTTGGCGCTGCCGCAGCGCGAGCCCGCTGCTTGCGCGTTGCTGCGTTTGACGGGCTTCAAGCCCTCCACGCTGGCCAACTACCGCGTGATCACGGCCATGGAAAACGAGGCCGTGGCGCTGGGGTATCCGGTGTTGCGCTGAAGCGCTGTGCGCTCACTGGTAACGCACACCTTGGCGCGCCAACTCCTGCTGCACCGAGGGGATCGAGACCGCGTCGAGTTCCACCCCACTTTTCACCGACAGCGCCGCGGCGATGCCCGCGCCTTGACCGGCCACGGCACAACAGGCCATGTTGCGCGTGGCGGCGTGGCTGATGCGATCGCCGCCGATGGCGCGCCCCGTGACCAACAAACGGCGCACCCTTTTGGGCAACATGCTGCGGTAGGGGATGTGCATGTAGCGCCCGGTGGTGGGCAAGATCAGGATGCCGTAGCCATCGATGAACTCGGGGTAAATGCCGATGCTGTCCTCAAAGCGCGCTTGCTCGCGCACATCGTGTTCGGTCAGGTTGTAGACGGCGTCGATCTTGCGCGTGTCGCGAATACCAATGGTCATGCCGAAATTGCGCAAGCGGGCATTTTCGCAACCCGGTGTGAAGCGCTTGAGCGCTTCGATGGCCAGCATGGCTTGCGAGCGGCCTTCGATCTCCTGCTGCGTCATGCTGTCGGGGTCGGTGCCGTCGCAGCCGGCCAGGTGCACCAGGTTCATGTAGGTCAACTCGCCACTGTCGAGCATGGCGCCCCAGGTGCCCGCGATGGTCGTCAGGTGCGCGGGGATGATGCCGGCCTGCAGCGCTTGGGCAAAGGGTTTCTTCAAGAAGGGCGAGAACATCTTGTCCTCTTTGCCTGAGGTCTCGATCTTCCATTCGCCGGTGGCCCAGTCGGCGTAGGTCTGGGGGTCTTCGCGCACACCGGCCATGAAACGGGCCTTGTCCACACCCGCGAGGTGGAACATCACCGAAGCGGCTTGCATCTGTTCGACCGGGGTGGTGTGCGTGATGGCGCCTGCGCGGTGCGCGATGTCGGCGTCGCCCGTGGCGTCGATGATGCGCTGCGCCAAGATGGCTTCGCGCCCGGCCTTGCTCTCGACGATGACGCCTTTGAGCAGGTCACCTTCCATGATGGGGGCCACCACCAGTCGGTGCAGCATGGGGTGGATGCCCGCCTCTTGCACCAAACGGTCGGCCACGAGTTTGAAGCCCTCGGAATCGATCTCGTAGGACAGCGATTGCGACTCTGGGCTGGCCGCGCCCATGGCCTTGGCGCGCTCTTCGAACTCCCAGCCGATGCCCATGGCCTCGACGGTTTTTTCGTGGCGGTACCAGGCCAAGCCTTCCACACCGACGGTGGTGATGTTGCCGCCGAAGCAGCCGAAGCGCTCGACCAAGGTGACCGACACCCCGGCGCGCGCCGCGGCCAGCGCCGCCGCCAAGCCCCCAGGCCCTGAGCCCAAGACCAGCACATCACATTGGTGGATCACCGCGATGGCGCGCGCGGGTTCTTGAATCATCTTGAGGTTCATGGGGGCCTTGTTGTGAACGATCAGGATTTGGGTTTGAGGTTTTCTGGGTCGTACAGCGGGCCATAACCCACGGCTTCGACCCGCACGGGGTAGACATCGTCGAAGTACTGGATCTGCAGCATGCGGCCGACCTCGCAATACGCGCGGGGCAGGTAAGCCAAGCCGATGTTTTTGCCAATGGACGGGCCAAAGGCCATGCTGGTGGTGAACGAGCGGCGACCCAATTCGTCGACCAAGGTGGCGCCGGTGGCCGGGTCCATCACGGGGCAAGACCCCACGGGGTAACGCGCCACACCGTTTCGGTCCTTGTTCTCGGTCATCACCAAGGTGCACAGGGTCGCAGGTTGGTGTTCGCGCTCGCGAAACGCCAGGTGCGCGGCCTTGCCGTGGAAGTCGGCGGCCTTGACCTTGGGGCGCGCCAAGTCACACTCAAACAGGTTGTACTCGGTCAAGAGGTCGGCGTTTTGCAAACGCAAGCTCTTCTCCATGCGTCGGCTGTTGGCGTAGGTCTCCACGCCCACCGGGGTCACGCCCTCGGCGTGCAAGGCGTCCCACAAGGCCAGGCCGTCCTTGTATTCGAAGTGCAGCTCCCAGCCTTGTTCGCCCACGTACGAGATGCGGAACGCCAGCACCGGCACACCCTTGATCTTGAGGTTGCGCAAGGCAGCGAAGGGGAAGTTTTCGTTCGACCAGGCCTCGGGTTCGTCGGCGATTTTTTGGATGGTGGCGCGGGCGTTGGGGCCCCACACACCCAAACAGCCGTACTTCGTGGTGGTGTCGGTGACGGTCACGTTGGCACCGCGGTCCTGCGCCATGCGGCTGACCCACACCAAGTCGCGGTGACCGGCGTCGGCGCCATCGATCACGCGGTAGTGGTCTTCGGCCAAACGCAGCACCGTGAGGTCGGCGCGCACACCGCCTTTGCTGTCCAAGAAGTGGGTGTAAATGCCTTTGCCCACGGGGGTGTCTCCACCGACCTTGGCCACGCAGATGTACTCCATCAACTCGGCCGCATCGGGGCCCACCACATCGAACTCGGCGAAGTGCGAGACGTTGATCATGCCCACGTCTTCGCTCATCTTCAGGTGCTCGGCGTTGGACACGCGCCAGAAGTGGCGGTTGTCCCACTCGTGTTCGCGCACCGGCACGCGGTCGCCGTACACGGCCAAGAGGTGCTCGTTGCTGGCGTAACCGTGCGCACGCTCCCAACCTGAGAGCTCCATGAAATACGCGCCCAAGGCTTTTTCGCGTTCGTGGAACGGGCTCTTGAAGATGCCGCGCTGCGAGGCAAAGGGCTCGCGGTTGTGCACCGGGGGGTTGTAGATTTTGAACGCGCCTTCGTAGCAGCGGTCGTGGATGTACTGCTCGTCTTGCTGGTAGGGGTAGGTGCGGGCCACGTCGATGCGGGCGTGGTCGATGTGCGTGTAACCATCGGTCATCCAATCGGCCACGAGCTTGCCAAAACCGGGGGCGTCTTTGACCCAAATGGCTTCGGTGTACCAAAGGCCACGCACCTTGGCGGACTCACCCACGGAGGGGTTGCCGTCGGTGGTGACTTGCAGCAAACCGTTGAAGGAGTATTTGTCGTCGTAGCCCAGCTCGGCCAAGATGGGCGTGAGCTCGATGGCGCGCTCCAAGGGCTCCATGATTTGCTCTAGCTCCAGGTCGCGCTGCGACGGCGACAAGCGGGCCTGGTCTTTTTCGAGCAGGTCGCGCGGGTGGCACATGCGCGGGTTTTTCTCTTCGTAGTAACCCCATTCGATTTGACCGCCTTCGGGCGTTTTCGGGTCCCCGGTGTCGCGCAGGTAAGCCGAGTTGCCCTGGTCGCGCAGCAGCGGGTAACCGATGTCTTTGCCCGTTCCGGCAAATTCCAAATACGGCTTGAAGAAGGTCAGCGGGTGGTCCACCGGCATGATGGGCAGGTCTTCGCCGGCCATGGCCGCGATCAAACGGCCCCACAAGCCGGCACACACCACGACGTGGTCGGCGGCGATGTAGCCCTTGGTGGTCTCCACACCTTGGATGCGGCCGTTCTCGATGCGCAAGCCGGTGCAGGCCGTGTTCGCAAACGACAGCAGCTTGCCCGAGGCCACCGCGGCATCGACCAACTCGCCAGCCACCATTTGTGAGCGTGGCTTGACCAAGCCCGCATCCGGGTCCCACAAAGCGCCTTGGATCATGCTTTCTTCCAACAGCGGGAAGCGCGCTTTGGCCTCGGCCGGGGTGATCATCTCCACCCGGTTGCCAAAGGCCTTGCCCGAGGCCACGCGGCGCTTGAGCTCTTGCATGCGCTCATCGTCGCCCACGCGCGCCACTTCCAAGCCGCCGATGCGGTCGTAGCGGCCCATTTTTTCGTAGAAGTCGATGCTGTACTTGGTGGTGAAAATCGTCAGCTGATCGTGCATCGTGTTGAAGCAGAAATCGGACGCGTGCGCGGTCGACCCGACGTCGGTGGGGATGCCCGACTTGTCGATGCCCACGATGTTGTCCCAACCCCGTTCGATCAGGTGGTGTGCCACCGAGGCACCCACGATGCCCCCCTGTCCAATGAT
The DNA here is from genome assembly GCA_036825935.1 of Hydrogenophaga sp. Lineage (GTDB taxonomy): Bacteria > Pseudomonadota > Gammaproteobacteria > Burkholderiales > Burkholderiaceae_C > Hydrogenophaga. The sequence goes on from DAISXI010000002.1 coordinate 19,534, forward strand.
GACGACTCGGGCACGTTCGGGAAATTTGGCCATTTGGGCTCGCTCCTGTGAAATGAGGTTTTTTGGTGGAATGCCTCAGCCAAGCCCATGCCTAGCCAAAGCACCCACGATGCCACAAAGTGTATTCAGTGCCCCGACGCTCAGGCATCCATTTGCGACCGCGGTTTGTGGAAATGCGGCAGCCTGAGGCCCCCGACGGCCCTTCAGTCGCTGACGCCCGCGTGTTGGGCCGCAAAGGCTCGCATGTGAAAGGCCGCCTGCTCGGCACCATAGACCGAATCAGGCCCCTCAGGGCATGCCGCGCGCGCCTGACAGCCCAAATCCAAACAGGTGCGCCCAGCCGGGGTGCGCAAGTGGCCGACACAGCGCTGCAGATCAAAGCCGTGGTCGTGGGCGCCGACGGGACAGGCTTTGACGCACTTGGACGGGCAAGTGGCACAGGCGCCTTCAGCGGCGTTCGCGGCCGGGGCAGGCGTGGGCGCGGGAATGCTCTGGGGCAGCACCAAAGCAAAGCGGTAGGCGTGCCACAGGCCGTGCTCGGGGTGCAAACGCAAGCCCAGCGGGCTGGGCGTCAAGGCTTCGGCGCGGTCGGCCCAACGCTGAAACGGCCAATGGGGTGGCCCCCCGAACGGGAACAAGGCATGGCCTTGCAAGCGATACGCCCAATGCGTCGCGATGCGCGCGCTCCAACGGTCCAGCGCATCGGGCTGGCCATCGAGGTGCTCGGGCGAGGCCGAAAACGGCGCCCACATGGCCGGGCCCACCGTGCCCACCAACCACAAGCAAGACGGCCCATGGTCGGACAAGGCGGGCCAGGTGTCGGCGGCCGTGGCGGTCAGCACCCCGCGCAAGACCAGTCCGTGCTGGCTCAGGTCGTGAATCAGCTCGGTGGCCAACATGGGGCGAACTCAGTCGGTGCTGCGCCGGGGCCGGGCGGTGGCCACCGCGCCGACGCGGGCCTCGAAAAACACATCGCCATCGATGTCGTTGGAGACGCTGTTCTCGTCATGAATCCAATCGAGCTTGAGTTCGCGTTCGTCGCCACCGGCCTCCACCGCTTGCGTGCGCGCCATCTCGGCACAGGCCTGTCGCGCGGCATCAAAGGCCTCGGGCAGCGCCGTGTAGTCCTGTGGACCGTTCACACCGAAGAGGCGGAAAATGCCGCGCGAGGGTTGTGTCACCAACAGGTGCACGCGTTGCACCACCTGGCCCAAGACGGCGCCCACGGCGTTGGCCACATCGGCGTTGGGCGGGCTGATCAGGTTCAGTCCCATTTCTCGGGCCACCGTGGGGTAGTAGCTGTGCGAGGGCGCCCCCACGGCGATGAGCGGCAAACCCGGCGCGAACTGGATTTGGAACACCGGCGCAGCCTGCCCGACTGGGTTACCCCGTCGGTGCAAGGCCATTTGGGTGAGCAAGGTCGACATCTTGCCCGCGTTGGCTTCGTTCATCTGACCCGCGTCGTTCAGGCCCGCTTCGATGAGTTTTTGCGCAATGCCATCGATCACTTGGTCGATCACCTGCTGGCTGGGGCCCACCTCATCGCCCAAAACCCATTTGCCCAAACCGTACAAGTGCCGCATCTGGCGCGCCCAAATGCGCGCGGCCAAGACCGCGCCTTCCCGGCTCCAGTGGCCACACAGGTTCATGACGTGGGCCGCGTCGCTGGGCGTGAAGCCGCTGTACAGCGCCATGCCTTTGCGCTCGAGTCGGGCCACGGCCCGCGCCAGTGGGCGGTTGTTGATGTTGGCCCGCTCCACATCCAAGGGGCCTTGGGCCAATTGGTCCCAAGCCATGCGCTCGTCGTCGGCCAAGCGATCGAGCTGGGTCGGGTCGCTTTGCAAACGCACCGCAAAACGCATTTGGGCGGCGTGGGGGGTTTCGTTTTGTTGGCGCTCCAGCACCGCCAACAACGCGGGGTGTTGGTGCACCAACAAGCTGATGGGCAGCACCCGGCGCGGGCCAATCGTCATGCCCGCACCGCCTTGGAAGCGGACCTCGCTGTCGCCACCCAAACCGATGGCGTAGATCTTCACCGCCTCCACCATGGGGCGCCATTGACCGATCAGGGCACCGTCCTCGCTCAAGGCCGGCATGCCGTTGCGCACCACCGCGATGTCGGTGGTGGTGCCGCCCATGTCGGCCATGATGGCGTTTTGGGTGCCGGCCAGCGCGCAAGCACCGAGCACGCTGGCCGCGGGCCCCGACAGCACGGTGGCCACGGGGCGCTGCAGCGCGCTTTGCACGTTGACCAAACTGCCATCGCCCTTGACCACCATCAGCGGCGCTTGGATGCCGCGCTCGCTGAGCGTGGCGCGAACCGATTCGATCATGCGTTGCACGAAGGGGATCATGCGGGCGTTCAGCGCGGTGGTGAGCGCGCGCCGCGGCGCGCCCAAGCTGCTGGCCAGCTCATGGCCGCAGGTGATGGGCTTGTCGCACAGCTCGCGCACCCAAGCGCGCAGCTGCATTTCGTGGGCGCGGTTGCGCACCGCGAAGGTGCCGGAAATGGCGAAGGCGCTGACCCGGCCCACTTGGGCTCGGATGGCCGCTTTGGCCGCGGCTTCGTCCAACGGGCACAGGGCTTGTCCGGCGGCGTCGTGTCCGCCGGCCAGCGAGACGATGGCGTCGTGGCCCAAGAGCTCGATCAAGCCGCTGGCCTTGATTTGTCGCTCGTCGTAGCCCGCCAACAGCACGCACACCGGCGCGCCTTTGCCCTCGACCACCGAGTTGGTCGTGAGGGTGGTGGACAGGCACACCAAGTTCACCGCCTGCAATTGCGCCTGCGGCAACTGGGCCAAAGCCCCCGCGATGCCTTGCGCCAAATCGAAATGCGTGGTCAGGCTCTTGGCCGTGGCGACGACTTGCTTGTTTTCATCCAGCAGCACCGCGTCGGTGAATGTGCCGCCGGTGTCGATACCCAAACCGTATGTCATAAATGTTGCTTGTCGATCAAAGACCCACCGCGTTTTGAGCAAAGCGCGAGGCCGATTGCACCGTGTTGTGGACCAACATTGTGACCGTCATTGGGCCAACCCCTCCCGGCACAGGGGTGATGTAGGAGGCTTTTTGTCGCACGCCCTCAAAATCCACATCGCCCACCAAGCGCCCATTGGGCAAGCGGTTGATGCCCACGTCGATCACCACCGCGCCGCGCCGCACCATCTGCGGCAAGATCAGGTTGGGTTTGCCCGCCGCCACCACCAAGATGTCGGCCAAGATGGTGAACTGCGCCAGGTCGCGCGTTTTGGCGTGGCAGATGCAGACTGTGGCGTCTTTTTGCATGAGCATCAAGGCCATGGGCTTGCCCACGATGTTGCTCGCGCCCACGACCACCACGTTTTGGCCTTCGACCGGGATGTTTTCGTATTCGAGCATTTTTTGCACGCCAAACGGGGTGCAAGGGGGGAAGATGGTGTTGTCGCCCACCACCAAGCCGCCGACGTTGTAGAGGTGAAAGCCGTCCACGTCTTTGTCGCTGGAGATGGCGCCCAGCACCCGGCGCACATCGAAATGCGGGGGCAGTGGCAGTTGCACCAGAATGCCGTGCACGGCGGGGTCGGCGTTGAGGCGCTGGATGCACGCCTCGATCTCGCCGTCGCTCGTGTCGGCGGCAAAGGCATGCACGCTGGACTTCAGGCCCACCTCTTCGCAGGCCTTGATTTTGTTGGCCACATACACCTGTGAGGCGGGGTTGTCGCCCACGATGACCACCGCCAAGCCGGGGTGAACGCCGCGGCGTTTGAGCGCCTCGGTGGCTTCTCTGCACTCGTGTCGGACGTGGCGGGCCACGGCGTGGCCGTCGATGATTTTGGCTGTCATGGTTGTTTCGGTGGTTGTTGGCCGCCCGATGCTAGGCCCGCGCCAGCGAGGCGGGTGTGCACCAGACGACCGCAGCCGTTTCATTCACGACAACGCGAACACCCTCCGGGTGAACCCCCTTGGCTTGGGGTCTTTGGCTTGCCTTCAATAATGGCGTGACTGTGCAAAGCGGTGTCGCATGCGGACCAACCGCCGCCCACCGCATTGCCGATACTGCATTTTCAAATTCAATGTTAGTTTGCCCACCAGCGATGACCGGAGCACGCCCCATGACCACCGAAGCCAGTTTAGACACCCCCTCCACCGACGCGTCCGTCGCACGCGGCCGCCGTGCCGGGGGCGGCCGTGAAGCCAAACGCGCCGCTCGCGCCTCGCGCAGCAGCCAAACGGTGCCTTACATCACCCGCCAAATCCCCTGCTTTGAGGTGATGAGCGAAGAAGGCCTGGCCATCATCGAACACAACGCCGACACCATCTTGGAAGAAATCGGCATCGATTTCCGCGATGACCCTGAGGCCCTGCAAATCCTGAAAAACGCCGGCGCAGACATCCAAGGCGAGCGCGTGCGTTTCCCCCGTGGCATGTGCCGCCAGATCGTGCAGGCCAGTGCGCCACGCATCTTCACGCAGCACGCACGCAACCCCGAGCGCAACGTGGTCATCGGTGGCCCCAACACCGTGTTTGCCCCCGCCTACGGATCCCCCTTCGTGCGCGACCTCGACAAAGGCCGCCGCTACGCCACGATTGAAGACTTCCAAAACTTCGTCAAACTGGCTTACACCGCGCATTCCTTGCACCACTCGGGTGGCACGATTTGTGAGCCGGTGGACCTGCCGGTCAACAAGCGCCACTTCGACATGGTGTACGCGCACATGAAGTACAGCGACAAGCCTTTCATGGGCTCGGTCACGCACCCCGAACGCGCGCACGACACGGTCGAGATGGCCAGCCGTTTGTTTGGCGACGACTTCATCGATCCGGCCACGGGCAAAAACAAAACGGTGGTGATCAACCTGATCAACGCCAACTCGCCCATGACCTTTGACGAAACCATGCTCGGTGCCGCCAAGGTCTACGCCCGCGCCAACCAAGCCACCATCATCACGCCCTTCATCTTGGCCGGCGCCATGTCGCCCGTCACGGTGGCCGGCACCTGCGCTCAGACCTTGGCCGAAGCCTTGGCTGGCATGGCCTTTGTGCAGTTGGTCAGCCCCGGCGCGCCCGTGGTGCTGGGCAGTTTTGCTTCGTCCATTTCCATGCAATCGGGTGCGCCGACCTTCGGCACACCCGAACCCGCCTTGGTGTTGTACGCCATGGCCGCCTTGGCGCGCCGTTTGGGTGTGCCCTTCCGCTCCGGTGGCGGCCTGTGCGGCTCGAAAATCGCCGATGCGCAAGCGGCCAGCGAATCGGCCAATACGCTCTTGCCCACCTGCTTGGCGGGCGTCAACTTCGTGTTGCACACGGCCGGCTGGCTCGAAGGCGGCCTGTCCATGGGTTACGAAAAGTTCATCATGGACGTGGACCAAGCCGGCATGATGCACACCCTGCTCGCGGGCGTGGACATCAGCGAAAACGGTCAGGCCATGAGCGCGATCCGCGAAGTCGGTCCGGGCAAACACTTCTTGGGCTGCGCCCACACACAGGCCAACTTCGAAAGCGCGTTCTACCGCTCGCCCATCACCGACAACAACAGCTTTGAGCAGTGGGAAGCCGAAGGCAGCAAAGACCTGGCCCAACGCGCCAACACCCTGTGGAAGCGCCAGTTGGCCGAATACGTCGAACCCGCGCTGGACCCCGCCATCGACGAATCCATCTTGGATTACGTGAACCGCCGCAAGTCCTCGTTCGCCGACTCCAACGTCTGACACGGGCCATGCCCTTGGGGGACGCCGCACCGACCGCACAAGGCGCTTGCCTGTGCGGCTCGGTGCGGTTCGAGATCCACGGCCCCCTGCGCGACAGCCTGGCTTGTCACTGCAGCCAGTGCCGCAAAACCAGTGGGCATTACTGGTCGGCCACCCAATGCCGGCTCGAAGACCTTCACTGGGTGCAAGACGATGGCTTGACGTGGTTTCGATCGTCCGAACGCGCTCGCCGGGGATTTTGCCGCCATTGCGGCTCCAGCCTGTTTTGGCAACTCGATGGCCACGGCTTCATCTCGATCGGCACGGGAACGCTGGATGACCCCACCGGGCTGCGCACCCTCGGGCACATCTACGTCAAAGACAAAAGCGATTACGTGGACATCGCCCCGGGATCGCCCCAATGGCGCGCCGACCGGGATGAGCCGCCCCTGAACTGAGGACGCAAGGGCTCAGCCCCAGTCGGCTCGGGGGCTCAGGCTGCCTCAGCTTTGCGCGCCGCCAGCACTTCTTCCAACCAATCGGTGCGCATCTCCGGCACGGCACTGATGAGCTTGCGGGTGTAGGGGTGTTCACGCGCTTCAAAGATTTGCTGCGTGGTGTCGAAGGCCACGAAATCGCCCTGGTACATGACGGCGGTGCGGTGCGCGATGCGGCGAACCACGTCCAAGTCGTGCGTGATCAAGATGTAGGACAGGCCCAACTCGGCTTGAAGCTTGCGCAACAAGGCCAAAATTTCCTCGGCCACCAAGGGGTCCAAAGCGGAGGTCGGCTCGTCCAAGATGATCAACTCAGGCTGGGCCGCCAAGGCGCGGGCGATGCACACGCGTTGTTTCTGGCCACCCGACAGCTGACCTGGTCGGCGCTCCAAAAAGTCTTCGGGCAACTCCACCAAACGCATCAGTTCTTTGGCACGCTCCAAGGTTTCTTGTCGGCCCAAACCAAAATAGAACTGCACCGGTCGACCCACGATCTCCAACAAACGCTGGCGCGGGTTGATCGCCACATCGGGGATTTGGTAGACCAGCTGGATGCGGCGCTTGAGCTCCTTGCTGCGCTGGCTGAGCAAATGAGGCAACGGCTCACCTTGAAACACCATTTCTTGGCTTTTGGAGGGCAACAAGCCGGTGATGATCCTGGCCAAGGTCGATTTACCCGAACCGGACTCGCCCACCACCGCCACGGTCTCGCCTTTTTTCACGTCCAGCGAAACCCCTTTGACGACGTGAAACGCGCCGTAGTAGGCGTGGCAGTCCTTCATGGACAGCACGGTTTCGGGCTGCACCGTACCGACCACCGCGCGCTCACTCGCCGCGGCACCACGAACCGCCACCAGCCGCGCGGTGTAGTCCTCTCGGGCGTGGTGCAAGATCTGCTCGGTCAGCCCTTCCTCGACTTCTTTGCCGTGGCGCAGCACCTTGATGCGGTCGGCCACTTGGGCCACCACCGCCAAGTCGTGGGTGATGTAGAGGGCCGCGGTGTTGTACTTGCGGATCAGCGATTTGAGCAAGATCAGCACTTCGATTTGGGTGGTTACGTCCAGCGCGGTGGTGGGCTCGTCGAGCACCAGCACGTCGGGGCGACACGACATCGCCATGGCCGCCATGGCACGCTGCAACTGACCACCCGAGACTTGGTGGGGGTAGCGATCCCCAAAATGTTGCGGGTCTGGCAAATCCAAGGCCACGAAGAGTTCGCGCGCCCAGGCTTCGGCCTCGGCACGGTTCATGATTTTGTGGATCATGGGCGCTTCGCAGACCTGGTCCATCAAGGTGTGGGCGGGGTTGAAGGCCGCCGCCGCGGACTGTGCAATGTAGGCGATGCGTTTGCCGCGCACGCCCCGGCGCGCGTCGGCATCCAAGCTGCGCAGGTTGGTCCCGCCGAGGTTGATCTCGCCGTCGGCGATGTGCACACCGGCGCGGGCATAGGCCATGCTCGACAAACCGATGGTGGACTTGCCAGCACCGCTCTCACCGATCAAACCGAGCACCTCACCTTGGTGAAGGCTCAGGTCCACGTTGTCGACGATGACGTTGCCCGCGATGCTCTCGAGTCGCAGGCCTTTGATGTGCAGGATGACTTTGTTGTCGCTCATGTGTGCGCTCCGTCGTTCACAGTTCGGCTTGCGCGCCAGAGGGGCGGGCATCGACCGACAACATCCAGTCCACCACCAAGTTGACGGCCACGGTCAACAAGGCGATGGTGGCGGCGGGGTAAATGGGGGCCATCATGCCGAAGTTGATCGCGGCGGCGTTTTCTTTCACCATGCCGCCCAAATCGGCGAACGGCGGCTGAATGCCCAAGCCCAAGAAAGACAGACCGGCGATGAACAAGAAGTTGAAGCAAAAGCGCAGGCCAAACTCGGCCACCAAAGGCGCCCATGCGTTGGGCAAGATTTCTCGGGTGATGACCCACCACAGGCCTTCGCCACGCAGCTTGGCCGCTTCCACGTACTCCATCACCGCCAAATTCATGCCCAGCGCTCGGGAGAGTCGGAACACGCGGGTGGAATCCAGCACCGCGATGGTCAAAATCAGCACGGGAATGCTGGACCCAAACACACCCAAGATGATCAAGGCAAAAATCAGGCTGGGGATGGACAACATCACATCGACCAAACGACTGAAGAAGGTGTCAACCCAACCACCGAGCACGGCGCTGGTGAAGCCAATCACGATGCCAATAAAGAACGACAGCAGCGTGATGGCCAGCGCCACAGCGATGGTCATGCGCGTGCCGTACAAGATGCGGGTGAACATATCACGCCCGATTTGGTCGGTACCCAACCAGTGCGTGAGGGATGCGGGGTCCCAAGTACCGCCCACCGTTTCGGCTTCACTGAAAGGGGCAATCCAAGGGGCAAACAACACCACGAGCAAGAACATCGCGGTGACCACCAAGCCGAAGGTGGCGGATAAGGTGAGTTTCTGACTGAAAAGTTTCATGGGCCGAGGGGTTTTAAACTACTTGTTGTGTGGTCGGTCAGCGCTTGTGTCGCAAGCGGGGGTTGACCAGGATCACCAGCACGTCGGCCAATGTGTTCAAGCCCACGAACACCAATGCAAACACCAAGCCACAGGCTTGGATCACGGGTACGTCGCGCTTGGACACCGCATCCACCATGTACTGGCCCAAGCCGGGGTAGGTGAACACCGCTTCGATCACGACCACACCCACCACCAAATAGGCCAGGTTCAAACCGATGACGGTGATGATGGGCGCGGCTGCGTTGGGCAGCGCGTGGCGGGTGATGACCCGGCGGCGCTTGGCCCCCTTCAAGAAAGCCATTTCGATGTAAGGGGTGGACATCACCGACAGCACGGAGCTTCGGGTCATGCGCAGGATGTGTGCCGCCACCAGCAAAGTCAGGGTGATCGCTGGCAAAGTGGTCTGGTAAATGCGCTCCCCCAAAGGCATGTCAGAAAACACCGTCGAAAGGGAGGGAAACCAAGGCACGTTGACGGCGAAGAAAATGATCAGCAAGTAAGCAATGAAAAACTCGGGCAAAGAGATCGCCACGAGCGTCACCACGTTGGAGAGCTTGTCGCTGAGCCGGCCTTCGTTGATGGCCGAAATGATGCCCATGCCCACCGCCAGCGGGATGGCTATCAGGGCAGCAAAGCCCGCCAAAAACAAGGTGTTGCCCAAACGGGGCAGCAGTTCGTCCACGATGATCCGTTTATTGGTCAACGCGGTGCCCAAATCGCCTTGAATGGCCGATGTGAACCAATTCCAAAAACGGATGGGTGCGGGCACATCGAGCCCCAATTCTTTGCGGAAAATCACCAACGCTTCGGGTGTGGCGCCTTGGCCAAGCACCGCAGAAGCAACGTCCCCTGGCAGAATTTCGGTGCACACAAAAATCAACACCGACACCGCGAACAGGGTGAAGACGGCCAGCAGCAGCCGGTTAAAAATAAGTTTTGCCATGATGTCTGAGAAATCGTCGAAGCACAGGAGGTGCGGGGGTCGCCAAAGCGACACACCCTCAAGGAGCCCAAGAAAAACCAAGGCGGGGTAAAGCCTGAGCTTACCCCGCCTTGTTCACCTCATGTCAAAGGGTCCTGAGTCCAGGATCAGGCGAACCAACCCTTTTCAGCGATGCGCTGATCAGCCAAGTCGTAACGTGCAGAGATGGTCAAGCCCATCAACTTGGTGCTGCGGGCATCCAAGTAGTCTTGCACGCAGAAGTTGACCATGCCTGCTTCTTGGCTGACGAGTTCTTGGCAACGCGCATACAGGGCGGCGCGCTTGGCTTGGTTGAGCTCCACGCGAGCGGCCACCAAGGTCTTGTTGAACTCTTCGTTGATGAAATGGCTGTCGTTCCAAGGGTTGGTCAGTCCATTAGCGAAGGTGCTGGTGAGCTGGTTGTCGATGGTCGGGCGGTTGCCCCAGTAGACCGCGCAGAACGGCTGCTTGAGCCACACGTTGTCCCAGTAACCGTCGCCCGAGACGCGCTTCAAGTCAAGCTTGATGCCGGCTTTGGCCAAGGACTCTTGGAACACCTGGCCCGAGTCGGTGGCGCCGGTGAAGGCGCCCTCAGAGACCTGCAGCTCGATGGCAGAGGTCACGCCCGACTTCTTCATGTGGAACTTGGCCTTGTCCAAATCGAAAGCGTTCTTTTTTTGCTTCGCATCAAAGAACTTCATCTTGGGGCCGACGCAGTTGTCGTTGCCCACCGAGGCGTAACCCGAGAACACGTTGTTGACGATGGTTTGGCGGTCAATGCCGTGCTTGAGCGCCATCATCAAATCGCGGTTGCTGAAAGGCGACTTGTCGGTGTGGGCCACGAAACAGAAACGGTTGCCGGCACCGGGCGTGCGCGACAGCTTGACCGCTGGGTTGCGCTCGAGCAGACCGGCCGTTTTGGGGCTGGCACGGTTGATGGCATCGACCTGACCGGTCAACAAGGCTTGCGTGCGGGCTGCTGCATCGGGGATGTAACGCAGCTCAACGCGTTCGAAGTTGCCGCGGTTGGGCTTCCAGTAATCGCCAGGCTTGCGCTTAAAGGTGGCGCGCACGCCGGGCTGGAACTCTTCCAAGGTGAAAGCACCGGTACCCACGGGCTTGCTCCAGTCCTTGAAACCATTGGGGACCACGATGATGTGGTAATCGCTCAAGTTGTAAGGCAAATCCAGGTTGCCCGACTTCATGAGGATCTGCACGGTATGGGCGTCGACCTTTTTGACTTCGGTGATGTCGGCCAACAAAGACTTGGCGGGCGACTTGGTCTCACCACGGTGCATGTTGATAGAGTAAATGACGTCGTCGGCGTCCAATGCCTTGCCATTGCTGAAGGTGATGCCTTTGCGCACGTGGAAAGTCCAGTCGGCCGCACCGGGCTTGACGTCCCATTTTTCGAACAATTCACCAGTGGCGTCACCGTTATCCGCAATTTCCACCAAACAGTTGTAGAGCATCAGGCTCATGGCGATGGGGATGGAGTCGGCGTAGGTCAAAGGATCGAGGCTGTCAGAAGGCGATCCCCCCTCCATACCCAGACGAAGCGTACCGCCTTTTTTGGGCTTGGCTTGTGCCATCGCGGGCAAAGCCCCCAGCGTGGAAGAAAGGCCCACCGCAGCCGCGCCCGTCAGCAGTGTGCGACGGTCCAGCCAGATGCCCGACTCGGTTTGCGTATCGAATTGACCCATGTTCTTGATCTCCAAAAAGTTAAATAAAGGCTGATCTTCACAGCCAGACACTCGGCAAGCCCGCCGAGCGACACCGCCCAAGCAAAACTTACGCTCATGATGAACCGATACGGGCGTTTTTGCATCCTGATTGACCCTTAGTTCAATTAAAGTCTTTGTCCTCTTTGCGACGCCCTCCGTCTTTTTGACGCCAACGGGTACATTGGGCTGCTCCGCACGGGTTGGGGGCACACACCTTTGGCCTCATTGCTGCTAGATTCAATGACTGGTCCGACGGGTGCCACACCCCTGTCCGAAGTTGTTTGTTTTCGTTTTGAATCCTCATCCATGAAATTGTGGACCCCTCAGCCAGGCCCCCCTTTGGGCCAAGTTTTGATGCCGCTGTCGCCGCTGCTGGCGGCAGTGGCTTTGGTCGTGATCGGGGTCGGCTTGCTGTTCTCGGTGATGGGCATCCGAGCGAACCTGTCCAACTTCTCCAGCGTGACACTGGGCTTGGTGATGTCGGCGTATTACGTTGGCTTCTTGGTAGGCTCTTATTCTTCCCCTTGGCTGATTCGCCGCATCGGCCACATCCGAGCCTTTGCCGCCTTGGCCTCCGTGGCCTCGACGATGCCCATCCTGCACGCGATTTGGGTCAACCCTTGGTTTTGGGGTGGTCTGCGGTTGCTGACCGGCTTGTGTGTCATCGGCATGTACGTGGTCATTGAGAGTTGGCTGAACTCGGCCACGCCCAGCAAGCACCGCGGCAAGGTGTTTGGCACCTACATGATCGTGTGCTCGGTGGCCGGGGCGGTGGGGCAGTGGCTGATTTTGGTCGGCGACAAAATGAGCTTCATTCCCTTCGCCTTGGTGGCCATTGTGTTTTCGGTTGCCCTGCTGCCCATCACCCTGAGCCCTCAAGACGAACCCGATGTCGAAGCCGCGCCGCGCTTCAGTTTGCGCCGCCTGTTTCAAGTCTCTCCTTTGGGCGTCGTGGGCGTGACCGGGGCCGGCGTGCTCAATGGCGCCTTTTTCGGCATGGGCGCGGCCTTTGCACAAGGGGCGGGCTTGAGCGACACCAACGTGGCCAGCTTCATGGGGGCGACCCTGCTCGGCGGGGCGCTGTTTCAGTGGCCCGTGGGCCATTACTCGGACAAGCACGATCGCCGTTTGGTGCTGTTTTGGGTGTGCCTGGTGGGCGCAGGCGTGGCCACAGCGGCTTACCTCGCCAGCACCATGGTGCGCGAATCGATGATCGAAGAGTCGCTGATTTTCTTGGGCGTCTTGCTCGGGGGCATGATCTTCACGGTCTACGGCCTGTCGGTGGCCTACGTCAATGACCTGATTCCGCCAGAGGAAGTGGTGGAGACCTCCACCGGCTTGCTGTTGATGTACGGTGTCGGCGCGGTGTTGGGGCCCTTCCTGGCCGGGCTGGTCATGAGTTCAACCGACAACGCTGGCTTCATGATCTTTCTGGCCACCGTCATGGGCTTGTTGGCCTTGTATGTGCTCAAACGCCTGCCAGCGGGCAGCCCCGTGCCCGAATCGGCCAAGGCCGACTATGCACTGACCGGACAAGGCTCTCCATCGGTCATCAAACTCGATCCGCGCGGCCAAGTGGCCAACACAGAAGACAAGCCCTGAGGCATTTTTTTAACGACTCCACTGCAGAAAGCAACACCATGAAATTGACCGGTTTTGTCCACGGCTCGGCCCGCGAAGGTTCAGCCGAGACTTGGGACAACATCAACCCCGCGACGGGGCAGTCGCTGGGGCCTTGTCGCGCCTTCGACGCCCAAGATGTGGATGCAGCGGTGGCGTCTGCTCAGCAAGGCTTTGAGATTTGGTCGCAGACCACCGCCGCCGAGCGCGGCAAGGTTTTGCGCCGAGCAGCCGATTTGCTGATCGCGCGCAACGACGAGTTGGCCCGCTTGGAGGTGCAAGACACCGGCAAGCCCATGCAAGAAGCCTTGGTTGTGGATGTGGCCAGCGGCGCCGATTGCCTGAATTTTTTTGCCGGTGCCGCGGCCGCTTTCAATGGCCAACACATCCCGCTGAAAAACGCGTTCGCCTACACCCGGCGCGAGCCGCTGGGTGTGTGTGCGGGCATCGGTGCTTGGAACTACCCCATTCAGATCGCATGCTGGAAATCCGCCCCCGCGCTGGCCGCCGGCAACGCGATGGTCTTCAAACCGTCCGAATTGACGCCGATGACAGCGTTGAAATTGGCCGAAATCTACGCCCAGGCGGGCCTGCCGCCCGGTGTATTCAACGTCGTGCAAGGGGCCGGGGCCACGGGGGCTGCTCTGGCCTCGCACCCGGGCGTGGCCAAGGTGTCGATCACCGGCTCGGTGCCCACGGGCAAGCGGGTGATGCACACCGCGGCCGACACACTCAAACGCGTGACCATGGAGCTCGGCGGCAAATCGGCCTTGATCGTGTTCGAAGACGCCGACTTGGAGCAAGCCGTGGCGGCGGCCATGATGGGCAACTTCTATACTCAAGGCGAGGTGTGCACCAACTGCACGCGGGTCTTGGTTCACCGCTCGATCGCGGAGCGCTTTTTGGCCCGCCTCAAAGCGCGCACCGAACAGCTGCGCGTGGGCGACCCGATGGACCCACAAACCGAAGTGGGCGCGCTCATCAGCGCGGCGCACCGCGACAAGGTCATGGGCTTGATTCAGGCCGGTGTGGCCGCGGGCGCTCAACTGGTGTGTGGCGGACAGGTCGCCCAAGTGCCCGGCCTTGAGGGCGGTTATTTTGTTCAACCCACCATTTTTTCAGCCCCCAGCGACGACCTGTGCATCGTGCAGGAAGAGATCTTCGGCCCGGTGCTCACGCTGCTGACCTTCGAGCACGAAGACGAAGCGGTGCAACGCGCCAACGCAACCCGCTTTGGATTGGCCGCAGGGGTGTTCACGCGCGACCTCACGCGCGGCCATCGGGTGGCCGCTCGGCTGCAGGCCGGCATTTGCTGGATCAACAACTACAACATCACACCCGTGGAGATGCCCTTTGGGGGCGCCAAGGAGTCGGGCATCGGCCACGAAAACAGCTTGGTGGCGATGGAACACTACACCCAACTCAAGACGGTGTATGTTGAGATGGGCGAGGTCGCTTGCGGCTACCGCTGAGGCATTTAAAAGAGCACAAGACACATGAGCAATCCAACATACGACTACATCATCGTGGGCGCCGGCTCGGCCGGCAGCGTGCTGGCCAACCGCTTGAGCGAGGACGCCAACGTGCGTGTGCTCGTGCTGGAAGCGGGCTCAATGGACCACAACCTGTTCATCCACATGCCCTCGGGCTTTGCCTACCCCATGGCCAACCCGCGCTACGCTTGGTTGTACGAGTCCGAGCCCGAGCCCTTCATGGACAACCGGCGCATCCACTGTCCGCGTGGCAAGGTGATTGGCGGCTCTTCTTCGATCAACGGCATGGTCTACATCCGCGGTCACGCGCTGGATTACGAGGGCTGGGCGCGCCGCCACGACTTGCCCGACTGGAGCTACGCGCATTGCCTGCCCTACTTTCGCAAAGCCGAAACGCGGGCCAAAGGAGGCGACGACTACCGCGGCGACAGCGGCCCGCTGCACGTGAGCACCGGGGCTTGCAAGAACCCGCTCTACGAAGCCTTCATCCAGGCCGGTGAGCAAGCCGGCTACACCCGCACCGAGGACATGAACGGTTACCGCCAAGAAGGCTTTGGCCCGATGGACATGACGGTTCACAAGGGCCGGCGCTGGAGCACCGCGATGGCCTACCTGCGCCCCGCCATGCAACGCCCGAATGTGTTTTTGCGCACCAGCGCCCTGACCACCCGCGTGCTGTTTGAAGGCACGGACTCGCCGCGTGCGGTCGGTGTTGAGGTGGTGCACCACGGGGTTCGCATGCAGATGCGCGCCACGCGTGAGGTGATTTTGTGTGGCGGCGCCATCAACTCGCCCCAGTTGCTGCAACTCTCCGGCGTGGGCGACCCCGCGTTGCTCGATCCGCTGGACATTCCGGTCGTGGCCGCACGCAAAGGCGTGGGCGAGAACCTCCAAGACCACCTCGAAACCTATGTGCAATACACCTGCAAAGAACCCATCACGCTGTACTCGGCGGTCAACCCCTGGGTCAAGGCCAAAATTGGCTTGGAGTGGTTGCTGTTTCAAACCGGCTTGGGGGCCACCAACCATTTTGAATCGGGTGGTTTCATCCGCAGCGAGCCGGGCGTTCAACAGCCCGACCTGCAATACCATTTCTTGCCCATGGCGGTGCGCTACGACGGCAACTCGCCCTCAACGGGCCACGGCTTTCAAGCCCACGTCGGTCCCATGCGACCCACCAGCCGCGGCCACGTGCGCATCCGCAGCAACAAAGCCACCGAGGCGCCGCGCATCGTCTTCAACTACCTCAGCACCGAACAAGACCGCAAGGAGTTTCGGGCCGCCATCCGACTCACGCGCGAGGTGTTTGCGCAACCGGCGTTTGACCGCTTCCGCGGCGAAGAACTCTCGCCCGGCCCAGCCGTGCAAACCGACGCCGAGATAGACGCCCACATCCGCGCACAGGCCGAAACAGCTTACCACCCGTCCTGCAGCTGCCGCATGGGCAAGGACGACATGGCGGTGGTCGACGGCCAAGGTCGCGTGCACGGCGTGCAGAACCTGCGCGTGGTGGACGCCTCCATCATGCCCTCGGTGGTCAGTGGCAACCTGAACGTGCCCACCATCATGATGGCCGAAAAAATCGCCGACGCCATTCGCGGGCGCGAGCCTTTGGCGCCCTCCACCGCGCCTTACTTTGTCCACCCCGAATTCGAAACGCGCCAACGTTGATTCACCCCACTTGGGGAAGGCCCCAGCTTGTGCCGTGAGTTAGGCCACGCTATGCTGAGGTGCTTCCCCAACACCGAAGGAGACTGAGCACCATGGAGCATTTGAGCATCGCAGCCGGCACCCCACCGCGCGTCCTGTGGCACCACGCCAATGAAGCCACCGAACTGCCTGCCTTGTGGCTGCGCGAACGCAGCAAAGACCCCCAGCAACGCGACGCTGTGACAGGACAACGCTTGGTCAACCCCCACGCGTTCGATACCGATCTCATCTTGACCCAAGCCGAATGGAGCAGCGACACCCAAGGCCAACGCTGCTTGCATTTGGGTTTCAGCGATGGTTTTGCCGGCCCCTACGATCCCGCCGACTTGCTGGCCAGCACCCGCTTCGATGAAGGCACACCCGCCACCCGATCCTGGCGCAGCGACGTGGCCCATCACCCCTACAGCTGGCCAGAGTTGATGCGCGACGACCGGGTGTTGCTGTCGGCCGTGACCGATTTCATTGAATTGGGTTTTGTGTTGGTCCACGACACCCCCATCCGAAAGGATGGCATTTTGGACGTCGCCCGGCGCTTTGGGCACGTACGAACCACCAACTTTGGCGCCTTTTTCGAGGTCTACTCACGACCCGACAGCAACGACTTGGCCTACCGCCCGGTCGCCATTGGCCCACACACCGACAACCCCTACCGCACACCCGTGCCAGGCATCCAGCTTTTGCAATGCCTGCAAAACGAAACATCGGGTGGGCTGTCCACCTTGGCCGACAGCTTGGCGGCGGCAGGCCAGCTGCGCCAAGAAGACCCCGCGGGTTTTGAGCTCTTGACGCGCGTACCGGTCCGCTTCGAATTTCAAGACGCCGACACGCACTTGGTTCAGGTCTGCCCCATGATCGAACTCGATGGCAGCGGTCAGATGGCGGGCGTGCATTACAGCCCCCGATTGGACGATCTGCCCATCATGTCCGACGCCGACACCCGGGCCTACCACCGCGCACGCCAGCGCCTCGGGCAGTTGTTTGACGACCCCACTTACGAACTGCGCTTCAAGCTCGAGCCGGGTCAGTTGATGATGTTCGACAACAACCGCGTTTTGCACGGCCGCACCAGCTTTGACCCCAGCGAGGGCTTTCGCCAGCTACAAGGCTGCTACATCGACCGCGATGGTCCGCGCAGCCTCTACCGCGTTCTGAGCAAACGCTTCAATTGACCGCCAAGCCCATCCTGCACCCCAGAAAAAAACCACCATGAGCCACACCCCCACCGCCCAGACCGCCGTGTCCTTCACCCAAATGAAAGACGGCACGCGCGAAGAGTACGCCCACCTTCGTGAACTCGAACACCAGTACATCCAATCGCTGCCCGATCGCTTGATGCAGGGCTTGCAGGCGCTTGGACAGTCGCTACAGGGTTACCAAGTGAGCCGACTGGAACACTCCCTTCAGACCGCGACCCGCGCCGAGGCCGATGGCTGCGACGTCGACACCATCGTGGCCGCACTGGTGCACGACATCGGCGACGATCTCAGCCCCGAAAACCACAGCCAAATGGCCGCGGCCATTTTGCGGCCCTACGTGCGCGCCGAAGTCACGTGGGTGATCGAAATGCACGGCCTGTTCCAGATGCGTTACTACGCCCACCACTACGACATGGACCCCAATGGCTACCTCCAGCACAAAGACCACCCGTGGTTTGAGAGCTGCGTGCGTTTTTGCGAACGCTACGACCAAGCCGCGTTCGATCCCACATACCCGACCAAGCCTTTGAGTTACTTCGAGCCGATGCTGCGCGAGGTGTTTTCCCGCAAAGCCTTTGATCCCGCGGTGCTGCAAGAGCCCAGCACCACGCACTGAACCCCACACCGGCTCTGTGCATGACCGCCAAACGCCCCCACATCCTGTTCATCATGGCGGACCAAATGGCCGCCCCGATCCTGCCCATGTACAACGCCGAGTCGGTGGTGCACATGCCCCATTTGAGCCGCTTGGCTCAAGCCGGTGTGGTGTTTGAGTCGGCTTATTGCCCCAGCCCCTTGTGTGCCCCCTCGCGTTTCAGCTTGGTCAGTGGCCAGCTGCCTTCGCGCATCGAGGGTTACGACAACGCGGCCGACTTCGCCGCCGACGTGCCCACCTACGCCCACTACTTGCGCAACTTGGGTTACCGCACGGCGCTGTCGGGCAAGATGCATTTCTGCGGGCCCGATCAGCTGCATGGCTACGAAGAGCGCATGACCAGCGACATTTACCCTGCAGACTACGGCTGGGCGGTCAACTGGGACGAGCTCGAGGTACGCCCGAGCTGGTACCACAACATGTCCTCGGTCTTGCAAGCCGGTCCGAGCGTTCGCACCAACCAGCTCGACCACGACGAAGAAACCATCTTCCGGGCGCGCCAGTACCTGTACGACCACGTGCGCAACCACCCCGATGAGCCGTTTTGCTTGACGGTCTCGATGACGCACCCGCACGACCCCTACACCATCCCCGCCGAGTTTTACGACCTGTACCGGGACGAAGACATCCCCATGCCGCAGCACACCTTGGCGCAAGCCGAGCAAGACGCGCATTCGAAGCGCCTGCTCAAGGTGATCGACCTGTGGGACAAACCGCTGAGCGATGAGGCCATTCGCCGCGCGCGACGCGCCTACTTCGGTTCGTGCAGTTATGTGGACGCCAAGATCGGCGAGCTGCTCAAGACCTTGCGGGAATGCGAGCTGGCCGACGACACCATCATCGTGTTCTCGGGCGACCACGGCGACATGCTGGGCGATCGGGGCCTTTGGTACAAGATGCACTGGTTTGAAATGGCGGCCCGCGTGCCCTTGATCGTGCACGCCCCCGCCCGCTTCGCCAGCGGCCGTGTGAGCCAGCACGTCTCGACCCTGGACTTGTTGCCCACCTTCGTGGACATGGCCGGTGCCCAGATCGACACGCGCCTGCCCATGGACGGCCACTCACTCGTGCCGCAACTCCAAGGCCAAGCGGGCTTGGACGAGGTGTTTGGCGAGTACATGGCCGAGGGCAGCAAAACGCCCTTGGTGATGATCCGCCGCGGCCCTTGGAAATTCATCTACTCGCAAGACGACGTGTGCATGCTCTACCACCTGCCGCAAGACCCGCAGGAGCGCCACAACTTGGCCGAAGACCCCACCCACGCCGCCACCGTGCAAGCCTTCTTGAGCGAAACGCGGCAACGCTGGAACCTACCCGAGTTGCACCAGTCGGTGCTCAACAGCCAGCGCCGCCGTCGGCTCGTGTACAGCGCACTCACCAAAGGGCGCCTGACCTCCTGGGACCACCAACCGTGGGTGGACGCGAGCCAGCAGTACATGCGCAACCACATCGACCTCGACGACCTCGAGCGCCGCGCGCGTTTTCCCAAGCCCTGAAACGATCGGGCCCCAGGGGCGGCTTAACGAGCCTTCCAGGCCGGGGGGCGTTTTTGCGAAAAGGCCAGTGGCCCCTCGAGCGCGTCCTCTGAACGCAGCATGGCCGGATAGGCCTTGAGACCTGGGCTGCGCAGGGTTTGGTAAGCGCTGGTGAGGTCTTGGGTTTCGGTCTCGCGCAAAACCTCCTTGATCGCCGCCAAGGCCAAGGGCGCACCTTGGGCGATGCGCAGAGCGCAGGCGTGGGCGGCCTCCAGCAAACCCTCAGCTGGCACCACTTGGTTGACCAAGCCCCAACGCGCCGCCTCTTCGGCCCCCATGCGCCGCCCGGTCATCAGCATCTCGCTGGCCACGGCGCGCGGCAAGCGGCGCGGCAGGCGCAGCACGCCGCCCGCATCCGGGATCATGCCCAACAAGACCTCAGGCAAAGCAAACTCGGCCTGTTCGCTGGCCACGATCAGGTCGGCCGCCAGCGCCAGCTCAAAGCCCCCGCCGATGGCCAATCCGTTGACCGCGGCGATCACCGGCTTGGACAAGCCAAAAAACTCCGTCAAGCCCGCGAAGCCGCCGGGGCCGTGATCGGCGTTGATGGCCTCGCCTTCGGTGGCGGCGTGCAGGTCCCAGCCCGCGCTGAAAAAACGCCCCGTGCCGGTGATGATGCCCACGCGCAGCGCCGGGTCCTTGTGCAAACGATCAAACGCTTCAAACAGCGCTTGGCTGGTGGCCACATCGATGGCGTTGGCCTTGGGCCGATCCAATCGGATGGTCAGCACGCCGTCGCGCACTTGGGTGTGGACACAGGGGTTCAAAACTGGGTGCTCCTGAAGTGTGCTGAAGGCTTAAGCGCCCAGCTCGCGCAGCATGGCGCGCGAGATGATGTGCCGCTGGATTTCGCTGGTGCCGTCCCAGATGCGTTCGACGCGGGCGTCGCGCCAAAAGCGCTCGATCGGCAAGGAGGACATCAAGCCCATGCCCCCAAAAATCTGCAAGGCCTGGTCGGTGATGCGACCCAAAGCCTCAGTAGCAAACAACTTGGCCATGGCCGCATCGCTGTCGGTCATGCGCTGCTGGTCGCACTTCCAAGCCGCCTGCAAAGTCAGCAATTCCGCGGCCTCCAGCTCGGTGGCCATGTCGGCGAGCTTGAAGCCCGTGCCCTGAAAACGACCGATGGCTTGGCCAAACTGCTGGCGCGTGGCCGCCCATTGGGCGGCCATCTCCAACACGCGCCGCCCGCGGCCCACGCTGGTCGCGGCCACGGTCAAGCGGGTGGCGCCGAGCCACTCGCCCATCAAGTCAAAGCCTTGGCCCTCTTCACCCAAACGGTGGGCGACCGGCACGCGGCAGTTGTCGAAGTACAACTCGCACTGGTGGTAGCCCCGGTGCGAGACACACGAGGGGCCGCGCCGCCGCGTCACACCGGGCTGGTCCATGTCGACCAAAAATCCGGTGATTTTTTTCTTGGGTCCGGCCTTGGTCTGCTCCACATCGGTGGCGGCGAACAAGACCACGTAGTCGGCCACGTCGGCGTGGCTGATGAAGTGTTTGCTGCCGTTGATCACATAGTCACCACCGTCGCGCACGGCACGCGTTTGCATGCCGCGCACGTCCGAACCCGCGTTGGGCTCGGTCATCGCCAAACAGTCGTGGCGCTCGCCACGGATGGTGGGCAAGAGGTACTCCTCCACCTGCGATCCGGTGCAGGCTCGCAAAATGTTGCTGGGCCGAGCCACCAACATTTGCAAGCCGTAAGACGCGCGGCCCAGCTCGCGCTCCATCAAGGTGACGCCGAAATTATCCAGCCCACCGCCACCCAGTGCTTCGGGCATGTTCGCCGCGTACAGGCCGATCTCCAAAGCCTTGGCTTGGATCTCGCGGGCCAGCTCAGGCGAGATCTCGTCGAGCCGATCCACGGCGTCTTCGTGGGGGTAAAGCTCGTTTTCAACAAAGGCGCGCACGGTGTCGACCAGCAGGCTTTGTTCGTGGGTGAGTTCGAAATTCATGGTCGGGTCCTGTCAGGTTGCGCGGCGAATGCCGATGGCAGCACCGGCCTTGGCGGGTTTGGGCAAGCCCGCATGCGCGGCCAAGATGGCGCGCACCCGTCGGCTCACCTCGGGCAGCATGGGGCTGGAGCGGCCTTGGGCCATGTCGACGTGGGTGAGCAGCTGCTCACCCGTGGCCAAGAGCTCACCGCTGTGGCCGTGGGTCATGGCATGGAAGATGTGAAGGCGCCGATCGTCGGCGTCGAGCAGCTGCAGGCTCAGGTGCAAGGGGTCGCCCAGCGTGGCTTCGCGCACGTGGTGGATCATGGTTTGCACCGTGTAGAAAGAATGCCCGCTCCCTTGGCGGTAGGCCTCGTCCACACCGATGAGGCGAAAGAAGGCGTCGGTGTGGTCGCCAAAGACGAGCAAAAAACACGACTCGCTCATGTGCCCGTTGTAGTCGACCCAATCGGCCAAAACCGTGGGTTGGTGCAAGCACAGGGGCGCGTCGATGGGGGCCAAGGGGTCCCAAGGTTGAGCGGGCGTGCCTTCGAGCGGGGTGCGCAGGCCGTGGGGGGTGTTGGGTGTGTTCATGGTGTTGCGGTAGGCAAAGCGATCGAGCGCCCGACCTGCGGTGGACGGGGCCAATGGCCGTGGGCTTGCACCATCGGCTGCAAAAGCGCTGCCACGCTGGGTGCGAAGGCGGCGGAGCGTGGCCCCGTGGTGTCGATGTTGCACAGCATCAGCTCGGTCGTGGCCAGGACGGCGGCGTTGTCCGACCGGAGCAGGGTGTGGAACAGCTGCACGCGCTTGTGATCCGCGCCCAAGACCTGGGTGTGCACTTCAACGGCGGTGTCAACGGCAACCTCGAGCAAGAAGTTCTGGTGCGACTCCAGCGTGTAGATCGTATGTCCCGTTTCAGCGCGGCCTGACTCGTCCAGGCCGATCTGGTCCATCCACGCGTCGGTGGCGAAGCTGAAGATCAAACCGTAATAGGCATCACGCAAATGGCCGTTGTAGTCCACCCAATCGGGCGACACGGTGCCGCGCCAAGTCACCAACGGCTCGGTCACGGCCTCACTCATCGAGTGCGATGCCGTGTTGGATTTTGGTGGCCCGCACCGCGGCCTGCACCGCCATCAGGCAGTCGTCTCGGTAACGCTCCAGGTCGGCGATGCTGTGGGTACCCAATTGTTGAGAGGTGCCGTCCACCACGGCGTCGATCAGCCCGTCGGTGAGCTCGGGCGCGACCAGGTGCGTCCAAGGCAGCTTCAAGGCCGGACCGAACTGGCCCATGAAATGCCGCATGCCGGCATCGCCACCAGCCAGCGTGTAGGTGAGGAAGCTGCCCATGAACGACCAGCGCAGACCCGCGCCGTAGCGGATGGCGTCGTCGATCTCTCCGGTGGTGGCCACGCCGTCGTTGACCAAATGCAAAGACTCCCGCCACAAAGCTTCGAGCAGGCGATCGGCGATGAAGCCGGGGACTTCTTGGCGCACGTGCAGCGGCTTCATGCCCAAGCGGCGGTACACCGCCATGGCGGCTTCTTTGGCCAAGGGCGAGGTGCGCTCGCCGCCCACCACCTCAACCAGCGGCAACAAATACACCGGGTTGAAGGGGTGGCCCACCACGCAGCGCTCGGGGTGCTGTGCTTGGGCGTAAAAGTCGGTGGGCAAGAGGCCCGAGGTGGAGGACGCGATGACCACGTCCGCAGGTGCTGCCGCGCTGATGCGCGCGTGCAGTGCCAACTTCATGGACAGCACCTCGGGGGCGCTTTCTTGGATGAAGTCGGCCCCGCTCACGCAGGCCTCGACGGTGTCGACAAAGCGCAGCCGATCGATTGAGGCGCCCGCGGCCAAACCATTTTTCACCAGCGCGGGCCAGCACTTGTGGATGCGCGCGCGCAATTGCGCCTCGGCGTCGGGTGCGGGGTCCCAGGCCACCACGTCCCAGCCGTGGGCGAGCGCTCGCGCGATCCAGCCACTGCCAATGACGCCGGTGCCCAGCGCGGCGAACGTTTTGATGTCGGTCTTGAAGGTCATGTTGAGGTCCGTGTGATCGCTGTGTGTGGCTCAGGCCCGTGGCTTGAGACCCATTTTGAGTCGGCCCTCGGCCGGCGTCATGGGCTGAGCGCCCATGCATTTCATGAGTTGGATCACGCGCTCCACGAGCGAGCCGTTGCTGGCCGGCACGCCTTTGTCCAGCCAGAGGTTGTCTTCTAGACCCACCCGCACATGGCCGCCGAGCAGCATGGCCTGGGCGGCCATCGGCATCTGCAAGCGGCCAATGCCAAACGCCGCCCAAGTCACGCCGGGCGGCAGGTTGTCGACCATCGCCTTCATGGTCGTGGTGTCGGCCGGCGCACCCCAAGGGATGCCCAAGCAGAGTTGGTACAAGGGGTCCTTGAGCAAGCCCTCGGCCACCATCTGTTTGCTGAACCACAGGTGCCCAGTATCAAAAATTTCCAGCTCGGCCTTCACGCCCAGCTCGGTGATGCGTTTGGCTCCTGCGCGCAGGGCCGCCGGCGTGGAAACATAAATCGTGTCGCCGTCGCCAAAGTTCAAGGTGCCGCAATCGAGCGTGCAAATGTCGGGCAGCAGTTCTTGCACGTGCACCAATCGGGTGAGCGGCCCGACCAAGTCGGTGCTGGCGCCGAATTGCATGGGCGACTCGCCCGGCCCAATTTCTAAGTCCCCGCCCATGCCCGCCGTCAGGTTCACGATCACGTCCACCCCGGACGACTTGATGTGTTCCATCAACTCACGGTACAGCGCGGGGTCGCGGCTGCCTTTGCCCGTTTGCGGGTCGCGCACGTGGCAGTGAACCACGGTGGCGCCCGCGCGCGCCGCCTCGATGGCGGCATCGGCAATTTGGCGCGGGGTGACAGGGATCGCCGGGTGACGGCCCACCGTATCGCCCGCCCCGGTGACCGCACAAGTGATGATGACTTTTTGCTGCATAGCGAAACCTTTTTTTGTGAAAAACGCATTCAGAACGATGTGGTGTTCGTCGCCATGGTTGAACAGCGCCCGCGCCTTGGCAAGCGCGCTGGCGATTCCATGAAACAAAACGTCGCTTCAGGAACATTTGCAAAAGCAAAGCAGGGTTTTTCAGGGGTGCCGCTTCGGGGCAGACCGGCGCATCATTTTTGGCTCTACACTGGCATACTTTTTTGTTGGTTTCTTCGTCATTTCACCAGGAGTTTTCATGCAGACCACCCCTCGCTTCTCTTTTCACCTGACCGCACTGTCCTTGGGTTTTTCGGCGGTCTTGCTGTCATCGCCCGCTTTGGCGGCTGAACCCCAGAGTTGCCAGACGGTGCGTTTTGCCGATGTGGGCTGGACCGACATCACCGCCACCACGGCCGTGGTGTCCGAAATCCTCAAGGGCTTGGGCTACAAACCGACCACACAGGTTTTGTCGGTGCCCGTCACCTACAGCAGCATGAAGAGCAAGCGCATCGACGTGTTCTTGGGCAACTGGATGCCTTCGATGGAAGGCGACATCAAACCTTACGCTGCCGACGGCTCGGTTGAAACCGTCACCGCCAACTTGGAAGGTGCCAAGTACACTTTGGCCGTGCCCAACTACGTGGCTGAGGCTGGCGTCAAGAGCTTCGCGGACATCGCCAAAAATGCCGACAAGTTCAAGAAAAGCATTTACGGTATCGAGCCCGGCAACGATGGCAACCGCCTGATTTTGGACATGATCAAGAAAAACGCCTTTGATCTCAAAGGCTTCAAACTGGTCGAATCGAGCGAAGCGGGCATGGTGTCGCAGGTGGTGCGAGCAGGCGCGAAAAAGGAATGGATCGTCTTTTTGGGCTGGGCGCCACACCCCATGAACAGCAAGATCAAAATGACCTACCTCAGCGGCGGTGACGACTTCTTTGGCCCCAATTACGGCGGTGCCACGGTCTTCACCAATGTCCGCAAGGGTTACACGACAGAGTGCGCCAACGTGGGCACGCTGCTCAAGAACACCAAGTTCAACTTGGACATGGAAAACGCCATCATGTCGGCCATCTTGGACAAAAAGCAAAAGCCCGAAGCTGCTGCCAAAGCCTGGATCAAGGCCAACCCATCGGTCTGGGGTGCCTGGCTCAACGGCGTCAAAACCTTTGACGGCAAGATGCCCGATGTGGCCAAATTCACGAAGTAATTTTTATGCTGGATTTGGCTTGGGTAGCGGACAACAAGCTACCACTCGGTGAGCACATCGCCATTTTTGTGGAATCGCTCACCGCCAACGCGGCTGGGTTCTTCGATCTGATATCTGTGGGTTTGGGGGCCTCCATCACCAGCCTGACCAACGGGCTGTTGTGGGTGCCGCCCTTGGTTTTGATCGCGCTGATCGCTGGGCTGGCTTACTTCCTTCAGCGCTCGGTCAAGCTGGTGGCTTTTGTGGTCTTGGCCCTGTTGCTGGTGGTGAACCTGGGTTACTGGCAGGCCAGCATGGAGACGCTGTCTCTGGTGATCTGCGCCACCTTGGTTTGCCTGTTGGTGGGCATCCCCATCGGCATAGCCGCGGCGCACCGCCCTTGGCTGGAGGCAGCGCTGCGTCCCTTGCTGGACCTGATGCAAACCATCCCCACCTTCGTTTACCTGATCCCCACGCTGATCTTGTTTGGCTTGGGCGTGGTGCCCGGCTTGATATCGACCGTGATTTTTGCGCTGCCCGCGCCCATCCGCCTCACCACGCTGGGTATTGCCTCCGTACCCAAAACCTTGATTGAGGCGGGTGAGTCGTTTGGCGCCACCCGCACGCAGCTGCTGTGGAAAGTGGAGTTGCCTTATGCGCTGCCCACCATCATGGCGGGTGTCACCCAGTGCATCATGCTGAGCCTGTCGATGGTGGTGATCGCCGCCTTGGTGGGTGCCGACGGTTTGGGCAAACCCGTGGTGCGTGCCCTCAACACCGTGAACATCGCCGACGGTTTTGAGGCCGGCTTGGCCATCGTGATCGTCGCCATCGTCTTGGATCGGCTTTGCAAACAACGCCCCGCTCCTGGGCAAACGCCGCCGAAATGAACCCCTCTTCCATCTGTGAATTCAAGCACGTTGACATTGTCTTTGGCCGTCAACAAGCACAAGCCCTGGCCATGCTCGATGCGGGTAAAACCCGCCAAGACATTTTGGACGCGACCGGTGCCATCTTGGGTGCTGCCGATTGCAGCCTGACGATCGCCGAAGGCGAGATTTCCGTGCTCATGGGCTTGTCCGGCTCGGGCAAGTCCACCCTGCTTCGCTGTTTGAACGGCTTGAACAAAGCCACCCGTGGCCAAGTCCTGATTCGGGACGACCAAGGCTCGGGTGGACAAGTCGACCTGAGCACCTGCAACGAACAGACCCTGCGACGGCTGCGCACCTCGCGCGTGGCCATGGTGTTTCAGCAGTTCGCCTTGTTGCCTTGGCGAACCGTGGCGGAAAACGTCGGGCTCGGCTTGGAGTTGCGCGGCACGGGCAAGGCCGAGCGCGAACGCGTGGTGGCCGAGAAGCTGGAGCTGGTGGGCTTGGGCAAATGGGCCAACAAATACGCGCACGAGCTCTCCGGCGGCATGCAGCAACGCGTGGGCTTGGCGCGTGCGTTCGCCACCGACGCCGACATTTTGTTGATGGACGAGCCCTTTTCCGCCTTGGACCCCCTGATCCGAGAACACCTGCAGCAAGAGCTGCTGCAGCTGCAAAAAACCCTCAAGAAAACCATCGTGTTTGTGAGCCACGACTTGGATGAAGCCATCAAGTTGGGCAACCACATCACCATCATGGACAGCGGGCGCATCGTGCAGTATGGCGAACCCGAGCAAATCGTGCTCAAACCCAACAACGCCTATGTGCGTGAATTTGTGGCGCACATGAACCCGATCAAGGTGTTGCGCGGGGCCTCGCTGATGACGCCGGCGGCGCAGCTGGCGCGCCAAGGGGAAAACCTGCAACTGGATTGGACCGGGCACCACCTGCTGACACTGGACGCCGACAGCCGACCGCTGCAGGCCCAGATCGAACACACCCCCGCCCACTTGGTGCGGTATTCGGACGACCTCAACCTCACCGAGGTGGGCCAGTCGGGCCGCACCATGGTCGTGGCCCACCCCCAGTTGGTGATGGAGCGGATCATCGCCATCCGTCACGCCACGGGCCGCCCAGTGATCCTGTGCGATGGGCAGCGCTTCGTGGGCGTTGTGGGCGACGATGAAATTTACCGCGGTATGTTGCGTACCAGTGCCGATGCGGCCCACTGACGAGCCTACAAACAACGACCGCCTGCCCAGCCGGATGCAGGCGGTTCACCTCACGGGCTACGGTGGCCTGGATCGTTTGCGCTGGACAGAAGAGGTCCCGTTGCCGGTGCCGCAAGCCGGTGAGGTGCTGATCCGCGTGGGCGCCTGCGGCGTCAACAACACCGACCTCTGGACACGAGAAGGCGCCTACGGCCACGGATACGAGGCCGCTTGGATGGGCCAAGCCTTTCACTTCCCTCGCATCCAAGGCTTGGATGCGGTGGGGCACATCGTCGCCGTGGCTGAGGCTGGCGACCCCGCCCGAATCGGCCAACGCGTGGTGGTCAACCCTTGCCTGTACGCGGGCGACCACGACGGCCTTCAGGGCTTGCAGGTGGTGGGCAGTGAGCGCGATGGCGGGTTTGCCCAGTACCTCTGTGTGCCCAGCGCCAACGCCCTGCCCATCCGCAGCGCCTACAGCGACGCCGAGTTGGCCACCTTCATGACGCCGTACATGACCGCCGAGCACATGCTGCGCCGCGCGGGCCTGCGCGCCGGGGAACGCATCTTCATCACCGGGGCTTCAGGTGGTGTGGGCTCGGCCTTGGTGCAGTTGGCCCTGTTGCGCGGCGCCGAGGTGGTGGCGCTGAGCAGCCGCGCCAAAGTGGGTGCGATCCAGGCGCTGGGCGTGGCCACCGTGTTGGCTCGAGAAGACGGTCACCCCAAAGCCAGGCTGCAAAACCTGGGGGTGCCAACAGCCTTCGATGTGGTGGCCGACATCGTGGGCGGCGAGCAGGTCGCCTCGTGCCTGGACCTCTTGCGGGTCGGTGGGCGCTACGTCACCGCGGGCGCGGTGGCCGGTGCGGTGGTGAGCGTCGATTGGCGCCAGCTCTACCTCAAACAGCTCAGCCTCTTGGGCGTGACCATGGGCACCGCGGCCGACGCGCAAACCATCGTGCAACACATCGAAGCGGGCCGCCTGCGGCCATTGCTGGCGGGCACCTTTGATCTCCAAGACATGGCCCAAGCCCAAGAGGTGTTTGCACAGCGCAGGCACGTCGGCAGTTGGGTCGTCTTGCCCCCATCGGCCTAAGCCCATGAGCCCCTCAACCCCATCATCAATTGGACTTTGGCCCTGGCCGGTGGCCGCCGACGTCCATGGCTTTGCTCGCCTGGCGGGCGTCGAGGCCGTGGTCAGGGGCTCGGTGTTGGCGGCGTTCCCCTTGTTGATGTACCGCGCTTGGGGCGACGCCGCCTTGGTGTCGCAGTGGTATTTGTCGGTGGGCGTGCTCTCCCTCCTCACAGCCTTGCTGGTGCCTTTGTTGGGTCGGGTGCTGCGCCGGCGTCGGGTCTACTTGCTGTCGGTGACGCTGTACCTGATCGAGGCCTGTTTGGGCTTTTTGGGTGGGGCTTGGACCACCGCGGCCTTGTTGCTGCACTCCATCGCGGCGGCTTCAAGCTTCGTGTGTTTCAACGCTTATGTGCTGGACCATGTGGACAAAGCCGACTACGGACGCCTGGAGTCGCAGCGCATGTTTTATGGCGGTTGGGGATGGACCTTGGGTCCTTTGTTGGGCGTGTGGTCTTTGCAACTCTGGCATGGGGCGCCTTTTGTGTTGCTGGGTTTGGGTGCCTTGACCATGCTCTACCTGATCCGTGCGATGCCGCTGTCCGATGCGCGCGTTCACGTGTCGATCAAGCAGCGACCCCTATCGCGCCAACCTTGGGTGATCTTGCGCCGCTTTTTCTCTCAACCCCGTTTGGTGGCGGGTTGGAGTTTCGCGCTCTTGCGCTCGTGCGGTTGGTGGGTTTACTTCGTCTATGTGGGCATTTTTGCGGTGCAAAACGGACTGGGTGAGCAGGTCGGCGGCTGGGCCACCTCAGCGGCCAATGCGGGCCTGTTTTTGTCACCGTTGGTGTTGCGCTGGACGCAGCGCCACGCCTTGCGTCGATCGCTGCGTTGGGCCTTTTTGTTGGGTGCCGGCTGCTTCTTGCTCTCGGCAGCCCTGTCCTCTTGGCCTTGGCTGACCGTCCTGTGCCTCTTGATCGGCGCCCTGTGTTTGGTCTCCTTGGATGTTTGCGCTGGCCTGCCGTTCATGATGGCGGTCAAGCCCTCCGAGCGCACCGAAATGTCGGCGGTCTACTCCAGCTTTCGCGATTTTTCGGGCATCGTGTCGCCCGCCTTGGCTTGGCTGGTGCTTCAGTTCACCAACGTGGCGGGGGTGTTTGCCATGGGAGGCGTGTGCCTGCTGGCGGGCTGGCTGATCGCCGCGCAATTGCACCCGCAATTGGGCAGGCCCACCGAGCTTCGTGACCGGGAGCGGCGCGCGCGCGCATCGGGTCAGCCGTCATGAGCCCACGCAACAGCTTTTGGTTGGGCGTGTTACTGCTCTTGTTGGCGGCTCTGTCGTGGAGCACCGCGGGCTTGTTTCCGCGTCTGGTGAGCACGGACATGGCCACGACCTTGTTCTGGCGCTCGTTCTTGGGCGGGCTCACCGTGCTGGTGTTGTCCCTGCTGCTGGACCGACGCCCCCTTCGTGGCGCCTTCTGGCGCTTGACAGGCGTTGAATGGGGATTTTCGCTCTTGACCGCCGTGGCGATGATCAGCTTTGTATCGGCCTTCTACTTTGCGTCGGTCGCCGACGTCACCTTCATCTACGGCGCATTCCCCATCATCACCGTGGTGCTGTCGGCTTGGCTGCTCAAGACCGGCATTGCGCGGGTCGACGTGGTGTGTGCCATCGGTGTGGCGCTGGGCGTGGTGCTGATTTTTCAAGGCCAAACATCCCTGCACAACGCCCTGGGTTCCTTGCTGAGTTTTATGGCCGTGGTGATGTTTGCCTTGGAGACGGTGGGCGCCAAGCGCTTCCCCCAGGTCGACATGGTCAAGATCACTTACAGCGGCGCCTTCATGGCCGCGCTCATGGTGCTGCCCTTCGCCCACTTCTTGGGCACCAGCGGTCAAGACTTGGCTTGGCTTTGGCTGTATGGCTTCTTGAACATCGGCGTGGGCTTTGGCTGCTTTTTGCTCGGTGTGCGCCGCGTCCCCACCGTGTTGGCTTCGCTCATTTGCATGGTCGAAATTCCCTTGGCGCCTTTGTGGGCCTTTGGGCTGTTTGGCGAGACGGTCGCGCGCGACAGCCTGATGGGGGGCGCTGTGATCGTGGCCGCTGTGCTGGCCAACTTGGCTTGGTCAGCGTGGCGACGAACGCCCACGCCGACGGCTTCCCACTGACCCACACGCCGTCGCTACTGCAAGCGTCGCTCGATCTCTTCTTCAAACTGCCGGCTGAACACGAGCTGCTCGCCCTCATAGGCCTGAATTTCCCCCCACACCCGCCAGTGGGTGGCGGTGGCGCTCAAACGACCGCGGGTTTCGGTTCGCGTGGACCATTCGCCGCGGCTCAGGGACTCGGTCCAGTGCGTGTGCATGACGGCCGACAAGGGGTCGTCGGGCAAAATGCGGTAATCCTCCCGCCCCACCGAGTGCACCACCAGGCCGTGTGGCAAGAGCGACTGCTCGCCAAAGTCGTCGACGATCTCCAATCGGGTTTCACCATTCACCGGGTCCACGGTGGTCTCGCGGCGGTGCCAGCCTGGCCGGATCTCGCGCATCGCCACCGGGGCAGCGGCCTGCGGTACCGGCCACTGCGGCGACACCTCATCGGGCTGGTGGCTGCGAACGGGCACCGCGATGCTCGAGGCGGCCGTGAACACGGTGAGTGTCACCGGCTCGGGCGCGGGCCACATGAGGGGGAAATAACTGGTCGAGATGGACACGCGCAAACGGTGCCCGCTCGGCACCCGCCAAGCGATGTCGTCGAGCTTGATCTGCATGCGGTAACGCTGGCCCGGCACCAGGGGCTCGGGATGTTCCCGAGACTCGCGCATGCACAGGTTTTGCAGGTGGTAGGTGATGCGCGAGACCTCACCGGTGGGCCAGACGTCGTTGAGCCGCACGGCAAGGTGCGCCACGGGCCGGTCGACCGAAAAGCACAGGTCGAGCATCGGTTGCCCCACCACGTCGATGGCCTCTGTCAGCACGGGCGAGTCGAAACACAGCGATTGGGCATCGTCGGCGCGTTGATCACCCGGGAACTCTGGACCCATCCAAATCACGCAGTACTCACCGCCATCAAAACCCGTGGTCTGCTGGGCGCACGTCGAGAACGCCTGCTCGACGCCAGGCTCAGGCCCCAAAGTCGCCTGGGCGTTGAGGTACCAGCGTTCGTGGCCCATGGGGCGCTGACCCCAGACGGTTTGCCCCACCCAGCGCCCAGGGATGTGCTCGGGAAACGAGGCGGGTGGGTAAGCGTCCATGATGTAGACGCGGTGATCGGGCTCGTCCATGACGCCAGTCTCGATGCCTTTGAGGTGCTGATCCCACCAACGCAACATCTCTTGCAAAAAGCCGATGCGCGGTCCCGGTGCGGCGAAGTGCGGGTACTTGTGCGCCCAGGGCCCAATGATGGCTTTGCGTGGGGCGTGCAGCTGTTGCATCAAGCGCGGCACCGCATTGGAATAGGCATCGTTCCAACCGCCCACGACCAAGACCGCGGCTTGGATCGCGGCCGGGTCTTCACACACCGAGCCGTGCCGCCAATAGGCGTCGCGGTGTGGGTGTTTGAGCCACTCCTGAATCAAGAAGGGCTCATGGGCCAAACGCGACAGCCACATCTCGCGCCAACGGTCCCCCACCATCAGGGGGTCGGGCGGTCTCGAAGAATAGGCGAGCATGGTCGCGGCCCAGCCCATGTTTTCGTTCAACAGCGTGCCGCCCTTGTAATGGATGTCGTCTTCGTAGCGGTCATCGGTGGAGCACAGCGTCACGATGGCGGCCAGGGCCGGCGGGCGCAAAGCCGCGACCTGCAAGGCGTTGAAGCCGCCCCAAGAAATGCCGAACATGCCCACTTTGCCGCTGCACCAAGGCTGCGCAGACAACCACGCGATGACCTCCACCGCATCGTCGAGTTCTTGGGCCGTGTACTCGTCGTCCATCAGGCCCTCGCTGTCGCCGTTGCCGCGGATGTCCACCCGCACACAGGCATAGCCGTGGCCCGCCAAATACGGGTGTGTCAGCGCATCTCGCACCACCGTACCGTCGCGTTTGCGGTAGGGCAAATACTCCAGCAAGGCCGGCGCTGGGCGCGATGCCGCGTCTTTGGGCAACCACATCCTCATGGCCAGACGTGTGCCGTCCGACAAGGTCATGAACTGGTTTTCAATCTCTTGGACTTCGCGCGGGAAGGTGTGTAGGGTCTGGACGGGTTCAAGGTTCATGGTGCCCGTTATACACGCGAGCCAACCGGCCCTAACAGCGCTGAGTGCGACCCAGAAAGTTCAAAAAACGTCATTCAAAGGCCTATCGACAAAAACCCGCAATCCCAGTGTTTATGCCGTTTACGAACAGGTGTCGCTTACCTTATGATCATCTCGAATGCGACCACCCGGCCGTTGATTTCTCACGCCTCCACATGTACCACGCCCCTGACTCCAACAACTGGACCTGGCTCCAGCCGCTCTTGACGCAACACCAAGGACAAGCCGGTGGTTTGTTGCCTTTGCTGCACGACATCCAAGACCACATGGGCTTTGTGCCCGCCGGGGCCGTGCCCCTGATCGCCCAAGCCATGAACCTTTCGCGCGCTGAGGTGCACGGCGTCATCAGCTATTACCACCACTTTCGCACCGAGGCCCCGGGTCAGCATGTGGTCCAAATTTGCCGGGCCGAGGCTTGCCAAGCCTGTGGCGGCGAAGCGCTCATGGCCCAAGCCCAAGCCAGCCTGGGTTGCGCCGAACACGAAACCAGTGCCGATGGGCGCTTCACCTTGGAATCGGTGTACTGCCTGGGCCTGTGTGCGTCCTCACCCGCGGTGCAAATCGGCGACCGCCTGCACGCCCGGATGGACCCGACCAAACTCCAACGGCTCTTGGCCGTGGCCGGAGGTACCCCATGAGCGTGCGCGTGTTCATTCCCTGTGATTCCGCAGCCTTGGCCGTGGGCGCCGATGAGGTGGCACAAGCCCTACAAGTCCAGGCCGACGCACGTGGCTTGGTGGTGGACCTACAGCGCAACAGCTCGCGTGGCCTGTTTTGGTTAGAGCCTTTGCTGGAAGTAGAGACCGAACAAGGCCGAATCGCCTATGGGCCCGTGAGCCCCGAAGACGTCGCCTCGCTCTTGGACGTCGACGTCCTGCAAGGGGGCGCACACCCCTTGTGCTTGGGCCCCACCGAGCAGATTCCGTTTTTGGCCCAACAACAGCGCCTAACGTTTGCGCGCATGGGCATCACCCGCCCACTGTCGCTGGAGGACTACGCCACACACGGCGGCTGGCAAGGCTTGCAGCAAGCGCTGTCGCTGTCCAGCGAAGCGGTGGTTCAAACCGTGCTGGACTCGGGCTTGCGGGGTCGCGGTGGCGCGGCCTTTCCGGCCGGCATCAAATGGCGCACGGTCTTGGGTGCATCTGCCACGCAAAAATACGTGGTGTGCAACGCCGACGAAGGCGATTCGGGCACCTTCTCGGACCGCATGACCCTTGAGGGTGACCCCTTCATGCTGATCGAGGGCATGGTCATCGCGGGTTTGGCGGTGGGGGCCACACAAGGTTTTATCTACATCCGCTCCGAATACCCGCACGCCATCGCCACCATGGTGCAAGCGATCGCGCTGTGCGAATCGGCGGGCTTTTTGGGGCGCGATGTCATGGACAGTGGCCGAGCCTTTGCGCTGCAGGTGCGCAAAGCCGCGGGCTCGTATGTGTGTGGCGAAGAAACCGCCATGCTCGAGAGCATCGAAGGCAAGCGCGGCATCGTGCGGGCCAAGCCCCCACTGCCCGCCATCGAAGGTTTGTTTGGTCAACCCACCGTGATCAACAACGTGATCACCTTGGCCAGCGTACCCCTGATCTTGGCCAAAGGCGCGGGCTTTTACAAAAACTTCGGCGTGGGTCGCTCCACCGGCACCCTGCCCTTCCAACTTGCGGGCAACATCCGACACGGCGGTTTGGTCGAGCGCGCCTTTGGCCTGAGCTTGCGCAAATTGTTGTTCGACTTTGGCGGCGGCAGCCGCAGCGGTCGCCCCATCAAAGCGGTGCAAGTCGGCGGGCCTTTGGGGGCCTATGTGCCGGAGTCCCAATGGGATGTGCCCTTGGACTACGAGGCCTATGCCGCGATCGGCGCGGTCGTGGGACACGGCGGCATCGTGGTGCACGACGACAGCGCCGACATGGCCCAACTGGCCCGCTACGCCATGGCCTTCTGCGCCTTGGAGAGTTGCGGCAAGTGCACGCCTTGCCGCATCGGCTCCACGCGCGGCGTGGAAACCATCGACCGCCTGCGCAGCAGCGTCGACAAAGCCCAACCCGTGAAGCTCTTGCGGGACTTGTGCGACACCATGCTGCACGGCAGCTTGTGCGCCATGGGCGGCATGACCCCCTACCCGGTGCTCTCGGCCCTGAACCACTACCCCGAAGATTTTGGCTTGACCGCCCCAACGACGTCTGTTGAATAAGGAAACCGCCATGCTCATGTACCTCAAACAAGAACGCGATCACGGCACACCGGCGGTTCAATCCGACGAAACCGTCGCCTTACAAATCGACGGCTACACGGTACAAGTGCCCAAAGGGACCTCGCTCATGCGCGCGGCCGTCGAGGCGGGCATTCAAGTGCCCAAGCTGTGCGCCACCGACAGCTTGGAGCCCTTCGGCTCCTGCCGTTTGTGTTTGGTGGAAATCGAAGGGCGCAAAGGCTTTCCCGCTTCGTGCACCACGCCGGCGGAAGCGGGCATGGTCGTGCGCACCCAAACCCCGAAACTGCAAGACTTGCGCAAAGGGGTGATGGAGCTCTACATCTCCGACCACCCGCTGGACTGCCTGACCTGCAGCGCCAACGGCAACTGCGAGCTGCAAGACATGGCCGGCGTGACCGGTTTGCGCAACGTGCGCTACGGCGTGGGCGCCGCCGCGGGCGATCACCACTGCGACATGGCCAAGGACGAAAGCAACCCCTACTTCACCTACGACCCCAGCAAATGCATCGTGTGCAACCGCTGCGTGCGCGCTTGCGAAGAAACGCAGGGCACGTTTGCCTTGACCATTTCGGGCCGGGGTTTCGAGAGCCGCGTGTCGGCCGGTCAAGACCAGCCCTTCATGGACAGCGAGTGCGTGTCGTGTGGTGCGTGTGTCGAGGCCTGCCCCACCGCCACCTTACAAGAAAAATCCATCATCGAACTCGGCCAGCCCGAGCACAGCCTGATCACCACCTGCGCTTACTGCGGCGTGGGTTGCGGCTTCAAGGCCGAGATGAAGGGCAACACCGTGGTGCGCATGGTGCCTTGGAAAGACGGCAAAGCCAACGAAGGACACTCCTGTGTGAAGGGCCGTTTTGCCTGGGGCTACGCCACACACCAAGACCGCATCACGCAGCCCATGATCCGCGCCAAGATCACCGACCCGTGGAAAGAGGTGAGCTGGGACGAGGCCATCCAACACGCCGCGTCCGAAATCCAGCGCATCCAAGCCCAGCACGGCAAAGACTCGGTCGGTGGCATCACGTCTTCGCGCTGCACCAACGAAGAAACCTACTTGGTGCAAAAACTCGTGCGCGCGGCCTTCAACACCAACAACGTCGACACCTGCGCGCGGGTCTGCCACTCCCCCACCGGTTATGGACTGGGACAAACCTTCGGCACCTCGGCCGGCACACAAACCTTCAAGTCGGTGGAACAAGCCAATGTGATCTTGGTGATCGGCGCCAACCCCAGCGACGCCCACCCCGTCTTTGCCTCGCGCATGAAGCGCCGCTTGCGTCAAGGCGCCCAACTGATCGTGGCCGACCCCCGAAAAATCGATTTGGTCAGTGGCCCCCACATCCAGGCCGCGCACCACTTGGCCTTGCGTCCTGGCACCAACGTGGCCCTGATCACCGCCTTGGCCCATGTGGTGGTGACCGAAGGCCTGGTGGCCACCGACTACGTGGCCGAGCGTTGCGATGACAAGAGCTTTCAAGCTTGGTGCGACTTTGTCTCGCAAGCAGAGAACTCGCCCGAGGCCTTCGAGGCGGTCACCGGTGTGCCCGCCGCCGAGGTGCGTGCCGCCGCGCGTTTGTTCGCCGCCGGACCGAACTCGGCCATTTACTACGGACTGGGTGTAACCGAACACTCACAAGGCTCCACCATGGTCATGGGCATCGCCAATTTGGCCATGGCCTGCGGCATGGTGGGTCGCGAAGGCGTGGGCGTGAACCCGCTGCGCGGTCAGAACAACGTGCAGGGCGCGTGTGACATGGGCAGCTTCCCGCACGAGTTGCCCGGCTACCGCCACATCTCCGACACCACCACGCGCCAACTGTTCGAAGACGCTTGGGGCGTGAGCATCAGCCCTGAACCCGGCTTGCGCATCCCCAACATGCTGGACGCGGCTTTGGACGGGAAGTTCTTGGGGCTTTACTGCCAAGGCGAGGACATCGTTCAATCGGACCCCGACACCCAACACGTGGCGGCCGCCTTGTCCGCCATGGAGTGTGTCATCGTTCAAGACATCTTCTTGAATGAGACCGCCAAATACGCCCACGTGTTTTTGCCCGGCTCCTCGTTCTTGGAAAAAGACGGCACCTTCACGAACGCCGAACGCCGCATTTCTCGGGTGCGCCAAGCCATGCCGCCTTTGGCAGGCTTGGCCGACTGGGAAGTCACGGTCAAACTGGCCAACGCGCTGGGCCATGAGATGCACTACGCACACCCCGAAGACGTGATGAAAGAAATTTCGGCACTCACGCCCAGTTTTTCGGGGGTGAGCTACGCCAAGATTGACGAGCACACCAGCCTGCAATGGCCATGCAACGACCAAACACCCGACGCGGGCATGTCCATCATGCACGTGGGCCGTTTTGTGCGAGGCAAAGGCAAGTTCTTCCCCACCCAATACGTGGCGTCCTCCGAGAAAGTCACCCGCGCATTCCCCCTCTTGCTCACCACGGGTCGGATCTTGTCGCAATACAACGTGGGCGCGCAAACCCGGCGCACAGCCAACAACGCTTGGCACGACGAAGACGTGCTGGAAATCCACCCGCACGACGCCCAAGAGCGCGGCATCAAAGACGCCGATTGGGTGGGCATCGAGAGCCGCGCGGGCCGCACCGTGTTGCGCGCCTTGGTGAGCGAGCGCATGCAAGCCGGCGTGGTGTACACCACCTTTCACTTCCCCGAATCGGGCGCCAACGTGATCACCACCGACGCCTCGGACTGGGCAACCAACTGCCCCGAGTACAAGGTCACGGCGGTGCAAGTGGTGGCGGTGAGCCAACCTTCGCAGTGGCAAAAGAACTACCGGCGCTTCAACCAAGACCAATTGGGCTTGTTGGCCCAGGCCCAACAGCCCAGCGTGGAAGTGATGGGCAAATGAATGAGCCAAACGGCGTGGGTCTGGCCTTGGCCGAGGAGGTGCCCGTGGCCTTCGTGGTCAATGGCATTTCTCACGCCGTGATGATGGCCAGCCCCGCCGACTTGGAAGACTTCGCCCTGGGATTTGCATTGACCGAGGGCCTGATCGACAGCCCTTCGCAGCTCTACGACATCGAACACGGGGTGCTGCCACAGGGCATCGAGGTGCGCCTTCAAGTGGCCGCCGCCGCTGAACACCGGCTCAAAGAACGGCGCCGAACCATGTCGGGGCGCACTGGCTGCGGCCTGTGTGGGGCTGAGCGCTTGGAGCAGGTTCGCATGGCCGTGCCCCAGGCCCCCGACGTGGTCTTGACCGAACAAGCCCTGCTGCGCGCGCACGCCCTGCTGCGCGATCACCAACCAGAGAAAGAACGCACCGGGGCCACCCATGCCGCGGCATGGGCCAACTTGGCCGGCGAGATCGTGTGTGTGCGTGAAGATGTGGGGCGGCACAACGCCTTGGACAAACTCATCGGCGCCTTGCGCAAAAGCCAGCAAGACATGGCGCAGGGTTTTGTCTGCATCACCAGCCGCGCCAGCTTTGAGATGGTGCAGAAAACCTTGCAAAGTGGCGCAGGCGTCTTGGCTGCGGTCTCAGCCCCCACGGCCCTCGCCGTGGAAATGGCGCAAGCCCATAACTTGGTGCTCGTGGGCCTGATCCGGCGCGATCGCTGCACCCGGTACAGCCACAGCCTGCGCCTGACACCCCAACCCCTTTCCGTTTAGGCACCCACCATGGACGTTCAACACCTCATCGGCATGGCCAACCAAATCGGCCAATTTTTTTCGGCCTACCCGGATCGAAACGAGGCCTGCGAGAGCATCGCCACCCACATCAAAAAGTTTTGGGCCCCACCCATGCGCCAAGCCATGCTCGATGCCCTGCCGACCCCACAGGCCGCCAACCTGATGCCCTTGGTCCACGAGGCCTTGACGCGCCACGCCGCCGAGTTGCGCCCCAGCGCCTCAAGCCTGACCCGCTGAAGCGCCCCAGCGCAAACCGTCCATGTGCGCAAACAGCGCCCGCGCGCCGGCTTGGCGCAAAGCCTCGGTGTCCACGCCCGGCGGGGCGTAAGCCCAGACCGTGGCACCCGCGGCCACCCCGGCGGTGATGCCCACGGTGGTGTCTTCCACCACCAAGCATCGCGCGGGGTCCACCTGCAGGTGGGCCGCAGCGGCCAAATACACATCGGGGTGGGGTTTGCTGCGCGGCATTTCATGGCCGCTGAAAATACGGCCCTCAAAAAACGACAGCAGCCCGACCTGCGCCAACATCATCTCGACCTTGAACCGATCGGC
>DAISXI010000002.1:59096-63616 GCA_036825935.1 Hydrogenophaga sp.
AAAACGACAGCAGCCCGACCTGCGCCAACATCATCTCGACCTTGAACCGATCGGCCCCAGACGCCACGGCAATGCGCCCTTCGCAGCGCTCGTGCGCATGGGCCACGGCCGCGTGCACGCCGTCGATGGCGGTGATGCTGCGTTGCAAGCGCTCGTTGCGCCGCTCAAAAAATTGCTGCAGCCAGTCGTCGGTGAGCGGCACACCGGTGTTCGCCTCGATGAGTGAACGCTGACTTTTGACGGTGTGGCCGACAAAACGCTGCATGCATTCGGCCAGGCTCATGCGCCAGCCCTGATCCTCGAACATGTCGCGCAAGACCCCACAGGTGATGGCTTCGCTGTCCACCAGCACCCCATCACAATCGAACAAAACGGCTTCAAATATCATGGCACGCATCATAAGCGGCAGACTTTGCGGCACACTTTGCGCATGAGCACCCCACCGCTGCTGCGCATCCACCACTGCGCCATCATTTGCGCCGATTACGCCCGATCCAAAGCGTTCTACACCGAGGTCTTGGGCCTGCGCGTTTTGGCCGAGCACTTCCGGTCTGCGCGTTCGTCGTGGAAGCTGGATTTGGCCTTGCCCGATGGGGCTCAAATCGAACTGTTTTCTTTTCCCGGGGCTCCCCCGCGACCGAGTTACCCGGAAGCCCAAGGCTTGCGGCATTTGGCCTTGGCGGTGAGCGATGTGACGGCGTGGGTCACTCACCTGCAATCGCACGGTGTGGCCGTTGAGGCCATCCGCACCGACGAGTTCACCGGGCAACGCTTCACGTTTTTCTCAGACCCCGACGGCTTGCCGCTGGAGCTCTACGAGACTCAGCGCACGTCCCCATCCACATAAAACCAGTGCCCGCCTTCGCGCACAAAACGGCTGCGTTCGTGTTGGCGCACGGCTCGGCCGGCCACGCGAAAGCGCGCCACGAACGTCACCTCAGCGCTGTCTGCACCCGTGAGCCGGTGGTCTTTGATCTCCAAGCCCAACCAGTGCGCACCGGGCTCCAATGCCATGGACGCGGGGCGGGTGCTGGGGTGCCAAGTGGCCAAGAGGTATTCGGTGAGCCCCAACACAAACGCGCTGTAGCGCGAGCGCATGAGTCGCTCGGCGTCGGGCGCGGGTTGGCCTTGGTGCAGCGGCGCGCAGCAGTCGGCGAAGGGCAGCACACGCCCCTTGGCATCGCTGCGGCCACAGGGACAGGGCCCAGGGCTCACGGTTTTGGGCGGGCCGCGCTCTCGGCCTTGTGCTCGGCCAAGGTGACGACGGGTGCCTCGGCTTGTTTCCAAGCGGCAAAGCCGCCATCGATGTGCGCCACGTTGCGCATGCCCATGTCCATCAGGGTTTTGGTGGCCAAGGCGCTGCGCCAACCGGCCCCGCAGAACAAGACGAAGGTCTTGGCCTCATCGGAGAACACCGGCTTGAAATAGGGGGAGGCGGGGTCGACCCAAAACTCCAGCATGCCCCGTGGCGCCAGCAGCGCACCGGGCAAGGTGCCATCGCGCTCGAGCTCGCGCACGTCGCGAATGTCCACGATCTGCACCGTGGGGTCGTTCAAGCGCGCACGGATCTCGTCGACGCTGTGGGTGGTGACTTGGGCCATGGCCTCGTCCACCAGTGCTTGGGAACCTTTGGTGATGGGCATGCAGCCTCCGGGGTTTATTTGCGCCAGAACTGGGCGGTGAACAAGACCAAAACGGTGAGCAACTCCAACCGTCCCAGCAACATCGAGAAGGTCAAGACCCACAGCTGAAACGGACCCAAGCTCCCGAAGTTGCCTGCTGGGCCGATCTCACCCAAGCCGGGGCCGATGTTGTTGATGGTGGCCACCACGGCCGAGAACGCCGTGCTCACGTCCATGCCCGAGAGCAACAGCAACATGCTCAGGCTCACGATGCTGGCGCCGTAAATCAACATGAAGCCCAAGACCGCGGTCATCACCGACATGGGCAAAATTGTTTGTCCCATGGTGACCGGGTTGACCACGCGCGGGTGGATGATGCGAACCAATTCGCGCCGCGCTTGTTTGATCAGCATGATCATGCGCACGAGCTTGATGCCACCACCCGTGGATCCGGCACAAGACACAAAACAACCCAAGAACATCAAGAACACAGGCGCAAAGACGGGCCACAGCATGTAGTCGGTCGAAGCGTAGCCGGTGGTGGTGGCCAAGGACACCACCTGGAAGGCGCTGAAGCGCAAAGCCTCTTGCCATGAGTCGTACGTGCCATGTGACCACAACAAGACCGCCATCAACAAGATCGCCACCGCCAACACCGTGAAGTAAGAACGGATTTCCCGGTCGGTACTCAAGGGGCGCAAAGAGCGTGAGCGGATCACCATGAAGTAACGCAAAAAACTGATGCCCGCTAAGGCCATGAAGACCACGGCCACGGCCTCGATCAGCGGAGAATTGAAGTAACCGAAGCTGGCGTCGTGCGAAGAAAAACCGCCCAGACCCATGGTGGTACACATGTGCATGAACGCATCGGCCCACGACATGCCCGCCCAGCGGTAGGCCAAGAAACACGCCGCCGAAAAGGAGAAATACACCACCCACAGGCCGCGCGCGGTCTCGGCGATGCGCGGGGTGAATTTGGTGTCTTTCATGGGGCCCGGTGTTTCGGCCTTGTAAATTTGCATGCCACCCAAACCCAGCAAAGGCAGCACCGCCACCACCAAGAGCATGATGCCCAAACCACCGATGAGCTGTAGGAAACAACGCCACACGTTGGCCGACACCGGCAAATCATCCAAACCCGACAAGGCCGTAGAGCCGGTGGCGGTCAGTGCGCTCATGGCCTCGAAATAGGCTTTGCTCCAAGTGATGTCGGGCACGGTGAACATGAGCGGTACCGCCGCATACGCGGGCAACACGATCCACACCAAATTGACCAACACAAAACCATCTTTGGCCAAGAGTTCACGGCGGTGGCGCTGCGTCAAGCGCCACAACACCGCGCCACTGATCAAGGTCACCGCAAAACCCACCGCCCAAACCGTGACATGGTCGCGGTGGTCCAAGAACCAAGCCCAAACCAGCGGCACCAAAAACGTCAGGGCAAAAGCCACGATGACCCGGGAGAACACCGACAAAACCGGGAAAAGACTGGTGATCACGCGCAGCTTCCTGTGAATGGGTCGGGTCAACCGAAAAAGGTCGCGCCCACTTGGAACAGCCGC
Organism: Hydrogenophaga sp.; assembly: GCA_036825935.1. Classification (GTDB taxonomy): domain Bacteria; phylum Pseudomonadota; class Gammaproteobacteria; order Burkholderiales; family Burkholderiaceae_C; genus Hydrogenophaga. The sequence goes on from DAISXI010000002.1 coordinate 62,281, forward strand.
TCCACCTCACGCACCAAGCGTTTGTGCGGTATGAAGATGATGATGTGGTCGTCGGCTTGGATGAGCGTGTCGTGGTGCGGCATGAGCACCTCGGAGCTGCGACCTTCACCACGAACCACCGCGCCAATGCGTGCGCCTTCGGGCAACTTGATCTCTTCGATGCGACGACCCACCAAACGCGAGGTTTTGATGTCGCCGCGCGCGATGCCTTCGAGCGCTTCGGATGCGCCACGGCGTAAGCTGTGAACCGCGGCCACGTCCCCGCGGCGCAGGTGCGCCAGCAATTCGCCAATGACGGTTTGTGCCGGCGAAATGGCGATGTCGATGGTGCTGCCTTGCATCATGTCGGCATAGGCGCGGCGGTTGATGAGCGACATCACCCGGTTGGCGCCCAAGCGCTTGGCCAACATGGCCGACATGATGTTGTCTTCGTCGTCGCTGGTCAGCGCCAAGAAGAGGTCCATTTCACCCACGTTTTCTTCCAGCAGCAGTTCTTCGTCGGCCCCGTCGCCGTGCAAGATGAGCATGCTCGAGGGCAGTTGGCTGGCCAGGTATTCGCAGCGCTTTTTGTCTCGCTCGATGATCTTGACCTCACATTGACCTTGCAAGCTGCGCGCCAAGCGCAAGCCCACCTTGCCGCCGCCCGCGATCATGACGCGCTGCACCGGTTTGTCGATGTTGTGGATGGCCGCCAAGACCAATCGGATCTTGTCGGTGTCGGCCAAGACGAACACCTCGTCACCCGGCAAGATGCGGGTGTTGGGCGTGGCGTCCATTTCGGTGTCCAAACGGTACAAGGCCACCACGCGCATCTCAGCGTGGGGCAAACGATCGCGAAATTCACCGATCGTACGTCCCACCAAGGCGCCGCCGTTGGCCGCGCGCACCGCGATCAGGCTGACCCGACCACCGGCAAATTCCAGCACCTGCAAGGCTTCGGGGTAGCTGATGAGTTGGTGGATGTAGCGCGTGACCGACTCTTCGGGGCAAATCACGTGATCGACCGCAAAGCCGTTTTTGCCCAGCAAATCGTCCCCTTCGTTGAACTCGGGTGAACGCAAGCGAGCGATGGTCGCGGGTATGTTGAAGATGTCGTGGGCGATCTTGCACACCACGAGGTTGGATTCGTCGGCCGCGGCACAGGCGATCAGCATGTCGGCGTCTTTGGCACCCGCCTCGCGCAGCACCGAGGGCTGAATGCCATTGCCCACCACACCGCGCAGGTCTAGGCGCTCTTCGAGCAAGCGCAAACGTGCGGGGTCGTGATCAATGATGGTGATATCGTTTTGTTCCGAGACCAGGCTTTCGGCCACGCTCTCGCCCACACGGCCAGCGC
>DAISXI010000003.1:0-22816 GCA_036825935.1 Hydrogenophaga sp.
GCCATCACGTGGCGGCCTTGCAGCACGTGTTCGCTCAGCCACTGGGGGCCGCTGGTGTAGTTGGCGCCCAACTCCAAAATCGCTTCCATCAGCGGGTAGCGCGGCGTGCCATCGGGCATGCGCGCGCGGCTCACCACGTTGCCGACCACGTACATGTCGGGCTTGAGCTGCAATTGGTCGGCGCTGTAGCCCTCGATGAGGTCGATGCCCAAGGCCCGCAATTGGTCGCTCATGGGGGGGTAGACCCCCGTGTCGCAACCGGTGACTCGGTGACCGGCTTCGCGAGCCAAAGCCGCCAAACCGCCCATGAACGTTCCACAAATGCCCAAGATGTGTATATGCATGGCCCCGATTCTAGAGGCCTGCACGGTGATGTCCTTTCGGGTCAGTGCCACCGGAGGCGCCCATGCACAATACCGGCATGAACGAACACGCTTTGTCTCAAGACCCGCAAGCCTTGGAGTTGGCCTCGGTGGCCGCGCGTTGGGTGGTGGAAGAGGGTCTGCGCCCGAGTGAGGCCAAACAGCGCGCGGCCGAGCACCTGGGTTTGAGGGGGCGCGTGCGTTGGCCCGATGAGGCCATGATGGATGCGGCCGTGCGCGAGCACATCGCGGTGTTTTGCCCGGAGAGCCAAGCCCAAGAACTGGCGGCTTTGCGTGCTTTGGCGTTGCGCTGGATGGCGCGTTTGGCCGCTTTTGATCCCCATGTGAGTGGGTCGGTCTGGCATGGCACGGCGACGCGCCACAACGATGTGTTTTTGCAGCTGTTCCTGGACGACGAAAAAGCCGTGGAGTGGTTGTTGATGGAGCGCCGCGTGACCTACCACCCCGGCTCGGCCAAGGGCTGGCGCGGTGAGATGGTGCCGGTCTTGACCGTGCAGGACACCGACGAGGCCTTGGGCCCGGTGCTGATTCACCTCATGCTGCACGCTGCGGACGACGTGCGTGGTGCCCTCAAACCCGATGCCATGGGGCGGGCGCCCAGGGGCAACACGGCAGCTTTGCAAAACTTGTTGGAGAACGTGGGATGAGCGACTTGAGAAGACGGACTTTGGTTTTGGGGGGCGCCGGCTTGTTGGCCGCGGCCGCCGGTGCGGTGGTGTCTTGGCGCCGCTGGACGCCCCAACCTTTGGCGGATGATGCTGTGAATGGTTTTTGGGCGGCCGCCTTCGATTCCCCGCCAGGCGACCGGTCTTGGGTCATGGCCGACTTTCGTGGAAAACCGCTGGTGCTGAATTTTTGGGCCACTTGGTGCCCGCCTTGTGTGGAAGAGATGCCCCTGCTGGATACTTTTTACCGACAACAAAAAGACCAGGGTTGGCAAGTCTTGGGTTTGGCGGTGGATCAAGCGCCCGCGGTGCAGCAGTTTTTGCAGCGTTTGCCGGTGAGCTTTCCGATCGGGATGGCCGGCTTGCCAGGCGTGGAGCTGAGCCGCGCTTTGGGCAACACCACTGGGGGGCTCCCCTTCACGGTCGTGTTCTCCCCCAAGGGCGAAGTGGCGCACCGCCAAATCGGTAAGCTGACGGCAGCCGATTTAACGCGTTTGGGCGTTTTATTTTCTTGATGCCATTAAGTGGCGTCTTTTGCTGTTATTTGTTATTCAATTGTTGGTAAATTGAATTTAGCTGCTTGGTGAATGAGCGGTGATGTGGCCAACAAAGCCTTTCTTTGCGGTAAACTGTCGCCCATTCACGGGTGCGGTGTTCTGTCGATCAATTCGAACGATGAACGAACATGGCACCGAATTGGCGGCAATTTATTGGAGAAGCTATGGACTTGCGAAAACTGAAGACCTTGATCGACTTGGTGTCCGAATCCAACGTGTCTGAACTCGAAATCACCGAAGCCGAAGGCAAGGTTCGTATCGTCAAGAGCATGCCCATGGGCATGGCGCCCGCTCCGGTGACCTACGCCATGGCACCCGCCGCTGCCCCTGTGGCGTCGGCCCCGGTCGTGGACGCTTCACCCGTGGTGGCCGCGGCCGAGTCTTCCGGCCATGCCGTGACCTCGCCCATGGTCGGCACGTTCTACCGTGCGGCGAGTCCCGGCGCTAAGCATTTTGTAGAAGTCGGCGACACCGTGAAGGTGGGCCAGACGATTTGCATCGTCGAGGCCATGAAGATCCTCAACGAAATCGAATCCGACAAGGCCGGCGTGGTCAAACAAATCTTGATCGACAACGGCCAGGCCGTTGAATACGGTCAGCCCTTGCTGATCATCGAATAAGCGGTCTGACCATGTTCAAGAAAATCTTGATCGCCAACCGTGGCGAAATTGCCCTGCGCATCCAGCGTGCGTGCAAAGAGATGGGCATCAAAGCGGTGGTGGTGTACTCCGAAGCCGATCGTGACGCCAAATACGTGAAGCTCGCCGACGAAGCGGTGTGCATTGGCCCCGCGCCCTCGGCCCAAAGCTACCTCAGCATGCCGGCCATCATCTCGGCCGCCGAGGTGACCGACGCCGAAGCCATCCACCCCGGGTATGGTTTCTTGAGTGAAAACGCCGACTTCGCCGAGCGCGTGGAAAAAAGCGGCTTCACCTTCATCGGCCCGACCCCCGAATCGATTCGCCTGATGGGCGACAAGGTCTCGGCCAAACAAGCCATGATCCGTGCTGGTGTGCCCTGCGTGCCCGGTTCCGAAGGCGCGTTGCCCGACGACCCCGCGGTCATCAAGCGCACGGCCAAAGCCGTGGGTTATCCCGTGATCATCAAGGCCGCAGGGGGTGGGGGTGGCCGTGGCATGCGCGTGGTGCACACCGAAGCGGCTTTGCTGCACGCGGTTCAAACCACCAAGGCCGAAGCGGGTGCTGCCTTTGGCAACCCCGAGGTGTACATGGAGAAGTTTCTCCAGAACCCGCGCCACATTGAGATTCAGATTTTGGCCGACCAGCACAAAAATGCGGTCTATTTGGGCGAGCGCGACTGCTCCATGCAGCGCCGCCACCAAAAGGTCATCGAGGAAGCGCCGGCACCGGGTATCCCGCGCAAGCTGATCGAGAAAATCGGTGAGCGCTGCTCGGCAGCGTGCAAAAAAATCGGCTATCGCGGCGCTGGCACCTTCGAGTTCTTGTTCGAAAACGGCGAGTTCTACTTCATTGAAATGAACACCCGCGTGCAGGTCGAGCACCCCGTGACCGAGTGGATCAGCGGCGTGGACATCGTGCGCACGCAAATCGCGGTGGCCGCCGGTGAGAAGCTGCCCTTCACTCAAAAGCAAATCGAGTTGCGTGGGCACGCCATCGAGTGCCGCATCAACGCCGAAGACGCCTACAAATTCACGCCTTCTCCAGGACGCATCACCGCTTGGCACATGCCCGGTGGCCCAGGCGTGCGTGTGGACTCGCACGCTTACACCAACTACTTCGTGCCCTCGAATTACGACTCCATGATCGGCAAGTTGATTGTGTACGGCGACACTCGCGAACAGGCCTTGGCCCGCATGCGCACGGCTTTGGCCGAAACCGTGATCGAAGGTATCAAGACCAACATTCCCCTGCACCGCGAAATCATGGTGGACGCCAGTTTCGTGGCCGGTGGCACCAACATTCACTACTTGGAAGAGTGGCTGAGCCGGCACGAGCGTTGACCCCATGTCCTTGTTTGAATTGGTGTTGATGGTGCCCGAGGCGGCCGTGGAAACGGTCGGCGAGGCCTTGGACGCTTTGGATGCCCTGAGTGTGTCGGTAGAAGACGCCGATGCCATGACCGACGCCGAAACCGCTTTGTTTGGCGAGCCCGGCATGCCCGCTCCCAAAGAGGGTTGGTGCCGTTCGCGCATCGTCGGTTTGTTTGCCACTGAGGTGGCGGCTCGAGAGGCCGCTGACTTGCTGGGTGCGCAAGATTTCTTTGTGGGCTGTGAAGTCTTGGGTGTGAAAAACGTCCCCGAACAAGACTGGGTGCGCCTGACCCAATCGCAGTTCGAGCCCGTGGCCATCACCGACGATTTCTGGATCGTTCCGAGTTGGCACGAACCCCCTGCTGGCGCACAGCACGTGATCCGCTTGGACCCGGGCTTGGCGTTTGGCACCGGCACCCACCCCACCACCCGCATGTGTTTGCGCTGGATCGCGGCGCGCAAGCTGAGCGACCAACGTGTGCTGGATTACGGTTGTGGTTCGGGCATCTTGGCCATTGGTGCGGCCCGCATGGGTGCCACCGATGTGACCGCGGTGGACATCGACCCCGCCGCGGTGACCGCCACCGACCTCAACGCACACGCCAACCACGTGAGCCTGCACACCGGTTTGCCGGATCTGGCCCGCGGTGCTTACGAGGTGGTCTTGGCCAACATCTTGGCCACGCCGCTCAAGGTCTTGGCGCCTTTGTTGTGCGCCCATGTGGCGGCGGGTGGTCATTTGGTGTTGGCGGGCATCTTGTCGCGCCAAACCACCGAGTTGCAGGAAGCCTACTCGCCTTGGTTGCGTTTGTCGGTGGCCGACGAACAAGAAGGCTGGGTACTCATGACCGCTCAGCGAGTTTGATTCAACGCTCCCTGCAATAATGGCGGCATGAGTTTCATCACCCGCTGCCCCTCGTGTTCGACCTCCTTCAAGGTGGTGGCAGACCAACTCCGCGTCTCGCAAGGATGGGTGCGCTGTGGTCACTGCGCTGAAATCTTTGATGCCAACCAAGACATCAAGCCTTGGGTCCCCACACCACCGGTTTTGACCAATGTGGTGGACGAGCAGCAGCAACTGCCCGGCCACTCAAGAGCTCGCCAGGCCATAGAGGGTGAGTCGGCGGCACCGAACGACTCTCCTTTGGACGGTGTGCTCGACGGTCTGTCCGAACTCAGCGAGTCTCAGCCACTGGCCAATGCGAATACCGATGCCTTGCATCCCAGCCATGGGCCTGAGGATGGATGGGCTTCGACAGAGGCCATGTCGATCGATCAAGACCCAATCCTGCACATCGATGTGCTGCAAGCCGATGGCGACGAGTTGCTCAATGAAGCGCCCGAGCCTGAACCCCGTTTCGTGCAGCAAGCCAAGCGACACGTGTTTTGGGCGTCAAGACGTGTGCGGGCCGCTTTATGGGCTGGCGTTTGCTTGGGGGCTTTGGGCTTGGCGTTGCAGTGGGCTGTTCACGATCGAGATCGCTTGGCCGCATGGCAACCCGCGCTCAAGCCGCTGCTCACGACCGTGTGCCAACCCTTGGGTTGTCGCATTCAATCGGTGCGACAGCTGGATGCCGTGGTCATCGAGAGCTCAGGCTTGGTGCGCTTGTTGGGACAATTGCATGCGATGGACGTCGTGCTCAAAAACACCCAAGCTTGGCCTGTGGCAATGCCCTCATTGGATTTGAGCCTGACCGATGGACAAGACCAAGTGCTGGCTCGTCGCGCCTTGTTGGCCCAAGATTGGCCCGATGCACCGCCGGTGCTGCAACCCGGGCAGGCATGGCCCGTGAAGTTGCGCTTATCGATTGCCTTGGCCCCTGACCAGACCATGGCGGGGTATCGCATGGCCTTGTTCTACCCCTGACAGCACAGTGCTCGATCTCAGCCGACCATGAAAAAAGCCCAACACTTGCGTGTTGGGCTATTCACCACCCGAGGGTGGAAGGAAGCATCAAACCTCAGGGCTTTGTGGACGTTGGAAACGGCCAGGCAGCTTGGGGGGTCAACTTCGTTTGAGCCGCAGGAGCAGCAGGGGCAGCCGGCTTTTTAGCCGGCGGTGCTTTTTTTGCTGGTGCCGCTTTCTTCACGACAGCTTTCTTGGCGGCTGGCTTTTTAGCAGCTGGCTTCTTCTTGGCCGCAACCGCTTTTTTGGCTGCTGGCTTTTTGGCAGCAGGTTTTTTAGCGGCGGGCTTCTTAGCTGCTGGCTTCTTCTTGGCCGCAACCGCTTTTTTGGCTGCTGGCTTTTTGGCAGCAGGTTTTTTAGCGGCGGGCTTCTTGGCTGCTGGCTTCTTAGCCGCAACAACCTTCTTCACGGCTGCTTTTTTAGCAGCGGGTTTCTTCTTGGCCGGGGAGGCCTTTTTCGCAGTTGCCATTTTTTTCTCCTTGATCAAGTTACAAAGAGCACTTCATCCAGCAAGGGGCTGGTGAAGCGATTCAGCGCTTTACAGTCGTGTGAATGCATCCACGTCAGACTGCAAAGGGTTGAATTCAGTGAAAAACCCTGCCCCCCACGCCGAGGCGCAGAGAGCAGGGTTTTAAAAGAGGGAAACATGGGTGGTGTTTTCGGGGCTCAATCCCAAGACAGGGCGCCGCCCGTTTGGTATTCGATCACACGGGTTTCAAAGAAATTGCGTTCCTTCTTGAGGTCGATCATTTCGCTCATCCAGGGGAACGGATTTTCTTCATGAGGGAACAAAGCTTCGAGTCCAATTTGTGTGGCGCGTCGGTTCGCAATATAACGCAAATAACCCTTGAACATCGAAGCGTTCATGCCGAGCACGCCGCGTGGCATGGTGTCTTCGGCGTATTGGTATTCGAGTTCGACGGCTTTGAGGAACAGTTCTTTGATTTCGGCTTTGAATTCAGCGGTCCACAACATGGGGTTCTCGTGCTTGATCGCGTTGATCAAGTCGATGCCGAAGTTGCAGTGCATGGACTCGTCGCGCAAGATGTATTGGTACTGCTCGGCAGCACCGGTCATTTTGTTTTGACGGCCCAAGGCCAAGATTTGTGTGAAACCGACGTAGAAGAACAGGCCTTCCATCAAGCAAGCAAAGACGATCAGGCTCTTGAGCAAGGTCTGGTCGTTCTCGGGTGTGCCGGTCTTGAAATGCGGATCCATGATGGCATCGATGAACGGCAGCAAGAACTGGTCCTTGTTGCGAATCGATGGCACTTCCAAGTAAGCGCTGAAAATTTCGCCTTCGTCCAAGCCCAAGGACTCGACGATGTATTGGTAGGCGTGCGTGTGAATGGCTTCTTCGAACGCTTGGCGCAGCAAGAACTGACGGCACTCGGGCGCGGTGATGTGGCGGTAGGTGCCCAGGGTGATGTTGTTGGCGGCCAGCGAGTCGGCGGTGGTGAAAAAGCCCAGGTTGCGTTTGACGATGAGGCGCTCGTCGTCTGTCAAACCATTGGGGTCTTTCCACAGCGCGATGTCGCGGCTCATGTTGACCTCTTGCGGCATCCAGTGGTTGGCGCAAGTGGCCAAATACTTCTCCCAAGCCCACTTGTATTTGAAGGGCACGAGTTGGTTGACGTCGGTCTGTCCGTTGATGATGCGCTTGTCTGCGGCGTTCACGCGTTGCGGTGCGGTGGTCGGTGTCGACGATGCGGCCGAGCTGGTCCGAGCTTCAGGCTGGACGGGCATGGCGGTGGCGGGCTTGACAGAAGCGGGGGTGGCGTTTTCGTCCCAAGTCAACATAGGTGATTCCAATTCTGTGAATTATGAGAGCGTAAGTGCGAAATGCAAAGCAACTGAGCATTTCGCAGGTGCAATGTGTTGTGATGCAGCATCGAATTTATTGACAAGCTTCGCAGCCAGGATCATCGATCGCGCAAAACTTGATGTCGGTGGCGGCTTCCACAGGAGCGGCCGCAGCGGCCACCGGTGTGTTCGATGACACCGAGTTGAGCTGACCGGCGCGACCCGTGGATTTTTCGATTTGCGTGGCGCTGGTGGTGCGCAGGTAGTAGGTGGTCTTCAGACCGCGCAGCCAAGCGAGCTTGTAGGTTTCATCGAGTTTCTTGCCCGATGCGCCGGCCATGTAGATGTTCAAGCTCTGGGCCTGATCGATCCACTTTTGGCGGCGTGCGGCGGCTTCGACCAACCAATGCGTGTCGACTTCAAACGCGGTGGCGTAGAGGTCTTTGATGTCGTTGGGCACACGATCGATGGCGCGCAGTGAGCCGTCGAAGTGTTTAAGGTCCATGACCATCACGTCGTCCCACAGGCCCAAGCGCTTGAGGTCTTTCACGAGGTAGCCGTTGATGACGGTGAACTCGCCCGAGAGGTTGGACTTGACCGACAGGTTGCCAAAGCTTGGCTCGATCGAGGCGTCCACGCCAATGATGTTGGAGATGGTTGCGGTCGGCGCGATGGCCACGCAGTTGGAGTTGCGCATGCCGTCGGCAGCGATTTTTTGCCGCAGGGCGTCCCAGTCCAGGGTCGAGCTGCGGTCGACTTCAACGTAACCGCCGCGTTCTTTGGCCAAGAGATCCAGCGAGTCCAGCGGCAAGATACCTTGGTCCCACAAAGAACCTTTGTAGCTGGAGTAGGTGCCGCGCTCTTTGGCCAACTCGGTGGAGGCCCAGTAGGCGTGGTAGCACACGGCTTCCATGGAGCGATCGGCGAAGTCCACGGCGGCTTGCGAAGCGTAAGACACGCGCAGTTGGTACAACGCATCTTGGAAGCCCATGATGCCCAGGCCCACGGGGCGGTGACGCAGGTTGGAGTCGCGCGCTTTTTTCACAGCGTAGTAGTTGATGTCGATCACGTTGTCGAGCATGCGCATGGCCGTTTTGATGGTGCGCTTGAGCTTGTCGTGGTCGATCTCTTTGCCGTTGGCGCCGTCTTTCAAGTGCTGAGCCAAGTTGACGGAGCCCAAATTGCAGACCGCGGTTTCGGTGTCGCTGGTGTTGAGCGTGATCTCGGTGCACAGGTTGGAGGAGTGCACCACACCGGCGTGTTGCTGGGGGCTGCGAACGTTACAAGCGTCCTTGAAGGTGATCCAAGGGTGGCCTGTTTCAAACAGCATGGACAACATCTTGCGCCACAGGTCGCTCGCGGGCACTTGGCGCGAAGGTTTGATCTCACCGCGCGAGGCTTTGGCTTCGTAGGCCACATAGGCTTTTTCGAAGGCGGTGCCAAAGAGGTCGTGCAAATCGGGCACGTCGTTGGGCGAGAACAAGGTCCACTGACCCTTTTCCATCACGCGCTTCATGAACAGGTCGGGGATCCAGTTGGCCGTGTTCATGTCGTGGGTGCGGCGGCGGTCATCGCCAGTGTTCTTGCGCAGCTCCAGGAATTCTTCGATGTCCAAGTGCCAAGTTTCCAAGTAGGTGCAGACCGCGCCTTTGCGCTTGCCGCCTTGGTTGACCGCCACGGCCGTGTCGTTGACCACTTTGAGGAAGGGCACCACGCCTTGGGATTCGCCGTTGGTGCCTTTGATGTGGGCGCCCAAGGCGCGCACGCGTGTCCAGTCGTTGCCCAAGCCGCCCGCGAATTTGGACAGCAGGGCGTTTTCTTTGATGGACTCGTATATACCATCCAAATCGTCGGGCACGGTGGTCAGGTAGCAGCTCGAGAGCTGGCTGCGCAGCGTGCCGCTGTTGAACAGCGTGGGGGTCGAGGACATGAAGTCAAAGCTCGAGAGCACTTCATAGAACTCAATGGCGCGGGCTTCGCGGTCCACTTCGCCCAGCGACAGGCCCATGGCCACGCGCATGAAGAAGATTTGGGGCAATTCGATGCGGGTCTTGCGCACGTGCAAGAAGTAGCGGTCGTACAGGGTTTGCAGGCCGATGAAGTCGATTTGCAGGTCGCGCTCGGGCTTGAGGGCGGCGGCCAAACGCGGCAGGTCGAATTGCAAGAGCTTTTCGTCGAGCAGCTGGTTCTCCACGCCCTTTTTGATGCTCTGGGGGAAGAAGTCGGCGTAACGCGCACCCATTTGGTCGAACGCCATTTCTTCGCCCAGAACTTCCTTGACCACGGTGTGCAACAACAAACGCGCGGTGGCGTAGGTGTAGTCGGGGTCTTTTTCGATGTGGGTGCGCGCGGCCAAGATGGCTGCTTTGTAGACCTCTTCGATCGGCACGCCGTCGTACAGGTTGCGCATCGTCTCGCTGACGATGGGGTCGGCTTTGACGTCGGGGCTCAGGCCCGAGCAGGCGCTGTGGATGAGTTGTTGAAGGCCTGCCAGGTTCAAAGGCTTGCGTTGACCACCTTCGGTGACTTGGATGGTGGGCGCGACGGGCGCTGTGGTGGCTGGTTGCTGGGCGCGCTCTTGGGTGCGGCGCTCACGGTACAGCACATACGCACGGGCGACTTCGTGGTGGCCGCTGCGCATCAGGCCGAGTTCAACCTGGTCTTGCACGTCTTCAATGTGGAAGGTGCCACCGCTGGGGCGCGAGCGCATCAGGGCGCGCACCACGTTTTGGGTCAGGGCGTCGACGTCTTCGCGCACGCTGGCCGAAGCCGCACCTTGGGTGCCGTGAACAGCCAAGAAGGCTTTCATCAGGGCCACGGCGATCTTGCTGGGCTCAAACGACACGACGGCGCCGTTGCGGCGAATGATCTGGTACTGCGCAAACGCGGCGTTGTTGCTCAAGACCAAGGGCTCACTCTTGAGGCTCAAGCCTGCGCTCATGGGGCTGGTGGCGGTGGTCGTGGCGGTGGTTTGCATGGGTTTTCCTCTGGTGTGTGTTCTGGTCGGCCTGGCGGCTTGCGGGTCGTGCGGGCCCACGTTGGCGTGGGTCTGGGCTTCGAAAAAGCACGCACAAACTGTCAAGTCTTCGGCGGGGCAAAAAATCGGTCAAACACCATATCTGGTGTGTGCGATGGATTCTAACCACTACCGGTAGCGTTTGAAGGAAAAAATGCACACTTTCTTGAGTGACATATTTCACGCGAGCCAGGTATTCAGAATTGACAGTTTTGTTCGTTTTGATAGATATGCCTTGCAGGCCCCGAAAACTGGGCAACAATTGTTTTTCGTCAAGGATTGGCCGGCCTTGGCGGAGGTTTTGCGGCGCAAAGGCCGGTGGATTTATGAAGCTTGGGTCACTCGAGGCCTGGACCAGCAGCCTCAGGTGTCGCTGCTGCCAGGGGCTGTGCTCAGAACGCACTCGGGAAAACACCGATCGGGCCAGGCCAATTGCCGTTGCAAAAAAGCCCAATCAAAACCCGACCCCGGGTCTTGCTTGCGACCGGGCGCGATGTGCTCGTGCCCGGCAATGTCCAACACGGGGTAGCGCTCTCGCAGGGCTTGGCACAAGCGCACCAAGGCCGCGTACTGCAGGGGCTCGAAGTGCAAGCCTTCCAAGCCTTCGAGCTCGATGCCCACCGAGGCGTCGTTGCAACCTTCCCGGCCGCGCCAACTCGAGCGTCCGGCGTGCCAAGCCCGGGCATTGGCATCGACAAATTGCACGACCTCACCATCGCGCCGAACAAAGAAGTGGCTGGAGACTTCCGCGCCTCGGATCTGGTCAAAGTAGGGGTGGGCATCCCAATCGAGGCGGTTGGTGAAAAGCGCTTCGACGTGGGGCGTGCCGTAGACCCCTGGGGGCAAGCTGATGGAGTGAATCACCACCAAGTCAATCGCGGTATCCGATGGCCGAGGCCCGAAGTTGGGCGAGTCGCAACGGCGGGCGGGGCGCCACCAGCCACCCAGCCAATCGTCCAACAGCTCAGCCGACATGGCGCTCGCGGTGCTCGGCGCTGCAATAGAACACCCCGCCGACCTGCAGCGCGTCGGTGCTGGGCAGGTGCGTGCCGCAATGGGCACAGGCCACCATGGCCAAGGGTTTGGCGGGGCTGCGTTGGGCAGGCTTGCTTTGCGCCGTGTCTGCCATGCGCCCTTTGCGCCACAGGTGGTAGCCCACCCACACCACGAGCAAGACCAAGATGTATTTCATGACAATCGGTTCAAGACGATTTCCAGCACAAAGCGTGAGCCCACATAGCCCAGCAACAACAGACCGGCGGCCAAGTACAAGGTCCGGATGGCCAGTCGACCCCGCCAGCCCCTGCGCCAGCGCCCCCAGATCAACACGCCCATGGTGAGCCAGGACAGCACGGTGAAGGTGGTTTTGTGGTTCCACTCAAAGCCGGTGGGCAAGCCATATGAAAACCACCAACCCGCCAGCACGGTGGCGCTCAGCAGGACGAATCCCAAGCCCACGAAGCGAAAGGTCATGCGCTCCAAGGTCAACAAGGGCATGCCATCGACGTCACCCGCACCCAGTCGGATGCGCCGTTCCGTGCGTTGCAGCAAGCTCGCGTGCGCCACCGCAGCGGCAATGAGGCCATAGGAGGCAAAGCCCAAGGCCCAATGCAGAGGCATCCATGGCGAGATCAAATGGGGGTGGATTTGGCCCGGCAGGCTCGCGGCCAGCAGCACCGCGCTGGCACTCAAGACGGCCACGGACCAGCGCAGTGCAGGCGTCGTGTGCAAGCGGGTTTCCAGCGCGTAGATGGAAAACACCCACCACATCGTCACCGACAAGGCCATGGCAAAACCAAAGCTCGGTGGGTCGGCGGTGAAGTGGGTGTGCAAGCTGGCCAAATGCAAGAGCCACACCAGCACCAAGGCCCCACGGCTCGCGGCGGGGGACAGTCGGGGCTGGCCCCAAGCCCAGGCAGCGTAGGCCAACACCACCCCAAAGGGCAGTGCTTGCGTCAGCGTGGAGGCTAAAATCATCCCCACAGTTTAACGGCCCGCGAGGCCCTTCACGAACCGAGACCCACCCCGATGGCTTCAGCCCTCTCCGAACGCCTATCTGGCATCGTCAAAACCCTGCGCGGTCAGGCCCGCATCACCGAAGACAACGTGGCCGAGATGCTGCGCGAGGTGCGCATGGCCTTGCTCGAGGCCGACGTGGCCTTGCCGGTGGTGCGCGACTTCATCGCCCGCGTCAAAGAAAAGGCCTTGGGCGAAGAGGTGGTGGGCTCCCTCACCCCCGGCCAAGTGCTGGTGAGCATCGTCAACCGCGAACTCGCCGCCACCATGGGCGAGGGCGTGGCCGACATCAACCTCGCGGCCCAGCCGCCCGCGGTCATCTTGATGGCTGGCTTGCAAGGTGCGGGTAAAACCACCACCACCGCCAAGCTGGCCAAACACCTGATCGAGAAGCGCAAAAAAAAGGTGCTCACCGTCTCGGGCGACGTGTATCGGCCTGCTGCCATTGAACAGCTCAAGACCGTGAGCGCCCAAGCCGGTGCCGAGTGGTTCCCCAGTTCGCCCGACCAAAAGCCCGCCGACATCGCGCGTGCTGCGCTCGACCACGCCAAGCGCCATTTCTTTGACGTCTTGCTGGTCGACACCGCCGGTCGCTTGGCCATCGACGAAGCGCTGATGCGCGAGATTCAAGAACTGCACGGCGTGCTCAAACCGGTGGAGACGCTGTTTGTGGTCGACGCCATGCAAGGTCAAGACGCGGTCAACACCGCCAAGGCCTTCAGCGACGCTTTGCCCCTGACCGGCATCATCCTGACCAAAACCGACGGCGACTCGCGCGGCGGTGCGGCCCTGTCGGTGCGTCATATCACCGGTGTGCCCATCAAGTTCGCCGGTGTGTCAGAAAAAATTGACGGCTTGGAGGTCTTCGATGCCGAGCGCCACGCTGGGCGCATTTTGGGCATGGGCGACATCGTCGCGCTGGTCGAGCAAGTCACCTCCAACATGGACATGGCCGCGGCGCAAAAGCTCGCTGCCAAGGTCAAGAGCGGTGGTGGTTTTGATCTGAACGACTTCTTGGCCCAGCTGCGCCAAATGAAGCAAATGGGCGGCTTGTCCAGCCTCATCGACAAGCTGCCAGGCGCCATGGCGTCCAAGGCCTCGGGCATGGACATGGGCCGCGCCGAGCGCGACATGAAGCGCAAGGAAGGCATCATCTGCAGCATGACCGCCAAAGAGCGCACGCGCCCAGACATCATCAAGGCCACGCGCAAAAAACGCATCGCCGACGGCGCGGGTGTTCAGGTGCAGGAAGTCAACCGCTTGCTCAAAGAGTTCGAGCAAATGCAAGGCATGATGAAAAAAATGCAGGGCGGCGGCATGATGAAAATGATGAAGCGCATGGGCGCCATGAAAGGCATGCCCGGCATGCCCAAACTGCCGGGCATGGGCTCCTGAGGGGGTATCAACCGGCGTCTTGAGGACTCAGCCGCCAGCGGCCGGGCTCGATGGGCAGGTAAGCCTCGACAGCCGCAGTGGCCAACACGTGCGTGGTGCCCTGATCGGCGTCGTGCACATTGAGGCCACCCAAGACCGCCGTGACTTCGGCCCGTCCGCGGGGCAGTTCGGCGCGCACGCGTTCCAAGTCCACCTGTTCGGGGGCTTGAACCCCGATGGTCACTTGCACGCGCATCTCTTGGTGGTCGCGTCCCAGGGATTTGAACAACACGATCGATGAGTGGTGCAAGGCATCTTGGACCGCGCGGCAGGCGGCCTTGGTGTAGTCCATGCCATACAAGTCGTTGCCCGAACCCATTTCCAAGAGGATGCGTTTTTCAATCATGGGTGTCCTCCATGTCAAAACCCACCATGATGGCCACATTGGCCACCACCGACAGTCCGGTTTTGTCGCCTCTGGGAATGTCCAGGCCACCTTTGACGACCGTGATGGTCGGTTGCCCGTAGGGGAAAATGGGCATCAACAACGAACAATCCACTGCCTCGGGACGCTGAACCCCTATTTGAACTTGGATGCGCATGGCTTCTCTGGGGAAGTCAAAAGCCTCGGCCACGTTGAGTGAGTTGTGCCACAAGGCATCGCGAATGGCCCGCGCCGCCGCTTGGGTGTAGTCCTGGCTGCGAATGGAGGTGCCCATTCCAAATTGGGTGACGAGTCGTTTCATGGGCATGTGTCAGCCTGTCTGTCCAATGAGGGTAAAAGCCAAGCCAGACGGGGCTTGGCGGCTTATCGGTGCACGCCAGATCAAAATTTCTCGTCGCGCATCCAGTACCACTTGTACAGGAAATACTGACCAAATCGCCGGAACGGGGCAAAGGCTTCCGATCGAACCATGTTCATGACGTTGGGGTATTCCAAGGGCGAGTTGTAAATGGGCAGATTGAACACCTCGTCGTCGCCATCTTTGCCGGCGATTCGTTGAGCGATGCGTTTGCCCGCCCAAGTGGATGACGCCACGCCATTGCCGCCATAGCCCAAGGCGTACCACACGGTCTCTTTTGGATCGGGTCGGGTGATGCGCGGCATCATGTCGTGGCTCACGTCGACCCAGCCCCACCACGAGTAGTCAATTTGAATGCCTGCCAAAGGCGGGAACTTACGCGCAATCGCGTCGGTTAAAAGTTTCAAGTGCTGCGGGTCTTCAGCATCGGCTCCGGTGATGGAACTGCGGCTGCCCAATTGCAAGCGGTTGTCCTTTAAGAGCCGGTAGTAAAAACGCAGCGTGCGCGTATCGGTCATGAACGTTTGCGACCGGAAATTGGTCGCTTTGATTTCAGCGTCAGTCAGCGGGCGGGTCACGACTGAGTTAGAAAGAATTGGCAGAATTTTATTTTTGAGGAGGGGCGTCATTTGCTGCCCGGTATAACCGCCAGTACAAATAGCCACTCGCTTTGCGCGAACGATGCCACCGGGGGTTTGCAAATGGTGGATCCCGTTGATCGTTTGCCAACCTTGCACAGGGCTGGCCGGGTGTACCTTCGCGCCCAGTGAGCGCGCTTTGCGCATGATCTCGAACGTAAATTTAAGCGGATGAACGCCTACGCCATCGGGCTCCCACATTGCGCCTTGGGCATCGCGCTCATCACAAAACTGCTCCTGAAATTCTTCCTTGCTGAGCATCTTGGTTTGGTAGCCGAAGATATCGCGGCGAACCCGGGCTTGCTCTGCCAAGTAAGCCACTTTTTCAGGGCGGTGGGCTACATACAAGTGGCCACCGTCATAGGCATCGCAGTTGAACTCACGGGTAAGGGCTTTGAAGTTTTCAAAGCCGGTTCGAATTTCGGTATCGAGCTTTTTAGCCGTGTCGATACCCCAGCGATCGATCCACTGCGAGCGCGTTAAGCGCCCGCTGGCGTTTTGGCCTTGACCGCCACTGCGACTGGAGCAGCCCCACGCGGTTTGGTTGGCCTCTAAAACCACAGCAGCAATGCCATGCTCTTGCGCCAAATAAAGCGCCGTTGACATGCCAGTGGACCCCGATCCTATGATCGCGACGTCGACATCGATGTCGTGTTGAATCGGCCCGTCGTCTTGCGGCGCTTGGCCTGCGCTGGCAACCCAGTAAGTGGGCGCGTAATCGCGGCCTGCCCCCGGCGATTTTGCGACCAAGGGGTCGTATTGGGGGTCGTAGCGGGTGGACTGCGGTGGGCTAGAAGTCAGCATGGCAAAGTGCCTTGGTCATTATTTGGAAGCGGGCAAGTTGGGCCGCGCCTTGCGAAACGCGTTTTTCACAGTGATTTTCCCGTTCTTAAACGTGAAAATATCAACGCCGTCTGTCTCCACACGGCTGCCGTCAGCGGCGGTTCCCGTAAAGGTCCACTGCGATACGCCAAAGTCACCTTGAACAAAGTGCACGCCGTTGCTCCAATGGGCATCCGGCAAAGCGGCCCATGCGCCGGCAAATGCTTTGCGAACGGCATCGGGTCCGACGTGGCGGGCGCCACACGCATCGGGGCCGCCCGCGGTCATAAAGACGCAGTCATCACTCATAAATTGCATGAGTCCATCAACGTCGTGGCGGTTCCATGCGTCGCTGAATGCAGCCAGGGTGGCTTCGGTAATGGGTGCGTGGGACAAGGGCGGCTCCAATAGGAAAGATAAGCATCAAACAATAGAGTTTTTGGGGCCAGTGTGGTAGAGCCAGATCAGGGGTTTCAGCCAAGCCAGCGGTCGCGTTGGCGCTGGTAAAAAGGGAACTGGACCTGTATTGGACCCACCTTGGACCTAACGGTCTGGCTCTGCATATACTCCACAAGACCATGAGCACCCTGCACCGAACCAAAGACGCCCAATGGGAAAGCCTTTTTGCTTTGCCTGAGAAGCCTGCCTTGCCTTTGCAACAGCGCCTGCGCTTGTCCGTCGTCCAAGCGATTTTGGATGGGCGATTGCCCGTTGGGGCCTTGTTGCCATCTTCACGAGAGTTGGCCAAAGTCTTAGGTTTGAGCCGCAATACCGTGACAGCAGCATATGCGCAGTTGATGGACGATGGTTTTATTGAGTCTCGACCCCGCAGCGGTGTATTCGTGACACAAAACACCCATGCGCCGCAAGCCATGGATACCGGGCGCGAAACCGGGCCACCCCAAGCCCAAGCCGTTGCATCCAAAGCGCCACCGGATTGGTCTACCCGTGTGCTGCGCTCCTTAGCTGATCAACGCACGCTGGCCAAGCCAGACCAGTGGCGCAAGTACGCTTATCCGTTTGTGTATGGAACTTACGACCCGCAATTATTTCCCTCCGAAGCGTTTCGGGAATGTTGCGTTCACAGTTTGGCGCGGTCGCACCTGCCGCATTGGACGCCCGACTTTGAACTCAGTGACGTGCCCGAGTTGATAGAACAAATACGTTTGCGCTTGCTGCCCAAGCGTGGCGTGTTCGCCTTGCCTGAAGAAATTCTCATCACGGTGGGTGCCCAGCACGCTTACTACTTGTTGGCCGAAGCCTTATTTGATGAAACCCAGCGCGTCGGCATAGAAGAGCCGGGCCATCCGCACGCCCGCAACAGTTTTGCTTTGCGCCATCCCCGCTGTGTTCCTGTGGCGGTGGACGAACAAGGCTTGGTGGTGGAGCGAATGCCAGCGGTGGACTATGTTTTTGTGACGCCGTCGCACCAAAGTCCCACGACCAGTACGCTGAGCTTAGAGCGGCGCAAGCTGTTGCTGAAAAAAGCCGAGGCTCAAAATTTTGTGGTGATTGAAGACGATTACGAAGCGGAAAATCTGTACGAAGGCGATCCGATGCCTGCGCTTAAAAGCTTAGACAAAGTGGGGCGGGTGATCTATGTGGGCTCGGTCTCTAAAAGTCTTTCGCCCACCTTGAGACTGGGCTACATCGTGGCGCCTCGCACCCTGATTGCAGAACTAAGGGAGTTGCGCCACGCGATGGTGCGCCACCCCAGCGCTTTTTTGCAGCATACGTTTGCCTTGTTCCTTTCCTTGGGTCACCACGATGCCCACGCACGGCGAGTGAATCACGCCATGCAAGAGCGCATGGCCCTGGTGGCGCGGGCTTTGGCCAAGTACTTGCCCGATTTTGAATTTACCCTGCCCTCAGGCGGCGCTTCGGTGTGGGTGCGTGGGCCTGACTGGGTGGACTCCGCAGAACTGGCATTGATTGCGCGTGAGCATGGGGTTTTGATTGAAGCAGGCGAAGCCTTTTTTATGAAACCGCCATACCCCTGCCCGTACTTTCGATTGCGCTTGTCATCGATCGCTTCAGAGCAAATTTCGGAAGGCATTAAAGCCTTGGGCTTGGCGATGGATGCGCTGGCTCGCGCACGGGGCACGCCCCGGCGCAAACTGCAGCTGCTTGCTTGAGTACTGTGCACTCAAAGTAAAGCCAATTGCTTTTTTTAGGACTTGCCTTTCCATGGAACTACTTTTTGCTCAACCCAACGCATCAGCAAGTCAAACATGTAAGCAACAACACCGATCACAATAATGCCCATCACAACGATGTCGGTGCGTAAAAAGTTAGAGGCGTTTAAGACCATTTGGCCTAAGCCCACATTAGCGGCCACCATTTCAGCGGCCACCAATGTGCTCCAGCCAAAACCAACGGCAACACGCATGCCCACCAAAATTTCTGGCATCGCGGCAGGAAGGACAACATGTCTGATCACCTGACCGTAAGACGCGCCCATGGAGTACGCCGCGTTCATTTGCTCTTGGGAGGCGCTTCGCATACCGGAGCGCGCAGACATGGCCAAAGGCGCAAAGCAACTCAAGAAAATGAGCAGGATCTTTGGCAGTTCATCAATACCAAACCAAATAATAATGAGCGGTAAATAAGCCAGCGGGGGCAGAGGTCGGTACAGCTCAATGGGGGGATCAAAAATCCCCTTCCATATACGCGACATGCCCATTGCGATTCCAAGAGGAATAGCAACAATGCAGGCCAAGAAAAAAGCAGTAAATACGCGAAACATACTTGCTGCAAAGTGTTCCCACAAAGGCCTATCGTTAGCTGCGCCGGTCAGATATTCGTAAAACTGTTGCAAGGTAGCCTGGGGCGAGGGTAAAAACAAGGGTTTGATCCACCCCATATTGGTTGAGACAAACCATAAAACCAATAGGGTCGTCACGGTGGCGATACTGATGAGTGCACTTGGCCCTTCACCTGGCACTTTGAAGGCACTGGTTTTAAGTGGAACAGGTGTGCTGGGGGTGGTGTTTGAGTCAGACATGGGTGGCTTCCCGGTTGTGAATGATGGCAAGGATTTCTTCGCGCATGCGGATGAATTCGGGTTCTGACTTCACTTTGCGCGCATCGCCGTGGGATAAAAACGCACGCGAGAACGGAACGTTGTCATAGGTGTGGGTGATGCGACCGGGGCTGGGGCTCATCACAATTAAGCGGGTCGCCAAAAACAAGGCTTCTTCTACCGAGTGGGTAATAAAGAACACCATCTTGTTGGACTGCGCCCAAGCGCGTAACAAAATTTCTTGAACTGTTTCCCGGGTAAACGCATCCAAGGCGCCCATGGGTTCGTCCATCAATAGAACGGCGGGGTCACTTGCCAAAGCGCGGGCAATGCCCACACGCTGTTGCATGCCGCCGGAGAGTTCGTACACCGCGCGTTCGGCATAAGCTTCTAAGCCGACGAGGCCGAGCTTTTCCAAGGCGATACGGTTGCGTGTCGCACTGTTGACACCGTTCAAGCGCAAGCCAAGTGCCACGTTGTCGAGCACATTAAGCCAAGGCATCAAAGCATGCTTTTGAAAGACCACGCCACGGTCTGCGCCAGGGCCTACGACCGGCTGGCCATCCAGCAAAATTTCACCTGAAGAGGGGGGTAAAAAACCGGCTATGCAATTGAGCAGCGTCGTTTTACCGCAACCCGAGGCACCCAAGGCAACGACAAAATCCCCGTCGTGCATGGTCATGTTGACAGGAGCGAGAGCTTGTAACGTTCCGCCTTTGACGGCGTAATTTAAGGTCAAGTCCTTGATGTTCAATGTAGGCATGTCTATGTCAAAAGAATTTAAATAAAAAAAGGGGCGAACTATTCGTAGTCGCCCCTTGTTGGCTTAAAAAAAGCCGTTGGCTTATTTGGCCATGGCTTTTTTAACGTAAGCGTCAGTTACAAAAACAGAGTAGTCAGGTTTAACTTCCTGAATACGGTTTTGCTCTTTTAAAAACAAGGCGGTTTCAGCCATTGCTTTTGCGGCGCCACCACCAAGCCATTTGGGGCCAAGTTGTTCAGCGGAGGTCGGAAAAACATAGAGCGCCATTGCTGGAGGAACATCTTTCACGTCTGCCTTGGTCACACGTGCAATGGCCTTGACTTGCGGAGTGTTCACGTTCCAAGAAGCTTTGTTTTTACGGTATTCGCTATCTGCCTTATCCAATGCTTTCACCAAGGCAACCATAAACCCTTCATGTTCGGCAGCCCATTTTGAATTGACAGCGATACCATCAAAGGTGGGGTATCCCTTTTGACCAATCGAGCCAGAACTTGCAATTGATTTACCGTTGGCCTTGATCTTGGAGAGAACAGGGTCCCAAATAAAGGCAGCATCAATATCCCCACGCTCCCAGGCAGCAGCAATTGCTGGGCCGTTCAAGTTCATCACATTCACATCTTTAGCGGTCAAACCCTCAAGTTTCATTGCTGCCATCAACTGGTAATGCGCAGTAGAAACAAACGGGGTAGCTACTTTTTTGCCTTTCAGATCCTTGACGGAGTTCACGTTGCTTCCGTTGCGCGCAATCAGCGCTTCGGCATTGGCGATGTCATCCAAAATCCAAAATAACTTGATATCTTGTCCTTGTGTCACAGCAGCAGTCAAGGGGCTTGAGCCTACTTGTCCGATCTGGACATCGCCGGACGCCATCGCCTTGATGACATCACCGCCACCGTTAATCATGCGCCAGTTGATCTTGTATCCGGTGGCTTTTTCGAGCTCACCTGATTCAATAATGGCTTGGAATGGAACCAACATGTCTTGGTGCGCAAATGTGACTTCCTTTTTTGCTTGCGCAAAAGCGGAGGCCATACCCACAGCCACGAGCAAGCCGACCAGAGTTTTCGAAAGAACAGGGAGAACAGATTTTTTCATAAGGGTCTTTCAATTAAAAAATGAGCGTATCGATGGGAACTCATGCTACGCCTGCTCACACAACATTTACGCATGAGCTGATAAGTTTGTACGCTGGCTTCGTTTGGGAGTAGAGCCAGTTGAATGCCTTGATAGTGCCAGTTAACCTGCATAAACTGCACTTCAATGGTGCTAACCCAAGGCGCAATTTGGTGCACTTTTCATTGGTAATCATTCCAAAGTCGGTGTCAAAAAAACCTGCGATAGATGTCACTGCATCAGAATGCGGTTACGGGTTTATCCCTAGGAGAAAACGCCAGCATGAAATTTGATTTGAACGTCTGGCTGCCCTTCTTGCGTTGGTGGCCGCGCGTGAATCGCACGACGACACGTGCTGACTTTGCACCGGCAGCGTTTGCTGCTTCAAGGCTTTCCCTGCTTTTTTAAATGTCAATCCGTACATTAGCCTGCGCTGCCAATCAGTTGGAAGAGAGAGCGGGCAATGGTCATAAGGGCCAACAACATCAGCAGGCGCAACACCAGGCGACGGAACTGTTGCGGTGTGGTGCGGGTAAAAAAGCGCTGACCGACCAACATGCCGACCGCCATGGGAACAGCCATGAACAAGGCCATGGACAAGGCGCTCCAGCCAAGCAAAGGCGCACCCAATTGGGTGCTGACGGGCATGACCGCAGCGCACAGCAAAGCGTACAAGTCGCCAAAGAAAAATAAGAGCACCAAGGTGGCGCGCATGGCGATGGCAGGCAAAGGCGTGGCGCTCATCATGGCCGCCACCACCAAGCCGCCCATCGCAGACAAGCCATTGACCAGCCCAGAAGCCAAGCCCGTGAGCAAGCGCAGCAAGCGCGTGGGGGCGCCATGCCATTGCAGACCGCGAAGTTGCACGCCGACCAGCACCACCAAAATCAAGCCGATGAGCAAACGCAATTGGCTTTCTGGAACAAAATTGAGCAGCGCAATGCCCACCGGAATACAAAGCACGTTGCCCAATATCAACCAGCTGAGCCAGGAAAAATCGGCTTGTTTAATGGCCTGACGCAACAAGGTCAGGCTGGCCAGAATTTCCAACATAAAGATCGGCGGAATCACTTGCGCGGGCGAAAGTACCAAGGACAGCCCTGAGACACACAGGGCAGAAAATCCAAAACCAGAAAATCCGCGCGCAACCCCGCCAATAAAAACCACCACGAAAAAATACGCCCATTCGATCAGGGAAAGATCAGCCAAGCAGCACCTGGCATTCTGGCAAGTTCGGCAACTTCAGCCTTTGCACCTTTCCTGAGGGGCCCCGGGGCAGGTCTTGAACCATGCAGAAATACTTCGGGGTTTTAAACCGACCCAGGAGCGAGAGGCAGTGCTCGCGCAGCATGACATCGGTCACCGAATGCCCCTCGCGGGCAATCACGCAGACCAAGATGTCTTGCCCGTAGTGGGGGTCAGGAATGCCCACCGCCGCTGCGTCTAAAACGCCAGGGTGGCGCAACAGCACTTCGTCGATTTCACGCGGCGCGATATTTTCACCGCCCTTGATGATGAGTTCTTTGATGCGACCAGTGATGAAGAAGAAACCGTCTGCGTCGCGGTGGCCCAAATCCCCGGTGCGCAGCCAACCGTCGGGTGTCAATGCTTGTTCGGTCGCCTTGGGGTTTTTGTAATAGCCCAACATCACGTTGCCACCCCGAATCACCAACTCGCCGGTGGTGCCGTCTGGGACGGCTTGCATGTTGGGGTCAACGACACGCGCTTCGCAGCCCGAGGCCTTGCCCACCGAGCCCAGTTTGCGTTGGCTGGGTCGCAAGGGGTTGGAAAAGGCGGGTGCGGCCGTTTCGGTCAACCCCATGGTTTCGATCACACCCAAACCAAATTTTTTCTCAAACCCCTGCAGGTGCTCTGGAGGCAAAGAGGCTGAGGCGGTGCGACAAAATCGCAAGCCCGCCGTGGT
>DAISXI010000003.1:22916-50994 GCA_036825935.1 Hydrogenophaga sp.
GGTCTCACCGGGCAAGGGTTGCAGGGTGGGCTCGGTGACCAGCACTTGAATCGGGCGATCAATGTCCTTGAGCATGCTTTGAACCTTGTCGGCCCACTCGGGACTCACCACCACCAACTTGCAGTCCGAGTGATCCAAGACATAGCGCATTTGATCGGTTTGGGACAGCAAGTTCACGGGGTTCACGCAGTACCCCCCCCACATGCCACCGAGCAAAATGCGCAGCGTGTTCAAACCATTGGGCATGACGACGGACACCGTATCCCCAGCCGTCAAACCCTGTCGCTCAAAGACGCGAACGATGGCGGCGCAGCTGGACTGTAAATCGGCATGGTCCAAGCGGTGGTCCTGCTCCGCATCCAAGGCGTAGACCGCCTTGGGTGCCAACGCAGCTTGCTGGTTGATGAGTTGGGCGATGCTGTTCATGGTCATGCAACACCGTATTTTTTGAAGTACGCACCAAAGATGTCATCTTCGCTGGGTATCCGTTCGGGGATCGGCAACGAGACACGGGTGATGTTGATGTAATGGCGGTAGTTCATGTTGTCAGAGAAGTTGTTGCCACCCCACGTGCCACAACCCATCGAGAGCGAGAAAGGCAAACCGTTGTCAAAGCTGCCACCCGTGGCGATGCAATGGGCTTGCTCAACAATCACACGCGAGACTGGCAGACGTTCGCCCAGAACCTGAGCCCGTTCGTGTCGTTGGGTGTGCAAACCCACCGAATGGCCGGCTCCTTGCCAGGCGTAAATCCGCTCGACCATGCCAACGGCGCCCTCAAAATCATCCACGGTGTAAAGGGTCAACACGGGGCTGAGTTTCTCGCCCGAGTAGGGGAAGGCCGCACCCACATCCTGCGGGCCTTGGTCGACCAGCAAGATCTTGGGCGACAGGCGAG
Source organism: Hydrogenophaga sp. (assembly GCA_036825935.1). Classification (GTDB taxonomy): domain Bacteria; phylum Pseudomonadota; class Gammaproteobacteria; order Burkholderiales; family Burkholderiaceae_C; genus Hydrogenophaga. Next base: position 23,815 of record DAISXI010000003.1, read on the forward strand.
CCAAGGCCTCAAACCCCGCCAGTTCGGCGATGACCTGCGCAGACTTGCCGATGACATCGGCCGACAGCTTGCCGTTGGGCCACATGACGCGCTGCAAATGCGCGGCTTGTTCGGCGCTGAGCAAGTGTGCACCTCGGGATTTCAGCTCCGACAACAGACCTTGCCTGACGGGTTGAACCACCACCAGGCTGTTCTCAGATGAGCAACTGGTGGCGTTGTCGAAGGTCTTGGATCGCACGATGCGATCGGCCGCTTGGGCCAAGTTGGCGGTTTCGTCCACGATCCCAGCCACGTTGCCGGCCCCCACGCCAAAGGCAGGAGTGCCCGAGGTGTGAGCCGCGTGTACGTTGGCCTGTGAGCCCGTGGCCACCACCAAGTCACACAAAGCCATCAGGTCGGCGGTGGCTTGCTTGTTGATGGGCAATGGCAAGACCTGCACGAGGTCGCGCGGGGCGCCGATGCGGTCGAATTCGGCGTGGATGTGCTCGATCAACCGCTGGGCCGTGCCCCATCCCTTGGGGGAGGGGGCCACGATCACCGCGTTGCGGCCCTTGAGGGCATTGATGATTTTGTTGGCTGGTGTCGCCCCAGGGTTGGTCGAAGGCGTGACCGCACACACCACGCCCACCGGTCGGGCGATTTCAATGATGCCCGTGTCGTCGTGTCGGGCGATCACCCCAACCGACTTGGCGCCTTTGAGGTCGCGCAACAAGCCCAGCGTTTTGCGGTGATTCTTGCGTACCTTATCGGCTTCGTTGCCCACCCCGGTTTGAGCCACCGCCAACCTCGCCAACTCTTGGTTTCTCGTGGGCTCCAAGATCGCCCAGCCAGCCGCGCACACGAGTTCGTCGACGCGCTCTTGCGTGAAATCATTGGCTATGGCTTGCGCAGCACGTGCTCGGTTAACCAAATCGACAATGGGGCCCATCGTGGGAGCTGAATCGGGTTTCATGGGTGCGCTTCCTTGTGTTTTTGAGTCGGGCGGGTGAGGAAAATGGTGGGGTCGTCGTTGTCATTGGCCATGTTGTCAGCTCCACCGCCAAGGTATTCAGTTTGCATGAATTCATCTTGGCCTCCTGATGTGTTTGGGTGTGTGGGTGGATTGACTTGGGCAATGTCACCCGATGCGCTACCCCATGCGGGCCCCAAGTGCTCGCGTGATTTTTTCAGCGAAGTGTTTGACCAGCAGACCCAACTGCTGTGCGCGATCCGCGTCCAATCGGCTGGCTGGTGCCGACAGGCCCACCGCCGCCACAGCGACGCCGTTTCGATCGAAGATGGCGGCACCCAGGCCGTGAACCCCTTCGCGCCATTCTTCAAAATTGGTGGCGTAACCCTTCTCGCGAATCAGGGCCAATTCGGCTTTGAGTTTTTTGAGGGTCCCGATGGTGTGTGGGGTGGGGCGAGCCAAGGGGCTGGGCATGAGCTCCAATGCGCTGGCGTTGTTAAAGGCCAGCAGCGCCTTGCCCGTGGCCACGCAGTGTGCAGGGGCCCTGCCACCCAATTCCGAATAGGCACGAACGGGTTGTGGGCTGTCGATCTTGTCGAGGTAAACAATCTCTGCACCCTCCAGTACCGACAAATGAATCGTTTCCTGCGAGATCAAGGCGAGTTGCAGCAAGTGCTCGCGGGCCAAACGTTTCACATCGAAGCCACCGGCCACCTTGTTACCCCATTCGAACAGTTTCAAGGTGCAGTGGTATTCGCCGGTGTGTTCGGACTGGGCGACAAAACCCAGTGCGCACCAAGTCTGCAGCGTGCGGTGTGCGTTGCTTGGCTGCAAGCCCAAGGCTTTTGATAAACCCGAGACGGTCCAAGGCTGCCCCGACTCGACCAAGAGTTGGAGCAACTGGATGCCTTTGATGAGGGTTTTGTCCATTCTATTATTTGGAATTACTTTCTATATATTGAATATAAACAGATGAACCCTTGGTGTCAATCAAGTACTTATCCCATTCAACAGAAGCTCAACCCCAGACAGGGGGTCTGTCAGTGCGTCGTATCGGTGCGCCGACACAAGCCTTCGTAGGCCCGTGCCAACTCCCGCACACCCGCGTCGATGGCGGCGCTGGGAATGGCCGAATAACCCATGCGAAAACAGCGTTTGTTCGCCGCAGTGGGGTGGGCAAAAAACACGCTGCCTGGTTCGATCAAGACCCCGCGAGACTGCGCCGCTTGGGCCAGGTCCACGGCATCCAAACCCGCGGGGCCCTGCACCCAAGCGCCCGAGCCACCGTGAGCTTGGCTCACCGTCCAGCCGGGCAAGTAACGCGCCAGAGATTCAATCAAGACCTGGCGGCGTTCGCGGTAGACGACGTTGAGTTTTCGAATGAACGCGTCGTGGTGACCTTGGGCGATGAAGAGTCCGGCGGTGTGGGCGTTGTTGGACGGGATGTGGCGCATCAGCAGGCGGCGCAAGGCGCGCAGCTCCACGATCAAGGCCGGCGGGGCCACGATGAAACCCAAACGCAAACCGTGCGCCAGGGTTTTGGACAGGCTGCCCAAGTAAATCACCCGGCCGTCGGTGTCCAAACTTTTGAGCGCGGGCAATGGGCGTTCAGAAAAATTGAGTTCGCTTTCGTGGTCATCTTCAAACAGCACCACGTCTTTGCGCCGCGCCAAGTCCAGTAAGGCTTGGCGACGCGCCAGTGGCATGGTGACGCTGGTCGGGCATTGGTGGCTGGGCGTGACGTACACGTAGTCGCATTGGCCCAAGCGACGCGAGGGCACCAAGCCCTGTTCGTCGATCGCCAAAGGCCTCACGCATGTGCTGCGCAGCGCAAAGTTGTTGCGGGCATCGGGGTAGCCGGGGTCTTCCACTCCCACCACGGTTGGGCTGTCCATCAGCACTTGGGCGAGCAAGTAGCAGGCCATTTGTGCGCCAGAGGTGACCAAGATCTGATCGCGTTGCGCCACGATGCCCCTAGCAGGCAAGAGCCGGTGCTGGATCTGGCTGATCAACCCCGGGTCGTCGCGGTCGACGTGGTCTTGTGACCACTGGCGAACCGAGGCCGAGCGCAACGATTGTTGAGAGGCCGCGCGCCAGTCGGTCAAGGGCATGAGCGATGCGTCGAACTGGCCGTACACAAAAGGGTAGGCAAAGTCCTGCCATTGGGCGGGCTTGGCGATGTTGCGCTGCTGGCCCACGGCGGTCTTCAAGCGCTGGGCCCAATTCAATCCCCCGATGGGTCCGTCGTGCAACGGAGGCTGTCCGGCTTGGCCCAACAACATATCTGGGTTGACAAATAGGCCACTGCGTTCACGGGCCACCAAAAACCCCTTGTCCACCAAACGCTGCAAGGCCAGCGAGACGGTGTTGCGCGACACCCCCAAAGCCGCCGCCAATGTGCGGCTGGGCGGCATGGGTGTGCCAGTGGGCACCCAGCCGTCCAAGATACTGCGCACCATCATTTCTTTGATTCTCCCTTGCAGGGTGGGGCTGCTGCCCTCAAAGTGGGGCAGCCACTTGACCCACAGGTCGGTGATGGAATGGGCGGGGCGCATGGGATCAATCGATGTGTTTCTGGTACCAAAGAAATCACATTATGGTCCTATCGGTCGTGGCCATGCGGCCCTAGCATTCGAGCAAACCCCATCACCGAGAAACCGCTTCACAGCCCCACCCAAGAGAAGACGCCATGACCGTTGAATACCTGAAAAAAGCCAGCCCAGCACAAGCCACCATCGACGCCGCCACCGGTGAGACGGTGCAGCGCATGCTCGCCGACATCAAGGCCCATGGCCGCGAAGCAGTGGAGCGCTATGCGCGCGATCTGGATGGGTACACCGGCAAAGTCTTGTTGGATGAGGCCGACATGGCACAGGCCATTCAACGCGTGCCTGTGACGGTGCGCGAGGACATCGCTTTTGCCCACCAGCGCGTGCGCGATTTCGCGCAGCGACAGCGGGATTCGCTGGCCGAATTTGAAGTCGAGTTGATGAGCGGTTTGGTGGCCGGCCAAAAACTGATCCCGGTCAACACCGCGGGCTGCTATGTGCCCGGTGGCCGTTACGCCCACGCGGCATCGGCCATCATGAGCGTGTGCACCGCGCAAGTCGCGGGCGTGCCCAACATCGTGGCCACTTCGCCGGCCCACCAGAGCGCCGGCGTCAACCCAGCCATCTTGTACGCGATGCAGCTGTGCGGCGCGCACACCGTGTTGGCGCTCGGTGGCGTTCAAGCCGTCGCAGCGCTGGCCTATGGTTTGTATTCCTCTGCGCCGGCCGACATCATCGTCGGACCTGGCAACCGTTTTGTGGCCGAAGCCAAGCGCACGCTCTTTGGCAGCATCGGCATCGACGTGGTGGCGGGGCCGACCGAGTCGGCCATCATTGCCGACGACAACGCCGACGCTGAGATCGTGGCGGCCGATTTGGCCGGGCAGGCCGAGCATGGGCCAGATTCACCGGTCTGGCTGTTCACCACCTCGCGTGCGTTGGGGCAACAGGTGATCGACATCATGCCCCGCGTGATCGCAGCGCTGCCCGAGCCGGCGCGCTCATCGGCCAGCGCCGCTTGGCGCGACTACGGTGAGGTGGTGGTGGCCTCCAGGCGCGAAGCCCTTTGCGAGGTCAGCGACCGCTACGCGCCCGAACACCTGCAAGTCTTGGCGGACGATTTGGATTGGTGGCTGCAGCGCTTGACCAATTACGGCTCCCTGTTCTTGGGCGAAGAAACCACGGTGGCTTATGGCGACAAATGCGCTGGCCCCAACCACATCCTGCCCACGCGCGGGGCAGCCCGTTACACCGGGGGCTTGAGTGTGGGCAAGTTCATCAAGACCGTCACCTACCAACGGCTCAACCGCGCTGCCAGCCGAGAGGTCGGGCAGGTGGCGGCACGCATCTCGCGCTTGGAGGGCATGGAAGGGCACGCACGCACCGGTGACATTCGCTTGAAAAAATACTTTCCGCAGGAGCAGTTCGAGCTCGGCACCTTGCAAGGCCACGGGTCCTGATATGGGCACGCAAACCCCCACCCGATCCAGCGACGGTTTGTGGTTCGGCAAAGACCTGAGCCAATCCGAACCCATTCCAGAGTCCGCCATCGAAGCGGCCGTTGAGCTCATGCGCAGCGGGCGTTTGCACCGCTACGGCGAGCAAGGCTCGGGCACACCAGCGCCGGCCTTGCTGGAGCAGGAGTACGCCGCCTATGTGGGCTCGCGCTACTGCATGGCGGTGAGTTCGTGTGGTGCTGCGATGTTCCTCGCGCTCAAGGCCTTGCGGGTCAAACCTGGTGACCCGGTGCTCACCAGCAGCTTCACGCTCGCACCCGTGCCCGGTGCCATTGCCCATGCGGGGGCTTCACCCGTGCTGGTCGAGACACGCCCCGACTACACCACCGATTTGGACGACCTGGAGCGCAAATCCGCGAGCAGCGGCGCACGCGTGTTTTTGCTCTCGCACATGCGCGGCCACATCACCGACATGGACGCCGTGGTCGCGATCTGCGAGCGTCACGGACTGGCTTTGGTGGAGGACTGCGCCCACACCATGGGTGCTCTGTGGAATGGGCGACACACCGGCACGTTTGGGCGCATCGGCTGTTACAGCACACAAACCTACAAGCACATCAACTCGGGTGAGGGCGGTTTGTTGGTGACCGAAGACGACGATGTGGCCGCGCAGGTCATCCTGATGTCGGGCTCTTACATGATGCACGACCAACACCTCTTGCGCCCCCCGGTGGAGGTGTTCGAGCGATGGCGCTACGTCACCCCCAACTTCAGCATGCGCATGTCCAACCTCGCCGCCGCGCTGTTGCGTCCGCAACTGGCTTTGCTGCCCGAGCGCGCCCGGCGCTGGCGCTCGATTTACGACCAGCTCGCGCGTGCGCTGCAAACCACGCCGGGCATCACCCTGCCGGTGCGCGATGCGCGCGAGGACTTCGTGCCCAGCTCGATTCAGTTTTCACTCGATCTGCCGCCACAACAAGTGGAGCGTTTCGTGGACGAATGTGCCGCGCGCGGGCTCTACATCAAGTGGTTTGGCTTGAACAAACCCGTGGCCTTCACCAGCCATTACGGGCATTGGCATTATTTGAGCGAACAAGCGCCGATGCCACAAACCCAGGGTGTGTTGCGCCAGTTGATGGACCTGCGCACACCCCTTTCGTTGAGCGCTGAGGATTGTCAGCTGATCGGCCGGATCGTTCGAGCGGCTGTGGATGCGGTGCGCCATGGGGCGAGCGAGACCACCCAGAAAGAGCAGCCATGAGCGATGCACCTCAACCCCGTTTTGAGCCCGAACAAACGCTGGACCCCGCCGACTGGGATGCCTTTCGAGCCCAAGCCCACCGCCTGCTCGACGCCGCCATTGACCGCATGGTCACTTACCGCGAAGGCGCGGTGTGGAACCCCTTTCCAGCCGACTTAAAGGCCGCCTACCAAGCGCCGTTGCCCACCGAGGGCTGGGGAGCCGAGGCCACACACGCCCACCTGAGCGCCTTGCTGCCTTATGGCGTGGGCAACACCCACCCCCGATTTTTTGGTTGGGTGCACGGATCCGGCACGCCCAGCAACCTCATGGCCGACATCACGGCAGCGGCCCTCAACGCCAACTTGGGTGGGCGAGATCACGGCGCCATGTACGTGGAGCAACAGGTCGTGAGCTGGTGCCGCGAACTGTTTGAATTTCCCGCCAGCGCCAGTGGTTTGATCGTCAGTGGCACCTCGATTGCCACTGTGATTGCCATCAAGGCTGCGCGCGACCGCACCTTTGACTTCAGCAGCCGAAAGACCGGGCTGCAGGGCAGCTCAATAGGTCGGTTGGTGGGTTACACCTCAGCGCAAACCCATTCCTGTGTGGCGCGTGCCTTTGACATTTTGGGCTTGGGAACGGATGCGCTGCGCAAAGTGGCGGTCAACGATCGGTTTGAGATCGACACCGAAGCCTTGAAGCGCGCCATCGCCCAAGACCGCGCGGCAGGTCTGACGCCTTTCCTCATCGTGGGCACGGCGGGTGCGGTCAACGTGGGGTCCATCGACGACCTCGAGGCCTTGGCCGATCTGGCACAGGCCGAGCAACTCTGGTTGCACGTGGACGGCGCCTTTGGCGCACTGGGCGTGCTCAGCGAGCACTTGCGCCCACGACTCACGGGCTTGAGCCGAGCCGATTCGCTGGCCTTTGATTTTCACAAATGGCTGCACGTGAACTACGACGCGGGCTTTGTGCTCATGCGCAGCGAGGCGGAGCACCGGCGCACATTTTCAGAACGCCCCGAATACCTCAAAGGCGCTGAACGTGGACTGGCCGCCGGCAACCCCTGGCCCGTCGAATATGGCCCCGAGCTCTCGCGCGGTTTTCGCGCGCTCAAGGTGTGGGCGCAAATCGCCGAGCACGGCACGGCCAAGTTGGGGGCCTTGATCACGCAAAACTGCGAACAGGCAGCGCACTTGGGTGACTTGGTGCAGGCGCACCCGTTTATGGTGCTGGCGGCTCCCGTGGCGATGAACATTTGTTGTTTTCGCTATGGGCCAGCCCACACCGATGCGGCGGCGATGGATGCTTTGAACGACGAGATCGTGGTGCAGTTGCAGATCCAAGGCATTGCCGCCCCGTCGACCACCGTGGTCAACGGACGCACCGCCATTCGGGTCAACATCACCAACCACCGCACGACCCATGCCGACTTGGATTGGCTCGTGCACGAGGTGCACCGCATTGGGCAAGCGCTGTTGGCCGGCCAAGCCCCCGGTTGAAATCAGGGTGGGGTGTGCCGAGCCAATAAGCCCACGCTTTCGCGCAAGACCTGCTGTGTGACCGAGTTTGAAAGGTCCAACACCCGGTGGCGGCGGTAGTAAGGGCTCAAGTCCAGGCCCACCCCCAGGCCCAAGACTTCAATGCGGCCTTGGGCTTCGATGTCGGCGACCACGTTGCTCAGGTCGTGATCCAAGTAATGTTCATCGTTGGCCAAGGCGGTGGCGCCATCGGTGGGGCTGCCGTCGGAGATCACCACCAACAAACGCCGAGTGTCGCTGTGTTGTTCCAAGCGTTGGGCGGCCCAGCGCAGGGCTTCCCCGTCCACGCCTTCGCGGAACAACTCGCTTTTGAGCAAGGCCCCCATGGCGTGGCGGGCTTGGCGCCAAGGCGTCTCGCGGTCTTTGAAAATCAGGTGGGCGGTTTCGTTGAGGCGACCTGGGTGTGCGGGTCTGCCCGCCCGGACCCACTGGCGCATAGCGCGCCCGCCGTTCCAAGCGTTGGTGCTGAAGCCCAAGACCTCGGTGTGCACGCCGAGTTGCTCCATGGCCCGCGCCAACACGTCGACCAAGACGGCCACGGATTCGATGTGGGCCCGCATGGAGCCCGAACAGTCGATCAAAAAAGTGCAGGCGCAAGCCACCAGCGGCACCTCGGGCTCGGTGCAAAACAAACGGCGTTCGGTGGGTGAGGCAATCAACTGACTCAGCCGGCGGCCATCGATGCGCCCGGCTTCTTGGCCATCCATCCAACCTTCGAGCACGGGCATGGCCAGCACCGATCGGAGTTCGCGCACCCAGCGGCTCACGCCCAAACCTTGGCGTTCAACCGTCGCATCGAGCCGTTCGCGAAATTCGCGCAGCTGCTCGGCACGCAACAAGGTGCTGGCGTGTACTTCGGTATCGAACTCGCGGGTGAACACACGGTAGTCATCGGTGGACTCGCCCAGCTGGGCGCTCGTGCCTTTGCTGGCCAGGGCGGGTGTGTCGTCGGCGCCATCACCCTCGAAGTCCATCCACAGGTTGAAGTCCAGCGCATCGGGCTCGTCGTCGGCGTTGCTCGTCGTGGCTTGGTCGTCGGGCGCAGGCTCTTGGGACTGGATCCGATCCGTGATCATCTGCGCAATCGCCAAAGCGTGGTGGGCGTAGGCCGCTTGGTCGTGGCGCTGGCGACGCAAGCCTGCCAAATCGCCACCCAAGCTCGGTACGATGCCCATGCGGGTGGCCTCGATGGCGTCTTCGGTGGCCTCCACCACGGGCTGTGCTGTCACCCGCGAGCGGGTGATTTGTGCCACGGTGTAGAGCAAAATACCTTTGCTGGTTTCGGTCAAACCGCTGTCGAAAAAAGCCATCGACCAAGCTTCAAAACGGTGCCGCAGGTTGTGCACCACGCCCGGCATGTCGATGGGTGTCAAGGACTCCACGCGGAACTGCTCGAACATTTCAAACAGCATGCGGGGCAGAGGTTCGGCGGGTCTGATTTTTTGGTGTAGCTCAGCGTCAGACAAACGCAAACGCAAGGCCATGGCATCGGCAGCACCGCGAAACGAAGCAAAGTCGTCGGTGCCCGGTTGGGGGTTCAGGTGGGGCGAAAACGGCGGCAAGGCGCGGTTGTGGCGGTACAAGCGACGACCGCGGAAATGCAGGCCGGGTTGCCCACACAAGGCGCGAATCGAGGCCGCGCACAGGTCATCGACGCGCTGTTGGTGGCGTGTTTGGGCCAAGGTGAGCGCAGCATCCGGCATGGTGCTCACGTCGCGGTGTTCACCAGCGATGTGCTGAGCTCGCGTTGGAAGCAACGCTGAAAATACTCGGCCACCACGGGCCGTTCGGACTCATCGCACTTGTTCACAAAGGACAACTCGAAGGCCAGACCTGGGTCGCGGAAGATTTCCAGGTTTTCGGCCCAGGTGATCACGGTGCGCGGCGACATCAGGGTGGAGATGTCGCCCACACGAAAGCCGTGGCGCGTCAAATCAGCCACCGACACCATGGCGTTGACCACCGCTTGGCCCGCTGCATCGGCCAAGGCCGGAACGCGCGCGGTGACGATGGCGACCTCTTCTTCGCGCGGCAAATAATTCAAAGCCACCACGATGTTCCAACGGTCAATTTGTGCGTGGTTCAGGCGCTGCGCACCGTGGTAGAGCCCATTGAGGTTGCCCTGTCCCACGGTGTTGGCGGTGGCAAACAAGCGGAAAAAGGGGTTGGGTCTGATGACCCGGTTTTGGTCCAACAGCGTGAACTGGCCATCGCGCTCCAAGATGCGCTGGATCACGAACATCACGTCGGGGCGTCCCGCGTCGTACTCGTCAAAAATCAAGGCCATGGGGCGCTGCAGCGACCACGGCACGATGCCTTCTTGAAATTCGGTCACCTGCTGGCCATCGCGAACCACCACGGCGTCTTTGCCCACCAAGTCCATGCGGCTGACGTGGCCGTCCAAGTTCACGCGCACACACGGCCAATTCAGGCGCGCAGCGACCTGCTCGATGTGGGTTGACTTGCCTGTGCCGTGCAGGCCTTGGACCATGACGCGACGGTCGCGCGCGAAGCCGGCGAGCAAGGCCAAGGTGACCGAGGGGTTGAAACGGTAGGTGCTGTCGATGTCGGGGACATGCTCGGTGGGCTCGACAAAGGCCGGCACTTGCATGTCGGTGTTAATGCCGAAGGTGTCTCGCACAGAGACCATTTGGCGGGGTGGCAAAGCGAGCGAGTCGGACATTCGGGGGCTTTCGTGGTGTGGTGCGGGCAGCACCCCAACGCTCACGCGCTGGGCGGGCGCAGGGATTCGAGGGCGTCGTTTTCGATGCGGCTGAGTGCATCGGCGGCGCGTCGCAGGGCGGGCAAGAGCGACAAGGCTTTCTCGGGCGTCAGACGCATGATGGGCGCTTGCACCGCCACGCACAGGTTGGAGCGACCCGCGGCCGACGGCACCAAAACCGCCACGCACAACAGGCCGGGCAAGAACTCTTCGTTGTCCAGTGCGAACCCTTGGCGTTTGACTTGCTTGATCTCTTCTTCAAGGAGGTCCCGCTGCGTCAAGGTTTTGTGTGTGAAGGCCTCCAGCGGCGTGTGCGAGAGCAGGCGCTGACGTTGGGCAGGCGTCATGCCGGCCAAAAACAACTTGCCGCTGGCCGAGCAATGCACGGGCACCCGCGAGCCCGAATGCAAATAAAACCTCAGCGGTGCAGGCGTCTCCACGCGGTCCAAATACATCACTTCGCTGCCGCTGAGCGCCGTGAGGTTACAACTCTCGCCCACCTCTTGGACCAAGGCCCTCAACACCCCGTGGCGTGCGCCGTGGAAGGTGTCGTTGATCAGCAGGTTCTCGGCCAATTTGCGCAAGCGAATACCGGTGCCGTACTGGCGGCTGTCGGCGCTGCGCTCGAGCAGGCCCGCACTCTCGAGCTGCTGCAGCATGCGGTGCAAGGTAGGCTTGGGGATGTTGGTCTCTTCAGACAAACCTTGCAGTGAGAAGAACTGGTCTTTGGACGCCACCACCTCGAGCAGCGAAAACAGGCGCAGGGTGGGCGTCTCACCGATGATTTCAACCGGCGTGGTGGGGGCGTTGGGCTCGGCTTTCATGGTGTGAATCATAGTTGAATTTCAATAAAACACAAAAAATGTTCCGAAAAGTGAAATTTCGGTTGACCAATCGTGCGTCCATACCTATAGTGACAGTACATTTCAAAAACTGGAATGAACCGTTTCAATTTAAGTCACACCAACCGCCGGCCTGAGCCGCAGGAGAGCCCCATGAGCAAAGCCCCCATCGACAAGCGCACCGTCGTCACCGGTGTTCAAAAAATGACGCCTTCCGAGGCGTTTGTGGAAACCTTGGTCGCCAACGGCGTGACCGACATGTTCGGCATCATGGGCTCGGCCTTCATGGACGCCATGGACATTTTCGCACCCGCCGGCATCCGTTTGATCCCAGTGGTTCACGAGCAAGGCGCGGCGCACATGGCCGATGGCTACGCCCGGGTCTCGGGCCGTCACGGTGTGGTAATCGGCCAAAACGGCCCTGGCATCAGCAACTGCGTGACCGCCATCGCCGCCGCGTATTGGGCACACAGCCCCGTGGTGATCATCACCCCAGAGACGGGCACCACCGGCATTGGCCTGGGGGGCTTTCAGGAGGCGCACCAGCTGCCGATGTTCCAAGAATTCACCAAGTACCAAGGCCATGTGACGCACCCCAAGCGCATGGCCGAGTACACCGCACGCTGTTTTGACCGCGCCATGAGCGACAACGGCCCCACCCAGCTCAACATTCCTCGCGATTACTTCTACGGCGAAATCGAGTGCGAAATTCCCAAGCCCCAGCGCGTGGACCGTGGCCCCGGTGGCGAGGCTTCGCTGTCCGCTGCAGCCGAGCTGTTGGCCGGTGCGAAATTCCCTGTGATCTTGGCCGGTGGCGGCGTGGTCATGGGCGACGCGGTCAAAGAATGCCAAGCCTTGGCCGAGCGCTTGGGCGCGCCCGTGGTCACCGGCTATTTGCGCAACGACGCCTTCCCCGCCAGCCACCCCTTGTGGGCCGGCCCTTTGGGCTACCAGGGCTCCAAAGCCGCGATGAAGCTGATCGCTCAAGCCGACGTCGTGATCGCCTTGGGTTCGCGCATGGGCCCCTTTGGCACCTTACCGCAACACGGCATGGACTACTGGCCCAAAACGGCCAAGATCATCCAAGTCGAGGCCGACCACACCAACTTGGGCTTGGTCAAGAAAATTTCGGTGGGCATTTGCGGCGACGCCAAAGCCACCGCGGCCGATCTGAGCCGCCGACTCGCCGGTAAAACCTTGGTCTGCGATGCCAGCAAAGAGGCGCGCGCCAAGACGATTGCCAGCGAAAAAGCCGCTTGGGAAAAAGAACTGGACGAGTGGACGCACGAGAAGGACGCGTTCAGCTTGGACATGATCGAAGAGAGCAAAAAAGAAACGACCTTCAACGGTGGTCAGTACTTGCATCCCCGACAGGTTTTGCGCGAGTTGGAAAAAGCCATGCCCCCGCGCGTGATGGTCTCCACCGACATCGGCAACATCAACTCGGTGGCCAACAGCTACCTGCGTTTTGAAGAGCCACGCAGTTTCTTCGCCCCCATGAGCTTCGGTAACTGCGGCTACGCCTTGCCCACCATCATCGGTGCCAAGCTCGCCGCCATGGACCGTCCTGCGGTTGCCTACGCTGGCGACGGCGCATGGGCCATGAGCATGGTCGAAATCCTGACCGCGGTGCGCCACGACATTCCCGTGACCGCGGTGGTGTTCCACAACCGCCAGTGGGGTGCCGAGAAGAAAAACCAAGTGGACTTCTACAACCGCCGCTTTGTGGCTGCTGAGTTGGAAAACGAAAGCTGGTCTGACATGGCGCGCGCCATGGGCGCAGAGGCGATCGTCGTGGACCGCTTGGAAGACGTCGGCCCCGCCTTGAAGAAAGCGGTGGACATGCAGATGAACGAAGGCAAAACCTGCGTCATCGAAGTGATGTGCACACGAGAGTTGGGCGACCCCTTCCGCCGCGACGCGCTCTCCAAGCCCGTGCGTTTCTTGGACAAGTACAAAGACTACGTCTGAGCACAGGGAGAGGCGGGCGCCGCAGGCGCTCGCTGCTCACCCCGCCTGGCAATGCGCCATAAAGTCGGTGGTGGCCCTGCCCAGCCGTTTGTCTTTGCGCAAGACCATGGCCAGTCGGCGGCGTGAGGGGGGGAGGCTGGTTTTGACCTCGGCCAGCCGCCCCGAGCGCAGGTCGTCCAGCGCCGCGTAACGCGACACGCAAGCCAGACCGGCGCCGGCCGCTGCCAGCCGCTTGATGGCTTCGGTGCTGCCCAACTCAAAACCCACGTTGACCTGCCCCAAGTGCTGGATCAGCCACTCATCGGTTGCCTGGCGGGTGCCTGAGCCCAGCTCGCGCACGATCCAAGTGGCATCACGCAGTTGGGCTTTGTTCATCTTGCCCGTGCCCACCGTGCTCGTACCCAGCGCATGCCCGGGCGCAGCCACCACCATGATCTCATCGGTCAGCCAGGGCTTGACCAGCAGATCGGGGTGGGTTTGAGAGCCCTCAATGAAGCCCAAGTCGGCCTCCATATTGACCACGGTGGCGATGACATCGGTGGAGTTGGCAATGTTGAGGCGCACTCGGCTGGCGGGGTGCTGGTGTTGCCACTGCGCGATCAGGTTGGGCAGCAGGTATTCGCCGATTGTCAAGCTGGCGGCCAGCCGCAAAGGTGCGGCGTGTTCTTCGGTGAACAGGCTTTCCAGCTCGGCTGCGTGGTTGAGCAGCGCCAAAGCGCCGGGCAACATCGCACGGCCATTCTCATTGAGCACCAGACGTCGACCGATACGGTCAAACAGTTCCACCGCCAGCGTGTGCTCCAACTCCGCCAGCGCGGCGCTGGCTGCCGACTGTGAGCGCGCGACCCGCTGGGCCGCGCTTCGCGCTGAGCCACCTTGGGCAATCGCCACAAACACCTCCAGTTGCTTGAGCGAAAAACGCAGCCGAGAGGGCAGGGAGGCATGTTCTGATTGATTCATTTTTTAGGTTATCTCATCCATTTTTATGCGCTTTTACTTTTTAGTCATACTTTATAGTATTGACCAATGTTCGCATACCGCTGCTGATGAAATAGGCGGCAAAACTGCGCCACATTCACCATCTGGAGACAAGGCATGTTCGGTTTTCTTTCCTCCGAGCCGCTGCACGATCCGCTGCAGCAGCCCACGCCCACCGCCGACACCGAAGTCAAGTGCACCACCTGCTACATGTGTGCCTGCCGCTGCGGCATTCGCGTTCACTTGCGCGAGGGCGACAACGGCCCCGAAGTGCGCTACATCGACGGGAACCCCAACCACCCGCTCAACAAGGGCGTGATCTGTGCCAAAGGCTCGGCGGGCATCATGAAGCAGATTTCGCCCGCGCGCCTGACCCAGCCGCTGCTGCGCAAACCGGGCAGCGAGCGTGGTGCGGGTGAGTTCGATGTCATTTCTTGGGAGCGTGCTTTTGAGCTGCTGACCGAGCGCTTGGCCAAAATTCGAGCCACCGATCCCAAAAAGTTTGCCCTCTTCACCGGACGCGATCAAATGCAGGCCCTGACCGGCTTGTTTGCACGCCAGTTCGGCACGCCCAACTACGCGGCCCATGGCGGCTTTTGTTCGGTCAATATGGCCGCTGGCATGATTTACTCCGTGGGTGGCAGCTTCTGGGAGTTTGGCGGACCCGACTTGGAGCGTGCCAAGCTCTTTGTCATGCTGGGCACGGCCGAAGACCACCACAGCAACCCGCTCAAGGTGGCACTGTCCAAGTTCAAACGCAACGGTGGGCGCTTCATTTCCATCAATCCGATACGCACGGGCTACTCGGCGATTGCCGACGAATGGATTCCGATCAAACCCGGTACCGATGGCGCTTTGTTGATGGCCTTGCTGCACGAGCTGATCCGCACCGATCAGTTTGACCATGCGTTCGTGAAACGCTTCACCAACGGCCCGCAGCTGGTGGTGTTGGATGAGGGCGAGCGCGAAGGCTTGTTCGCCTTTGACCCCGACCCAGCCAAAGGCCCGCCGGGCGACGGCCGACACCCTCACAACAAACTGATCTGGGACAAGACCAGCGGGGGCGTCAAGAACGCCTACCCCGAAGGCATTGCCGACGGCTGCGACCCGGCGCTGGAAGGCCACTACACGCTGGCCGACGGCACGCGGGTGGCGCCCTCCTTTCAGCTGCTGCGCGAGCGCGTGGACAGCTGCACGCCCGAGTGGGCCAGCGCCATCACCGGCATCGCGGCCGAGCGCATCCGCCAGCTCGCGCAGGAGATGGGCGACGCTGCGTTCAAACAGGCCTTCGAGCTGCCCATTGCCTGGACCGACGCTTGGGGCAAGGTCCATCCCACCACCCAAGCACGTCCGGTTGCCTTCCACGCCATGCGCGGTCTGGCGGCTCATTCCAACGGCTTTCAGACCGTGCGCTCGCTCGCGGTGCTGATGAGCTTGTTGGGTACCATCGACGCCCCAGGGGGCTTTCGCCACAAGGCACCGTACCCACGCCACATCGTGCCCAACTACCGGGCCTTCAGCGATCCGGCCATGATCCAGCCCAACACGCCGCTGAACGCTGCACCCCTGGGTTTTCCAGCCAGCCCAGAAGAATTGGCCATCAACCCCGATGGCTCGCCGATACGCATTGACCATGCCTACTCTTGGGAGCATCCCTTGGCGGCCCACGGCATGATGCACAACGTCATCACCAACGCCGTCAAAGGCGACCCCTACCGCATCGACACCTTGCTCATCTTCATGGCCAACATGGCTTGGAACAGCTCGATGAACACTTCGGCGGTTCGCGAAATGCTCAACCGCAAGGACGAGCACGGCGAGCACATGATTCCCTTTTTGGTGGTGTGCGATGCCTTCCAGAGCGAGACCGTGGCCTTCGCTGATCTGGTGTTGCCCGACACCACCTACCTCGAGCGGCACGACGTCATGGGCATGCTGGACCGGCCGATCTCGGAATTCGACGGCCCGGTGGATTCCGTGCGCGTCCCCGTGGTCAAGCCCTTGGGTGAATGCCGGCCGTTTCAGGAGGTCTTGATCGAACTGGCCGCGCGACTGAAGTTCCCGGCTTTCACCACACCCGAGGGTGGGCGAAAATTCAAGGGTTATACCGACTTTGTGGTCAATTTCCAGCCCACGCCCGGCATCGGCTTTCTGATGGGCTGGCGCGGCAAGGACGGCGAGAGCCACCTCAAGGGCGAGCCCAATCCCAATCAGTGGGAGATGTACGAGAAAAACAATTGCGTTTTCCAGTACCACATGCCCGAGTCCATGCATTACATGCGCAACTGGAACCGAGAGTACCTGGACTTTGCCAAAGAAAAGGGCTGGCGACAGAAAAACGATCCAGTGCAGCTGGCCTTGTACAGCGACACCTTGCAGAGTTTTCGCCTCGCCGCCCAAGGTAAAACGCCGGGCCGACAACCGCCCGATGCGCTGCGCGAGCGCATCGACACCTACTTTGATCCGCTGCCATTTTGGTATCCACCGCTGGAAGAGGACGCGACCGATCTGAAGGCGTTTCCGCTCAACGCATTGACCCAGCGGCCCATGGCCATGTACCACTCGTGGGACTCACAAAACGCTTGGCTGCGTCAAATTCACAGCCACAACTACTTGCATGTGAACCCAGTCACCGCGCTGGCTGCGGGCATTGCCGATGGCGGCTGGGCTTGGGTCGAGAGTCAATGGGGCCAAGTGCGCTGCATGGTGCGCCACAGCGAAGCGGTCGAGCCCGGCACGGTGTGGACTTGGAACGCCATTGGCAAGGCCGACGGCGCCTGGCAGCTCGCCCCTGGTGCCGACGAGGCGCGCAAGGGTTTTCTGCTCAACCACCTGATTTCTGAAGAGTTGCCATTTCCGGTCAATCGCAACACACCCAAGGGTGGGCAGACCATCAGCAACTCCGACCCCATCACTGGCCAGGCCGGCTGGTACGACGTGCGGGTGCGCATCCGAGCGGCCGGTCCCGAGGAAGAAAAAATCTCGTTCCCCCAAATGAAAACCATGGCCAAAACCCCCGGTGTGGTGGGCAAGGCGGCGCAGGTGCTGGCCTACTTTGCTGGAGGCAAAAAACCATGATGCAGTGGCTACAAGACATTCTTCAACCTTCGTTGGTGCAGCAGCACCCAAGGACGTCGTCCGGCCAACCCAAGGCGGCACGCGAGAGCGTGCGCGCCCTGCCCGGCGAGACGCTGGCCAAGCAACTGGCGCTGGTGATCGACCTCAATGTGTGTGTCGGCTGTCACGCCTGCGTGACCTCGTGCAAACAATGGAACACCTCGGGCGCAGCTGGCCCCCTGGCCGACGAGAAGCCTTACGGCGCCAACCCCACTGGCACTTTCTTCAACCGCGTGCAAACGTACGAAGCGGGTACCTTTCCGGCCATGGACACGGTGCATTTCCCCAAAAGCTGCCTGCACTGCGAGGACCCGCCCTGCGTGCCTGTCTGCCCCACTGGGGCGAGCTACAAACGCAAAGAAGACGGCATCGTGCTGGTCGATTACGACAAGTGCATTGGTTGCAAGTACTGCGCCTGGGCTTGCCCCTATGGCGCGCGCGAGTTGGACGAAGAGCGCCAAGTCATGACCAAGTGCACCTTGTGTGTTGACCGCATTTACGACGAGCACTTGCCCAAGGAAGAACGCAAGCCCGCCTGCGTCAGTGCCTGCCCCACTGGCGCACGCCTGTTTGGTGACGTGAAAGACCCAGAGTCGGAAGTCTCCAAGGCCATCCGCGAGCGGGGTGGCTATTCGCTGATGCCTGAGTGGGAAACGTCCCCGGCCAACCAGTACCTGCCTCGCCGCACGACCACAGCCAAGGACTGATATGCATCCCGCTTTTTCCATTCTGTTTTTCACCACGTTGGCCGGTGTGGCACAGGGTCTGGTGGTGCTGCTGGCGCTGGCCACCCTCATGGGGGTGGCCATGGCGCCTGGTTTTTTGCTGGGCGCACTTGCCGTGGGAGAGGGCTTGCTGGTTGCGGGCCTGGCCAGTTCCTTTTTGCACCTGGGTCACAAGATGCGGGCTTGGCGCGCTGTGCTGATGTGGCGCACCTCGTGGATGTCACGCGAGGTCATTGTGTTGCCGGGCTTCATTGGGCTGGTGGCGCTGTGGTGGTTGTCTCTCTTCTTGCAGGCCAGCGGCCCCTGGGTCACGCTGTTGCCCGCGGCTGTGGTGTTCGGCGCGTTTGTGCTCTGGTACTGCACGGCCATGATCTACGCCTGCCTGCGCTTCATCCAAGAGTGGGCGCACCGCTTGACCATCATCAATTTCACCTTGATTGGCCTGTCTTCGGGCATGGTGCTGGCGTGTGCGCTGGCGGCCTTGGCTGGCGAGCAAGCGGTGTTGCAAACCTTTGGTGGGGTCACCTTGGCGATGGTGTTGTTGGCGTGGCTCATGCGATTCATGGCGGTGCGTCGCAACACCGCGCTGGCACCCCGTTCCACGCTGCAAAGCGCCACCGGCATCAAGGCGGGCAAGCTGGTGCAAAAATCCATGGGCATGTCGGGCGGTGCGTTCAACACCCGCGAGTTTTTCCACGGCGCCAGCGCCCTCGCCGTGCGCAACGTGAAGCTGGGTTTCCAAGTGTTTGGTTTTGCGCTGCCGGCGCTGTGTCTGTTGTGGGGCTTGACGCAAACAGGCGCTGGGGCGATGCCATGGGTGCTCGCGCTGCTGTTGCAGGCGCCCGGTGTGCTGGCTGAGCGCTGGTACTTCTTTGCTCAGGCCCAGCACCCGCAAAACCTGTACTACCAGACGGTGTCTTGAAAACCGGGCGCCCACCCTCAAGCCCATGAACGCATTTTTCAACGCCGAGCGCCTGCGGGCCTGGCTGCCGTTCTTGGCTTGGCGTTCGCGGGTGACGCCACAAACCCTGCGCGCCGATATGGCTGCGGGCCTCACCGGCAGCATGATCTTGGTGCCCCAAGGCGTGGCCTTTGCCACCATCGCAGGCATGCCGCCCGAGTTTGGCTTGTATGCCGCCATGGTGCCCGTCATCATTGCCGCGCTGTTTGGTTCGTCGTGGCACATGGTGTCCGGTCCCACCACCGCCATCTCCATCGTGGTGTTTGCCTCGCTGAGCCCGATGGCCGAGCCGGGCAGCGCACAGTACGTTCAACTCGCATTGAGCCTGTCCTTCATGTCGGGGGTGTGCATGCTGGCGCTGGGCTGGCTGCGTCTGGGCTCGTTGATGAACTTTGTCTCCCACACGGTGGTGGTCGGCTTCACGGCTGGGGCGGCGGTGCTGATTGCCGCCAGCCAGTTCAAAAACTTTTTCGGCCTGCCGATCGCGCGCGGCGCCACGTTTTCCGAAGTGGTGTGGGCCTTTTTTAGCCAACTTGAGCTCATCAACCCGTGGGTCACGCTGGTGGCTGTCACCACTTTGTTGGTCAGCGTGCTGGCGCGCAAGCTGATGCCGCGCGTACCTCACATGATCGTGGCCTTGCTGGTGGGCAGCGTGCTGGCGGTGCTGCTCAACCGATGGTTGGGCTCGGCACTCACGGGCATTGAAACGCTGGCCGCGCTCCCGCTGGGTCTGCCGCCGTTGTCGGCGCCCGACCTGTCGATGGCCTCGCTGCGCGAGCTGTTGCCCATTGCGATCGCACTGGCCATGCTGTCGCTGACGGAGGCCTTGTCGATCGCGCGGGCGCTGGCGCTCAAGTCTGGTCAGCGCATCGACAGCAACCAAGAGTTTGTGGGCCAGGGTCTGTCCAACGTGATGGGTTCGTTTTTCAGCGCCTATCCGTCCAGTGGCTCCTTCAACCGCAGCGGCCTGAACCTGCAGGCTGGCGCGTTTACGCCGCTGGCAGCCGTTTTCTCAGCGGTTTTGCTGGCCGTCATCGTGCAATTTGTGGCCCCGTTGGCGGTCTATTTGCCGCTGCCGGCGATGGCGGGGGTGCTGTTTCTCGTGGCCTGGGGTTTGATCGACTTTCACCACATTCGCACCATTTTGAGCAGCAGCCGCCAAGAGACCTTTGTGTTGGTGACCACTTTCTTGGCCACACTGTTTCTGCACCTTGAATTTGCCATTTACGCAGGCGTGTTGCTGTCGCTGGTGATGTACCTCAACCGCACCTCACGCCCACCGATGGAAGATGTCAAGCCTGTGCTTGAAGGCGGTCATTGGCGCCTGTCGAACCAAAGCGGACTGCCAGACTGCCCACAGTTGAAAATTCTGCGCGTTGACGGTTCGCTGTTTTTTGGCGCGGTCGATCACGTGCAGCAGGCCATGCTGGCGGCTGACCACAAGACGCCGGGGCAGAAACACCTGTTGCTGAACTGCCCTGGTGTGAACTTCATCGACATGGCGGGTGCCCACATGCTGGCGCAAGAAGCCGAGCGCCGAGCCCGCCTGGGCGGCTCACTGGTTTTGTGTGGCCTCAAGGACGGGCCCATGAGCAGCCTGAGCGATTCCCATCTGGGTGGCGCCTTGAGCGCAAACGATTTGTTGCCCATGGGCGCTCCAGATCCGGTGGAACACAGCTTTCAGCGGCTCGATCCGAACGTGTGTGCCACGTGCACACGGCGCATTTTCAAGCAATGCGCCTCTGCCCCCAAGCCAGCAGGCTGGCATCCCCACGAAGAAGACAACGGGACCGACCGTCGGTGATGACCAGAGGTCACGGCTTTCATGGATAACATCACAATTAAAATTCAATCATGACCTCCTCAGCGCACGTTTCTGACATGGACCACCCCCACCTCAAAGCCTTGGTGACGGCGGCGCAAGCCTTGGGTCCCATCCGTGTGGCCATTGCTTACCCCTGCGATGCAGCGTCGCTGGGCGCGGCCATCGAAGCGGCTCGCGCCGGCCTGATCGTGCCGCTGTTGGTGGGGCCTGAGGCGCGCATACGCGCCTTGGCCAAAGCCCACGGCTTGGACTTGTCTGCGTGCGAGTGCATCGACACGCCCGATGCCCCCAAAGCCGCGGCGGTCAAGGCCGCCAGCCTGTGCCGCGATGGCTCAGCGGCGGCCATGATGAAGGGCAGTCTGCACACCGATGAGCTCTTGGGCGCAGCGGTGGCGCGGGAGGCCGGTTTGCGCGGCAACACCCGTGCCAGCCACGCGTTTGTGATGGATGTGCCAGGAGTCAACCGACCCTTGGTGCTGACCGACTGTGTGGTCAACATTGCCCCCGGCTTGATGGACAAGCGCGACATCGTGCAAAACGCCGTCGACTTCGCCAAGGCCATTGGTATCGAGGTGCCTCACGTGGCCATTTTGTCGGCGGTGGAGACCATCAACCCAGCGATCGAAAGCACCTTGGATGCGGCGGCTTTGTGCAAGATGGCCGAGCGCGGACAGATCACGGGTGCTGTGTTGGACGGTCCCCTGGCTTACGACAACGCGGTGAGCGCTGCGTCGGCCGCCAACAAAGGCATTGTTTCGGCGGTGGCTGGACGGCCCGATGTGTTGCTGCTGCCCAATTTGGAGGCGGGCAACATGGTTTACAAACAACTGGTGTACATGGCGGGCGCCGACTGTGCGGGCTTGGTGTTGGGCATGCAAGTGCCCATCATCTTGACCAGCCGCTCCGACTCCATCAAGGCCCGCATCACTTCTTGTGCATTGGCGGTGCTCATGGCTGGGCGCGCCTGATACTCCTCTGGGCACCAGTCCCGGCTGGGTGTGAGCGCGCAGCGCTTCAACTCACCACGACTTCGCCGCGCAAGGTGTAGGCCATTGCCTTCGTGATGCGCACATCGATCATTTGACCGATCAGGCGATCGGCCACCGGACCACCTTCAAAGTTCACCACCCGGTTGCACTCGGTGCGACCCATCAATTCGGGCGTTTCGCCAGTGGACTTGCGCGAAGCGCCTTCGACCAAGATGCGTTGCACCGTGCCCACGCGGCTCTCGCTGATGCGTTTGACGTTGTCGTTGATCACGGCTTGCAGCACATGCAAGCGCTTGAGCTTCACGTCGGCCGGCGTGTCGTCGGGCAGGTTGGCTGCGGGCGTGCCGGGGCGAGGACTGAAGACAAAGGAGAAGGAGTTGTCGAAGCCCACGTCGTCGATGAGCTTCATCATCTTGTTGAAGTCGGCCTCGGTCTCGCCCGGGAAGCCCACGATGAAGTCGCTGCTCATGGCCATGTCGGGGCGGACGGCGCGCAGCTTGCGCACCGTGCTCTTGTATTCCATGGCGGTGTAGCCGCGCTTCATGGCCATCAAGATGGTGTCGCTGCCGTGCTGCACCGGCAGGTGCAGGTGGTTCACGAGTTGCGGGATCTTGGCGTAGGCCTCGATCAGGCGTGGGGTGAATTCGTTGGGGTGGCTGGTGACGTAGCGGATGCGCTCGATGCCGGGGATGTCGGCCACGTACTCCAGCAGCAAAGCAAAGTCGGCCACCTCGGCTGTCTGGCCCATGGCGCCACGGTAGGCGTTGACGTTTTGGCCGAGCAAGGTGACTTCCTTGACGCCTTGGTCGGCCAAGCCGGCCACCTCAATCAAGACCTCTTCAAAGGGGCGGCTGAATTCTTCACCGCGGGTGTAGGGCACCACGCAGTAGCTGCAGTACTTGCTGCAACCTTCCATGATGGACACAAAAGCCGAGGCGCCGTCGACGCGCGCGGGCGGCAAGTGATCGAACTTTTCGATCTCGGGAAAGCTGATGTCGACCTGCGGTTTTTGCAGCGCTTGCCGTTGGCGCAGCAATTCGGGCAAGCGGTGCAGGGTTTGCGGGCCAAAGACCACGTCCACATAGGGCGCGCGTTTGATGATCTCAGCGCCTTCTTGGCTGGCCACGCAACCGCCCACGCCAATGAGCACGCCTTTTTCCTTGAGGTGCTTGACGCGGCCCAAATCGGAGAACACCTTTTCTTGCGCTTTTTCGCGCACCGAGCAGGTGTTGAAGAGGATGAGGTCGGCCTCTTCAACGTCGAGGGTGGGCTCGTAGCCTTGGGCGGCGCCCAGCACATCGGCCATCTTGTCCGAGTCGTACTCGTTCATTTGGCAGCCGAAGGTCTTGATGAAAACTTTTTTGGTCATGGCTCGCTCAGCGGTGTCTGGTGTGTATCCAGTGGCTGTGAAAAAGCCCTTGGGCCTAGCGGCACAAGGGCTTGAAGGTGGTGGTGATAGGTGGATTTGAACCACCGACATCAGCATTATGAATGCTGCGCTCTAACCAACTGAGCTATATCACCAGCAGGTGAAATTATAGCCATTTTTTGGGGACCCTTGGCAGGGTGGCGACGGGCTTCAGCGGTGTTTGAAGACCGCTGGGCGTTTGTTCACGAAGGCGTTCATGCCTTCTTTTTGGTCTTCGGTGGCAAACAGCGCGTGGAACAAGCGCCGCTCGAACATCACACCGTCGGACAAGCCGCCCTCAAAGGCGCGGTTAACGGCTTCTTTGGCGGCCATCACGCTGGGTAGGCCGAAGCCGCAAATGGTGAGCGCGGCACCCAAGGCTTCGTCCATGAGCTTGTCCAGCGGCACCACGCGGCTGACCAAGCCGGCGCGCTCGGCCTCAGCGGCGTCCATCATGCGACCGGTGAGCACCAAGTCCATGGCCTTGGCTTTGCCCACCGCGCGCGGCAGGCGTTGTGTGCCACCGGCGCCAGGGATGATGCCCAGCTTGATCTCGGGCTGACCGAACTTGGCGTTGTCGGCGGCGATGATGAAGTCGCACATCATGGCCAGCTCGCAGCCGCCACCCAAAGCGAAGCCGCTGACCGCAGCGATCACGGGTTTGCGCACACCGCGGATGGTCTCCCAGTTGCGCGTGATGTAGTCCTGCCCGTACACCTGCGCGAAACTGAGTTGGGCCATGTCGCCGATGTCGGCGCCCGCGGCAAAGGCTTTTTCGCTGCCGGTGATGACCATGCAGCCAATCTCGGGGTCGGCGTCAAAGGCTTGCAGCGCCGTGCCGAGCTCGTCCATCAGCTGGCCGTTGAGGGCGTTGAGCGCTTTGGGGCGGTTGAGCGTGACGATGCCCACGCGGCCTTCGGTGCGCACCAAAATCGTTTCGGGGGTGGTGGTCATGGGGTCTCCGGTTGGGGGTTGAGCCAAAGGGCCAGTGGGGTGGTATCGCTGCCGGCCACATTCACCACGCGCTCCACGCGGCGCAAGCTCAGGGGGCAGCGCAGCAAGCGCTGGTCGCGGTGGATGAGGGCGGTGAAATCGGTGCGCGGACCCAGCCAGCGCGGCAAGGCCTCCAGGCTGTTCAAGCGCCAGGACTCGGCGGGCAGATCGCCGTGGGCGGGCACGTCCACACCCAGCCACTCGTCACCCGCGGCCATGCCCGCGGCTTCGGCCGCGCCGCCGCGCAGCACGGTTTTGAGCCGCACCGCGCCGCCGCTCTCGCTCACGCGCACACCCAGTTGTTGCGCCATCGGCGCGCTCTCGTGGCTCACGCGTGCGCCATGGCGCTCCAAACACGCGATCACCGGCAAGTCCTCCGTGCCGTGCACCCAAGCTTGCAGCTCGGCGTGCCAAGAGCGGCCCGAGAGCGTGAGCAGGGCCTGTTCGATGTCGGCTTCGCTGATGGGCCCGCCTTGGCTGCTGCGCCACAGCGACTGCACCACCGCGTCGAGTGTGGTGCGGCCCTCCGCGCGCAAGCTCAGGTCCAAGCACAGGGCCACCAGCGCGCCCTTGGTGTAGTAGCTCACCGTGGCGTTGGGCGTGTTCTCGCCCATGCGGTAGTACTTGGTCCAGGCATCAAAACTGGCTTGGGCCACGCTTTGCAAGTGACGCCCGGGCGTTTGCAAAACCTGGTTGTGGTGCTTGGCCACCAATTGCAAATACACCTCATCGCTGATCAACCCAGCGCGGCGCAGGATCAGGTCGTCGTAGTAACTCGTGAAGCCCTCGAACCACCAGAGCAGCTCGCTGTGGTTTTCGCGGTCGTAGTCAATCGTGGTGAGTTCGCTGGGGCGCAAGCGCTTGACGTTCCAGGTGTGGAAGTACTCGTGGCTGATGAGGCCGAGCAAGGTGGTGTACCCGTCACTGGCCTTGAGCGCGGCCGGGGCGGATTCGCTGAGCCCGGGCAAGTCCTTGCGCTGAGCGATCAGGGCGGTGGAGTTGCGGTGCTCCAAGCCGCCGTAGCCGTCGGCGGTGGCGTTGAGCATGAACACGTAGCGATCGAAGGGCGCGCTGCGCGGCGGCGCATCGGCGCCGTGCCAAAAGTCGATCTCGGTCTCGCAAATGCGTTGGGTGTCGGCCAGCAAACGCGCGCCATCAAAAGTGCCCGCGCCACCGACCACGAAGCTGTGCGGCACGCCGCGCGCCACGAAGTCGCCGCGCCAAAACGTGCCCATCTCCACCGGGCAGTCGACCAACTCGTCGTAGTCTTGCGCGATGTAAGTGCCCCAGCCCCGGTCGTTGGTTTGCTTGGCGCGCAGGCCGGTGATGGCCGACCAGGCCGTGGTGTGTTCGTTGTCCACCAGACGCAGTTGGTGCGGCGCCTCGGTTTGGCCGATCACGCGCAAGCACAGGCTGGTGCCGTTGAAAAAACCGCGCTGGGCATCGAGCCAAGCCATGCGCACCGAGGCGTCCAAGGCGTAGACCTCGTGCTGCACCACCAAGGGCTGCGTGGGGTCGCACTGTACCTGCCACTGGTGTTTGTTGAGCTGGCGCACCACACAGGCTTGGCCGCCTTGCTCGGCGCGCAGGCCTTGGAGGTGTTGCGAAAACTCGCGCACCATGTAGCTGCCCGGAATCCACACCGGCAAGCTCAGCACCTGCTCGGGTGCGGGTTGCGCCACGCGCAGCGTGACGGCAAACAGGTGGCTGTGCGGGTGCAGCACCGCCACCTCATAAGCGACGGCGGCGGTCATTTTTGGCCAGCCAAGCCGCGTTCAATGGCTTTGAAGTCGGCACCCGCGATGCGCGTGCCATCGCCCAAAAAGCTGGTGGGCGTGCCGTTGATGCGGTGCTTTTGCGCGAAGGCCAGGTTGCGCGTCAAGGCGGCGGTGTCGCAGGTTTGGGTGGGCGGAGTTTGTCCGTCGATCATCCAGTCGTTGTAGGCCTCGGCGGGTTTGGCGGCGCACCAAATGTTGCGCGACTTGGTTTGTGAGTCGGGACCCAACATGGCCACCACGAAGGTGTAGACGGTCACGTCGTTGAGTTTGATCAGGTCGCGCTCCAAGCGTTTGCAAAAGCCGCAATTGGGGTCGCTGAAGACGGCGATCTTGCGCGAGCCGTTGCCGCGCACCGTCACCACGGCGTCTTTGAGCGGCAGGTCTTTGAAGGCGATGGCGGTGAGTTGGTTCATGCGCGCCTCCGTCAGGTTCACGCGCTGGCGGGTGTCGAACAACTCGCCTTGCAGCAGCACGAAGTCGCCGTTGGCGTCGCTGTACAGCAGCTCGGTGCCGTTGACGCGCACCTCGTACAAGCCTTTCATGGGCGTGGGTGTGACGCTGTCGATGGCGGGTAAGGTGGGCAGGCGTTGCGGCAGGTTTTTGCGGATGGTGGCTTCTTGGGCCACCGCGGTGCTCAGGCAAAAGCCCAGGCCCATCAGCAAGAGGGCGGCGCGGGAGGCGGTGGAGGTGTGCATGGGTGGTGAATCGTTCAAGGTTGAGGGGTGGCGCCCATGGCGTGTTGGGCCATCCACTGTTTGAGGGGTCCGCTGCGGTCGAATTGGTTCAATCCCCAGTTGCGCAGGGTTTGGATGCGCCCGTCGGTGTGGTCGAACAGGCCAAACAAACCGTCCGTGACCCAAGCCATGGCGCTGACGTCGGCGGCGCGTGCGCGCTCGTAGCGGCGCAGCAAACGCCAGTCGCCCAAAGGCCGCCAGTATTCGCGTTCGCGCAGCACGCGGGCGAGCTCGGCCACATCGGCCAAACCCAAATTCAGGCCCTGTCCGGCCAAGGGGTGCATGGCGTGGGCGGCATCACCGGCCAAGGCCACGGTGCCCTCGGGTGTTTGGGCCAGCCAGCGCTCGGCGGTGGACAGCTCCAGCGGCCAAGCTTGTGCCGCGCCGCTCACGCTCAA
>DAISXI010000003.1:51094-56859 GCA_036825935.1 Hydrogenophaga sp.
TGCTCCAAACGCTCAATGCCACTTTGGTAAGACACCGCTTGCGCCAGCTGGTCCTCCAGCAGCGGCACATCGACGATCCAGCCCAACGCGTCCGCACCTTGGTCCCGGGCGGCAAAGCCCAAGCGACCGCCGGCGTCGGCGTGCACCCGCATGGCGCTGATGGGCGTGGTGCTCTGGGCGTCGCTGGGCCAAGCGCGAAGGGATTCCAACAGGCGGCGCGAAGCGGTGTTCAAGGCGTAGGCGCGCACATCAGGCGCGGACGGGTTGGGCGTGGGCTCACCCACCAAGGCGACACGCAAGCGGTCTTGCGCCAACAGCAAGGCCAGGCTTTGCCCCACGATGCCGCTGCCGCGCACGACCACGTCAAAACGTCGACCGCCGGGCGAAGGGTGGGATGAGGGGTTCATGACTCTATTCTAGGGAATCGGGAGAGAATCCCCAGAGCTGAAGCCCATTCACCAGCCTCTTCTGTCATCGCACGCCCCCCATGACCATGAACGACCGTTTTGAAGCCACCATCGCCCAGCTGTGGGTCTACCCCATCAAGTCCTGTGCGGGAGTGTCGCTGACACAGTCCGAACTGACCATTGATGGGCTGTTGTTCGACCGCGCTTGGATGGTGGTCGATGAGCACGGCGACTTCGTCAGCCAGCGCGAATGCCCGCGCATGGCCTTGATTCAACCCACGGTCACACCCACGCGCCAACTCGTGGTCCGCGCCTCCGGCATGCCGGAATTGAGCGTGAAGGGGGCATCGGCGGCCCAGGCGCTGCGCGTGCGCGTCTGGGACGACGAGGTGGCCGCGCTCGACATGGGCGAGGCGGCCGCGGACTGGTTCACCCAATGCCTCAACCCCGAGGGCGACCCGTCACTGGGGCGTTTGCGTTTGGTCCGTTTTGACCCACAGGGGCGCCGCGTGAGCGAGCGCCGCTGGACCGGCGCGAGCGAGGCCACGACCCAGTTCGCCGATGGTTTTGCCGTGCTCGTGACCAGCGAAGCGTCATTGGACGGGCTCAACACCCGCTTGACCCAAGCCGGTCACACGTCGGTGGACCAGCGCCGCTTTCGCCCCAACATCGTCTTGGCCGGTGTCGCGGCCCACGACGAAGACCGGGTGGGTGCGCTCACGGTGGACACCGGCGCGGGCGGGGCGACCTTGGAAGCCGTCAAGCCTTGCGGCCGCTGCCCCATCCCCAACATCGACCCCGACACCGCGCTGTCCAGCCCCGCCGTGGGCGACGCTTTGCAAACCTACCGCGTGGACCCGCAGCAAAAGGGCGCCATCACCTTTGGCATGAACGCCGTGGTGCGCGCCGGCGCCGGCGAGGTCTTGCGCGTGGGGCAGGGCGTGCAAGGGGACTGGCGCTTCGACTGAGGGCCGCGCCTTTAGAATGGCGGCTTTCCCCCAGATCCAGAAAGTCCCGCCATGAGCCTCCAATGCGGCATCGTGGGTTTGCCCAACGTCGGCAAATCCACCCTCTTCAACGCCCTGACCAAAGCCGGCATCGCGGCTGAGAACTACCCCTTTTGCACCATCGAGCCCAACACCGGCGTGGTGGAGGTGCCCGACAGCCGTTTGGCCCAGCTCAGCGACATCGTGCAGCCCGAGCGTGTGGTACCCGCCATCGTGGAGTTCGTGGACATCGCTGGATTGGTGGCCGGTGCCAGCACCGGTGAAGGCTTGGGCAACAAGTTCTTGGCCCACATCCGCGAAACCGACGCCATCGTCAACGTGGTGCGCTGCTTTGAAGACGAGAACGTGATCCACGTCGCCAACAAGGTCGACCCGATCGCCGACATCGAAGTCATCCAGACCGAGCTGTGCCTGGCCGACTTGGCTGCCGTGGAAAAAGCCATTCACCGCGTGAGCAAAATCGCGCGCTCGGGCGACAAAGAAGCCGTCAAGCAAATGGCGATTCTGGAGAAGTGCCAAGCTGCGCTGAACGACACCCAGCCGGTGCGCACCATCGACTTCAGCAAGGAAGAACGCGCTGAACTCAAGCAGTTCTTCTTCATCACCGCCAAGCCCGCCATGTTCGTGGCCAACGTGTCCGAAGACGGCTTCGAGAACAACCCCTTCTTGGACCGCTTGAAGGCCTTTGCCGCCAAGCAAAACGCGCCGGTGGTGGCCATTTGCGCCAAGATCGAAGCCGAGTTGTCCGAGATGGACGACGCCGACCGCTTGGAGTTTTTGCAAGAGCTCGGCCAAGACGAGCCCGGCCTCAACCGTTTGATCCGCGCGGCCTACACGCTCTTGGGCTTGCAGACCTACTTCACCGCGGGCGTGAAAGAGGTGCGCGCTTGGACCATCAAGGTGGGCGACACCGGCCCACAAGCCGCGGGTGTGATCCACACCGATTTCGAAAAAGGCTACATCCGCGCCCAGACCATCGCGTTTGACGACTTCATCGCCTTCAAGGGCGAGCAAGGCGCCAAAGACGCCGGCAAGATGCGCGCCGAAGGCAAGGACTACGTTGTCAAAGACGGCGACGTGATGAACTTCTTGTTCAGCTCCTGAGCATGGCCGACCCACAAGGGCCCGAGCCGATCCGCTTGGCCAAACGCGTGGCGGCGCAGCTCGCTTGTTCGCGCAGCGACGCCGAAAACTTCATCGCCGGTGGCTGGGTGCGCGTCAACGGCCATGTGCAAGAGTCGCCGCAAAGCCGCGTCGAGGAGCGCGACCTGGTCGAGGTGGACCCCAAAGCGCGGCTCGAGGCTTTGGCCCCGGTCACCGTGCTTTGGCACAAACCCGCGGGCGTGGCCATGCCCGAAGGGGGCTTGGTGCCACCGGCTTGGGCCGCGCAACACCTGGGTGCGTCCACGCGCTGGTCGGGTGACCGCTCGGGCGTGCGTTTGCTCAAAGCCCATGCACAACAACTCCAAGTGGGCGCAGGCTTGGCCGTGCGCGCCAGCGGCTTGGTGGTCTTGAGCCAAAACCCCGGTGTGGTGCGCAAACTCAGCGACGCCAGCGATGCGGTCGAACACGAGTGGTTGGCCGAGGTCGCCCAAGACCCGGCCTTGCAAGACCCCGACCGCCGCGAGGCCGTGCTGCAATCCTTGGGCAAGGTGGTGTTCGTGGACGGCACCTCCGTGCCCAAAGCGCGCGCGAGTTGGCAAAGCGAGTGGCGCGTGCGCTTGGCCATCAAAGGCTACCTCGATGGCCAAGTCGCGCACCTGGCCGAGCGCGCGGGCCTGTCGCTCACCGGCCTGCGCCGCTTGCGCGTGGGCCGCTTGAGCCTGACGCCGCTGCCCGAGGGCCAGTGGCGCTTCTTGCTTTTGCACGAACGCTTTTAAAGCGTTTCAGGGCAACCAATCGGTGGGCACGGCCCAGACCAGTGCCCCGGTCATGATCACGTAACGGGCGAATTTGCCCACCGCCATGTAGGCCACGCAGGGCCAAAACGGCAGCTTGAGCCAGCCCGCCACCGCGCAC
Source organism: Hydrogenophaga sp. (assembly GCA_036825935.1). Taxonomy (GTDB): domain Bacteria; phylum Pseudomonadota; class Gammaproteobacteria; order Burkholderiales; family Burkholderiaceae_C; genus Hydrogenophaga. The sequence goes on from DAISXI010000003.1 coordinate 54,528, forward strand.
AGCGGGTCGCCCACGATGGGCAGCCAACTGAGCAAACAGGCTTTGGGTCCCCAGCGGCGCAACCACTGCAGGGCTTGGGCTTCGCTGCGCTGGCCGCGCACCTTGTCCACCGCTTGGTGGGCGCCCCAGCCCATCCACCAGCTCACCGCCCCACCCAAGGTGTTGCCCGCTGTGGCCACCAGGACCGTGACCCAAAACAGATCGGGCTGCAAGGTGACCATGCCAAACACCACCGCTTCGGAGCCCATGGGTAAAAGTGTGGCTGAGACGAAAGCCACCACAAACACCGTGGACAGCCCCACCTCGGGCAAGGCCAGGACGTGGAGCCAACTCATGAGGGTTTCTTGCATGGGTGTGTGAGGTTTTGTGGGTTTGCTGAAAAAGTAGGCAGTTACAATGCCCCTCCCGCGCTCTACAGATCATTCTCCCACTCCCATGCACATCGGGCCCTATTCTTTGCCCAATCGGTTCTTCGTCGCGCCCATGGCCGGCGTGACCGATCGGCCGTTTCGCACCCTGTGCAAACGGCTGGGCGCGGGCTATGCCGTGAGCGAAATGGTCACCTCGCGCCCGGACCTGCAAAAAAGCCTCAAGACCTCGCGACGCGCCAACCACGACGGCGAAACCGCCCCCATCGCCGTGCAGATCGCCGGCACCGACGCGCAAATGATGGCCGATGCGGCCCGCTACAACATCGACCGTGGCGCGCAAATCATCGACATCAACATGGGCTGCCCGGCCAAAAAAGTGTGCAACAAATGGGCCGGCTCGGCCTTGATGCAAGACGAAACCTTGGCTCTTCAGATTGTGTCGGCCGTGGTGCAAGCCGCCGCGCCCCACGGTGTGCCCGTGACCCTGAAGATGCGCACCGGCTGGTGTGCCTCGGCACGCAACGCCCCCCGTTTGGCCGTGGCCGCGCAAGACGCCGGTATTGCCATGCTCACCGTGCATGGCCGCACGCGAGAACAAGGCTACCAAGGCCAAGCCGAACACGAGACGGTGTCTCACATCAAGTCGCTGTTGCACATTCCTGTGGTGGCCAATGGCGACATCAACAGCCCCGAGGTGGCCCGCGAGGTGCTGACGCGCACCCGCGCCGACGCCGTCATGGTGGGCCGCGCCGCACAAGGCCGGCCCTGGATTTTTCGCGAAATCGCCCATTTCATCGAGACCGGCGACTACTTGGCGCCGCCCACGCTGGCCGAGATCCGCGGCTGGCTCATCGAGCACCTGCACGAGCACTATGGGCTGTACGGCGAGTACACCGGCGTGCGCAGCGCGCGCAAACACCTCGGTTGGTACGTCGATGCCTTGCCTTTGCCCGAGGGTTTGGTGCCCGACGCCGCCGAGCGTTTTCGCCAACACATCAACACCTTGGACAGCTGCGAAGCCCAATTGCACAGCGTGGCCGAGAGTTTTGACGCTTGGCAAGCGGGGCTGGACGCCCCCAGCGCCCACGGCGATCCCCTTGAACATTTGAACTGGAAGTTGGCCGCATGAGCACCCAATACCTGCACGACAGCGTGCGCAAAAGCCTGGAAACGTATTTTGAAGTGTTGGGTGAGAGTGAACCCACCAACCTGCACGACATGCTCATCAAAGCCGTCGAAGCGCCGCTGCTCGAAGTGGTCATGGCCAAGGCCGACCACAACCAGTCGCGCGCGGCGCAATGGCTTGGCTTGAACCGCAACACCTTGCGCAAAAAGCTGCTCGAGCACGGCCTCATCGATTGATTTTTATTTTTTGAAAACGACCACCACCATGCGCGCCCTGATCTCCGTCTCTGACAAAACCGGCATCGTCGAACTCGCCCAGCAACTCCACGCCTTGGGTGTGGGCCTGATCTCCACCGGTGGCACCGCCAAACTCTTGGCCGACCAAGGCCTGCCCGTGACCGAAGTGGCCGAGGTCACTGGCTTCCCAGAAATGCTCGATGGCCGCGTCAAAACCCTGCACCCCAAGGTGCACGGCGGCTTGCTGGCGCGACGCGACACACCCGAGCACATGGCGGCTCTGACGGCGCACGGCATCGACACCATCGATTTGTTGATCGTCAACCTCTACCCCTTTGAAGCCACCGTGGCCAAGCCCGGTTGCACGCTGGCCGACGCCATCGAGAACATCGACATCGGCGGCCCCGCCATGGTGCGAAGCGCGGCCAAAAACTGGAAAGACGTGGGCGTGGTCACCGACGCGAGCCAATACGCCTGCGTGATCGACGAGTTGAAAGCCCACGGCAAGCTGAGCGACCCACTGCGTTTTGCTTTGTCCGTGGCCGCGTTCAACCGCATCAGCCAATACGACGGCGCGATCAGCAACTACCTCTCCAGCG
>DAISXI010000004.1:0-7493 GCA_036825935.1 Hydrogenophaga sp.
TGTACGCCGAGGCGTTTGACAAGGCTGGGGCGCTCGACAAGCTCGAAGGCTTTGCCAGTTTCTTTGGTGCCGATTTCTATGGTCTGCCCCGCAACCGGGGCACCATCACCTTGCAGCGTGAGAACTGGGTGCCACCGGAGTCCTTTGCTTTGGGTGAAGCTGCGCTCAAACCCTTGCGCGCCGGTGAAGCCCTGCACTGGCGTGTGCAGGCCTGACGCTTCGCGCAGCGCGCTGCGCGGGATCGATTGGGCGGCGCCCTGGTTGGCCCATTGGGCCGCACTGGGGCCGACCATCCAGGGCGCCTTGGCGCAGGATGAGGCTTGGCCCGAACTGCTCAACACGCACTTGAACGCACCGGTGCGCTTTGTCTCCCAAGCCGATTTGCCCGAGGGGCAAGCCTACGAGAGCTTCATCGGTGAACACGCCGCGGTGCCCACCCGGGAGGGGCTGCACGACACCTTCAATGCCTTGTGCTGGCACCAGTGGCCCCAGAGCAAGCGCCACCTCAACCGGCTGCAGGTGGCGGAGATTGGGCGTTTGGGCATTGGTACGGCGCGCGGGCCGGTTCGCGACGCCCTGACCCTGATCGACGAAAACGCCGTGCTCTTGCAAGCGCCTGAGGCGCTGTGGTCTTCGCTGTTGCGCCGAGATTGGCCGACTTTGTTCGTGGCGGATCGGGCGCTTTGGGCGCAAGCCCGCGTGGGTGTGGTGGGGCACGCTTTGCTGGAGAAACTGCACCAGCCCTACAAGTCCATCACCGCCCATGTCTGGGCCGTGCCCGTGCCCATGGATTTGGGGGACGACTGGGCGGCGTGGGACGACTGGTTCGCCCAAGGCCTGAGCGCCGAGCGCTTGGCCCGCAAGCCCTTGACCCCACTGCCGGTGCTGGGCATCCCCGGTTGGTGGCCAGCCAACCAAGACCCGGACTTTTACGCCGACCCACAGGTGTTCCGTGCACCCCGTGCGCCAGCGGGGACTTGAACTTTTGGTCTGCGCCCGCATCTGAATGACCAGTATCATTCCCAACCATTGGGTTAATCGGAGTCCACATGAAACGCATCTTTTTGTTGATCTTGACCAACTTGGCCGTCATGGCCGTGTTGCTGGTGACCACCCGCCTGCTGGGCGTGGACCGCTTTTTGACGGCCAACGGCCTGAACCTGACCGCGTTGGCCGGCTTTTCGCTGGTCATCGGTTTTGGTGGCGCCTTCATCTCCTTGCTCATCAGCAAGCCCATGGCCAAGTTCAGCACCGGCGCGCGCGTGATCAACCAGCCGCAGAACGCCGATGAGGCTTGGATCGTCCAGACCGTCGAGCGCTTCGCCAACCAAGCCAACATCGGCATGCCCGAAGTGGCGATCTTTGATGGCGAGCCCAACGCTTTTGCCACCGGCGCGTTCAAGAACTCGGCCTTGGTGGCCGTCTCCACCGGTTTGTTGCGCAACATGACCCGGGAAGAAGTCGAGGCCGTCATTGGCCACGAGGTCGCTCACATTGCCAACGGCGACATGGTGACCATGACGCTCATCCAAGGTGTGATGAACACCTTCGTGGTCTTCCTCAGCCGCGTGATCGGTTACTTGGTCGACAGCTTTTTGCGCAAGGGCGACAACCAAAGCAGCGGCCCCGGCATGGGCTACTACATCACCACCATCGTGATGGACATTGTTTTGGGCGTCTTGGCCGCCATGATCGTGGCCTGGTTCAGCCGCCAGCGCGAATTCCGCGCGGACGCGGGTGCCGCGCAGATGATGGGCCGCAAGCAACCCATGATCAACGCCTTGGCCCGCTTGGGTGGCGTGACGGCAGGAGAATTGCCCAAGACCATGCAGGCCATGGGCATCGCGGGTGGTTTGGGCAAGTGGTTCTCGACCCACCCCCCCATCGAAGAGCGCATCGCCGCTTTGCAGCGCGGCTGATCAGGCCTGAGACAGGGTGGCCCGGGCCACGGCCTCGGCCACTTTGATGCCGTCCACCCCGGCCGACAAAATGCCACCCGCGTAACCCGCGCCTTCACCGGCCGGGTACAAACCGCGGGTGTTGAGGCTTTGAAAGTCCTCGCCCCGGGTGATGCGCAGCGGCGCGCTGGTGCGCGTCTCCACCCCGGTCAGCAAAGCATCGGCCATGTCGTAGCCTTTGATTTTTCGGCCAAACACGGGCAGCGCTTCGCGCATGGCTTCAATGGCATAGGCCGGCAAAGACGGCGCCAAGTCGCCCAGATGGATGCCGGGTTGGTATGAGGGTTGCACCTCGCCCAACGCGCTGGACGGCTGCCCGGCCAAGAAGTCGCCCACGCGCTGGCCCGGCGCATCGTAGCTGCTGCCGCCCAAGGTGTAGGCGCGGCTCTCCAATTGGCGTTGCAACACGATGCCCGCCAGCGGGTGGTGCTGACCTTGTGCGATCAGCGCCTTCGCTTGATCGGCATAGCGTGGCCCATCGATATCGCCAAATGCGGCCGTCCACAGCGGCGCGTCCTGAGGGAATTGCAGCGGGAAGTCGCTCGGCTCAATGCCCACCACCAAACCCGCGTTGGCGTTGCGTTCGTTGCGCGAATACTGGCTCATGCCGTTGGTCACCACACGACCGGGCTCGGACGTGGCGGCCACCACCGTGCCGCCAGGACACATGCAAAAGCTGTACACCGCACGGCCGTTTTGCGCGTGGTGCACCAGCTTGTAGTCGGCCGCGCCCAAGAGTGGGTGGCCAGCGTGGCGGCCCCAGCGGGCTTGATCGATCACGCTTTGGGGGTGTTCGATGCGAAAGCCCACCGAAAACGGTTTGGCTTCCATGTACACCCCCGCGTCCCACATCAGGGCAAAGCTGTCGCGCGCGCTGTGGCCCAAGGCCATGACCACGCGCCGCGCGGGCAGCAACAGTTCTTCTTCGGTGTCGAGCCGGCGCACGCGCAGGGCTTGTACCTCGGCTTGGCCGTCGGCGCCGGGTGCGCGTTCGATTCCGGTCAGCAGGTGCTCAAAACGGATCTCACCGCCCAGCGCGATGATTTTTTCGCGCATGGCCTCGACCACCTTGACCAGCTTGAAGGTGCCGATGTGCGGGTGCGCTTGGTAGAGGATTTCGGGCGGTGCACCAGCGTCCACGAATTCGTGCATCACCTTGCGGCCCAAGAAGCGCGGGTCTTTGATTTGGCTGTAGAGCTTGCCGTCGGAAAACAGGCCCGCGCCGCCTTCGCCGTACTGCACGTTGCTGTTGGGGTTGAGCACTTTTTTGCGCCACAGGCCCCAGGTGTCTTTGGTGCGTTGGCGCACCGGCTTGCCGCGCTCGAGCACGATGGGGCGCAAGCCCATTTGCGCCAGCGCCAGTGCGGTGAACAAACCGCAAGGCCCCAGGCCCACGACCACGGGGCGATCGGCCGCTTGCGCGGGCCAGCCGGCGGGGGCCGTGGCGGGGGGCTGCCAACGCATGTCGGGCGTGGCGATGATGTGGGGGTTCTTCTCGTGCTGGGCCAGCAGCGCGGGGGCTTGACGGGGGTCGGCCAGCGTCACGTCCACGATGTACACCGCCAGCAGATCGGCCTTGCGCGCATCGAAGCTGCGCTTGAAGACCTGCAGCTCGGCGATGGCCACCGGATCCACGCCCAGCGCCTGTGCGGCCAAGCGCGTGAGCGCTTCAAGGGGGTGGGGCGGCGGTAGGCGGTCGTCGTCGGTTTCGGTGGGTGCGTCGGCGGCGCGGCGGTGCTCGGTCGGCACCTCGGTGAGCGGGAGTTTTAGTTCGGCAATGCGGATCATGGGGAGGGCTTGTGGTGATCAAGCAGGCATGAAAAGAAGGTGATTGTCGCAGGCGCGTGGGTCCCAACTGTTGCGTCGGCGGTGTATGACAATTTGGAGATTCATGTCATACTGGATCGGTGCCCATTGACTCACAAGGAGTGACCATGTTGTCGGTTCGTTTGCCCGATGCCATTGAGCGTGATTTGGTGCAGTTTTGTGCCGCCCGCAATTTGACCAAATCGCAAGTCGTCCAAGAAGCCTTGGCCGAATACTTGGTGACGGCCAAGTCACCGACGGCGGCCAAACCGCCCATCGAGCCCGACTTGTCTTTTTTGGCGGTCGATGATCCGATTCGTCAGTTCATTGGCATCGCCAAAGACGGGCCCAGCACCGATGAGTGGATGGCCACCACGCGTGGTGAGGACTGGAACAGGCCATGATTTTGGTCGACACCAACGTGCTGTTGGACGTCTACAAAGCCGATCCGATTTGGATGTCTTGGTCTTTGAAACACTTGCGTGGCGCCAAGCCCGGTCAATTGGCCATCAACATGGTGGTGTATGCCGAGCTGGCGGGGCACCCGGCTGAGCCGGCTCACCTGGACCTGTTTTTGGAGACGCTGGGCATCCAGATGTTGGAGATGACGCGCCCAGCCGCTCGCATGGCCGGCTTGGCTTTTCGGCAATACCGTCAGCGCGGGGGTGCCAAGTCTGGGGTGCTGCCCGATTTCTTCATCGGGGCCCACGCCAACAGCGGCGGACACAAACTGTTGACCCGCGATGCGGGTCGTTACCAGACGTACTTTCCGACCATCCAGCTCATCAGCCCTTGACGACGGGCTGTTGCGAAGATCAATCGCGTCATAATCGAGCGGTGAAGCGCGCCAGACCGCCGCTGGTGCAACCTCGCAAGAGGACCCGAAAGGGAGCACTGGAGGAACGTCCGGACTGCACAGGACAGCGTAGGAGGTAACACCTCTCCACCGATCAGCCGACAGGGGCAACCCCGACGGCCCTAAGGTGAGGATCAGAGCAACAGAGACGAGTCTTGGGGCCTTGTGCCCCAAGGGTGAAACGGGCAATCTCTACGCGCAGCAATACCAAATAGGCCAACGTTGACGTGGTTCCGCGGAGTTGGCGGGTAGGTAGCACCGAGCCGCTTGGGTGACCAGCGGCCCAGATGAATGGCGGTCACATGGGGGGAAACCCCCATGCACAGAATCCGGCTTATCGGTGCGCTTCACACTTTATCGCCGGGGCGCTGCGCCAGCAGCAGCGCCTTGATCTCGGCCAACTCGGTGCGCAGGGTTTTGACTTCGGCGTGCAGTTCGTCTTCCAAGGTTTTGCCCACTTTTTCCACCGAGTCCAACGCGATTTGGTATTCACCTTCTTGGAAGGTTTGCATCGCGTTGACGATGATGGCGATGAACAGGTTGAGCATCGTGAACGTGGCAAACAAAATGAACACGATGAAGAAGGCCCAAGCCCAAGGGGCTTGTTCCATCACCGGGCGCGCGATGCCCATGGACCAGCTCTCCAGCGTCATCACTTGGAACAAGGTGTAGAGCGAGCGGCCCAAATGCCCGAACCACTCGGGAAACAGCGCGCCAAACAGGTGCGTGGCGATCACGCCAAACACATAAAACACCAGCAGCAAGACCAAGGCGATCGAGGACAAGCCCGGGATGGCGCTGAGCAGCGCGCCCACCACGCGGCGCATGGACGGCACGATGGTGAGCATGCGCAGCACGCGCAAGACGCGCAAAGCCCGCAGCACGGCAAACGGACCGCTGGCGGGCACCAAGGCGATGGCGACCACCGCGAAGTCGAACAAACTCCAAGGGTCGCGCCAAAACGCCAGGCGGTGCACGTACAAGCGCAACGAAATTTCAACCACAAACACCGCCAGGATGCCTTTGTCGATCAACAAGATCCAAGGGCCTGCGGCCTGCATGACCGTGGGCGAGGTCTCCAGCCCCAAGATGATGGCGTTGATGACGATCAGGGTCAGGATGGTGCGCTGAAAAAGCGGGGTGTCCAACCACGCGTGGACGTGTTGACGCAGGGGGCTCAAGGGCACGGCAGAGGAACTCATGGTGAAGCGGTGGGGGTTAAAAGAAGGGATTGTCGGGCATTCTGAGCGCTTGGGTGAGCAGGTCTGTTGCCTGCCCGGGTTTACAGTCGACGCCATGCCCTCTGTCCCCTTTCATGTCTTGCCCGTCTTGGTGCTCGCGCAGTTCGCGGGCACCTCTTTGTGGTTCGCGGTCAACGCCGTCATGCCCGATTTGCAACTCGCCTTTGGCTGGCCAGCCACGGCCGTGGGCAGCCTCACCTCGGCCTTGCAGTGGGGCTTCATCGTGGGCACCTTGGTGTTCGCGCTCTTGGCCTTGGCCGATCGCTTTCGCGCCACGCGGGTGTTTTTGTTTTGTGCATTGGCCGGTGCGGCTTGCACCGTGGGCGCTTGGGCCATGGTCGCGGATTTCACGGCGCTGCTGGCTTGGCGTTTTGCCACGGGGTTTTTCTTGGCCGGCATTTACCCGGTGGGCATGAAGATCGCTTCACAGTGGTACCGCCAAGGCTTGGGGGCGGCGCTGGGGTATTTGGTGGGCGCCTTGGTCTTGGGCTCGGCCAGCGCGCACGGTTTGCGTGCCGTGGCCGATGCGCTGCCCTGGCCCAGCATCATGCTGGGTGTGGCCGCTTTGGCCGCGGCTGGGGGCTTGCTCATCCTCACGCTGGGTGAGCCGCCACAAGCGCCCGTGCGCGTGAGCCGCATGCAGTGGCAGGCGCTGGGCACGCTGTGGACCGATGCGCGGGTGCGCAGCTCGGTCTTGGGCTACTTCGGCCACATGTGGGAGCTCTACACCCTGTGGGTGTTGCTGCCGCTGATTTTGGGCACGCGCTTGTCGGGGGTGGACTTGTCGTGGGCGGCTTTTGTGATGCTGGGCAGCGGCGCGCTGGGCTGTGTGCTCGGCGGGCATGCGGCGCGGCGTTGGGGCAGTGCGCGGGTGGCGGCCCTGTGTTTGGGCTTGAGCGGCCTGTGCTGCTTGTTGGCGCCGTTGCTCATGCACGCGCCCGATGCGGTGTTTTACGCGTGGTTGCTGCTGTGGGGCATCACCGCGGCGGGCGACTCGCCCCAGTTTTCAACCCTCACCGCGCGCAACGCGCCGCCGCTGGCGGTGGGCAGTGTGCTCACCTTGACCAACAGCATCGGTTTTGCCATCAGCACCCTGAGCATTTTGTTGTTCGTGGCCTTGAGCGACGGGCTGCCGCTGGGTTGGGTGCTGACGGGCTTGGCCTTGGGGCCGGCCTTGGGTTTGTGGGCCTTGCGGCCTTTGGTGCGGGAAGGTGTCTAGGCCGCTCTACCTGGCTTGGCCCCTCGGGGCAGCGTGATCCCCGCTATCCACTATCCTTCCCCCATGCAAGCCAACACGCCTCCTTCCATTGCCCACGCCGCCGCTTGGATGGCCGGTTGGCTGACCCTGATGGTGGTGATCGCCGTGGCTGGGCGCGAAGCCACGCGCGAGTTGTCGGTGTTCCAGATCATGCTGATGCGCTCGGTGCTGGGCATGGCCCTGTTGTGGCCGCTGGTGCACGCCGCTGGCGGCTTGTCTGCCATGCGCACACAACGACTGCCCCAGCACGCCGCGCGCAACGTGGTGCATTACGCCGCGCAATACGGCTGGTTTGTGGCGCTCACCCTCATTCCCTTGGCCCAGTTGGTGTCGATTGAATTCACCATGCCGATCTGGTCGGCGGTGCTGGCGGT
>DAISXI010000004.1:7593-45580 GCA_036825935.1 Hydrogenophaga sp.
CCCAGTTGGTGTCGATTGAATTCACCATGCCGATCTGGTCGGCGGTGCTGGCGGTGTTTTTTCTGGGCGAACGCATGAACGGCCGCAAATGGCTGGCGGTGGTGTTGGGCTTGGTGGGTGTGGCGGTGATCGTGCGGCCCACCGCGGGTTCGGTGGACGCCGGGCAACTGATTGCGCTGGCTTGCGCCTTTGGCTTTGCCATTTCGGTGGTGTTGGTGAAGTCGCTCACCCGAACCGAAGCGGCCATCACCGTGATTTTTTGGATGCTGGTGATCCAAAGCGCCATCGGGTTGGTGCCCGCGCTGCTGGTGTGGCAATGGCCTTCGACTCAGACGTGGGGGTGGGTGTTGGTGGTGGCGTTTTGTGGCACCTATTCGCACTATTGTTTTGCCCGGGCCATGCAACACGCCGACACCACGGTGGTCGTGCCGATGGACTTTTTGCGTGTGCCGCTGACGGCCTTGGCGGGTTGGCTGGTCTATTCGGAGCAGGTGGATCTTTTGACCGGGCTGGGCGTCTTGCTGATTTTGGCGGGCAATGCGCTGAACCTGTTTCGCTGGCCGGGCCAAGTGCCGCGCTGAGCGCAAAGGCTAAGGGCTTGGCGGGGTGCTGGATTGGATGCGCTGCACGTGCGCCAGCAGCGACCGCAGGGCCACGGGCCAGATGCGCTCGGGCACATCGTCGTAGGCCAATTTCACCCAATCTTCCAGGCCCCCGTTGGGCTGGGCGGCCATGGCCCGCGCGACTTTGGCTTCACGGGCGAGCCGGTGGGCTTTGAGTTGGGCGATGGCGGCGCGTGCGCCGCCGTGTTCGGGTCCGCTGGGGTTTTCAGCGCTGCGCGGCCAGTCGCCCATGACGTGGCCGTGCGCGGGCAAGATGAAGTGCACGCCCCACTGTGCGCACAGCGCGTCGAGCTTGTCTAGAGATTGCAGGTAATCATCCATGTTGCCGTCGGGCGGGTCGATCACGGTGGTGCTGCCGTTGAGGATGTGGTCGCCAGAAAACAGCAAACCGTCTTCTTCGATCAGGACACACAGGTGGTTGGCCGCGTGGCCGGGCGTGTGCACCGCACGCAAGGTGTGGGTGTGTTCGGGGCCGCTGAGCACCAGGGTTTGGCCATCGCGCCATTCGCGGTCGGGTGTGAAGCGGCTGTGATCGCGTGCGGTGCGCGCGCTGGGCAGGCCCAAGATGGGCGGACGGTGGGCGCACAGCGCTTGCAAGCGGGCCGCGCCTGGGGAGTGGTCGGGGTGTGAGTGGGTGCAGACGATGGCGCGCAGCGAGGCGCTACACAACCGCCACAAGCGTTCGATGTGTTCGGGCTCGTCCGGCCCGGGGTCGATGACCACGTGGCCGCTGTCGGGGTCGCCCACGAGATAGCTGTTGGTGCCGGGCCCGGTCATCAAGCCAGGGTTGGGCGCGCTCAGCCGCTGCACGTGGCGCAACAGCGGCACGGCGTGCTGACTTTGCCAGTCCAGGGGGTGGTCCAACTGTCCATCGGGGCACACCAAAGCGAGCTCGCCAAACGGCGCTTCGTGTTCCATGTGACGCGATTCGCGCCCGTCCATGCGCCCGGCACGAGGGCAGCTGGTCCACAGCGGTTCTTCGTTGAGCGCACAAGCGTCCAACAGGTTTTGCACGTTCGGGTGCTCGCCGATGCGCTCAAGCGTTTTGACCGTGGGGTAGATCATGAAAAAGTCGCCCGCTCGGTGCCGCGCCAGCGCATCGGCTGGCCTCACCCATTGCGGTTCGAATTGTTCGCGCTCGTCGGCCACCGGGGTTTGGTGTTCGGGCATACGCGCGACCAAAAAAGGCACGTCAAAGCGTTTGGGCAAATCGCGGTCGGTGATCCAATGCGCCAGGACAAACGCATCTGCACCTGCCAGCACCCAGCCGCGTGCGGCGCATTGCGAGGCCAATGGGGCGTGGCGGTCCAGTGTGGCGATGTCGGCATCGTCTAACCAGTGTCCATCGGCGCGGCGCACCAGCAACACGCCCAGCTCTTCAAAACTCTCGCGAATGGCCGCCAAGGCTTGCGTGAGATGGGTATCCGATTGTGAGGGGCGGCGCGTGCTGTGCGCGTGGCTGCTGTGGTCGCTGGGCTCAATGCCGCCGCCCGGAAACACGTAAGCGCCCGGGGCGAAGCTGGCGCTCATCGAGCGGCGCGTCATCAGCACCTCAATGCCGGGGCGGCTCAGTTCGGTGCTGTCGCGCACCAAGAGCACGGTGGCGGCGGCCAACAAAGCAGAGGGCTTGCGGGGCGTGTGAAGGTGTTGCGAGCGCCGGACCATGGTTTTTTAATGGGCTATCGAGCGTGAAAACAGGTGAATGACCAAGACCCCCGCGATGATCAAGCCCATGCCGATGACAGCGGGTGCGTCCAAGCTTTGGCCAAACCACAGCCAAGCGATGAGTGAGATCAGCACGATGCCCACGCCCGACCAAATGGCGTAGGCCACGCCGGTGGGCACCGTGCCCAGGGTTTGAGCCAAACACCAAAACGACACGCCGTACACCAAGACCGTGGCCACACTCGGCCACCAGCGGGTGAAGCCCTCGGATGTTTTGAGCAGGGTGGTGGCGATGACCTCGGCGATGATGGCCACGCCCAAATACAGGTAAGCGGTTTGCATCCCGCCACTCTAGCAGTCACTGAGGGTAGGCAATGAATTCCAATTGAACCCCGGACGTTGAGGCGAGTTGGGTCAGGGCCTCTTTGTACTGGAGCGAGCCGACAAAAACGACTTTGCTGCCCGCAATCTGGCCTTGTCCATTGATCATGGCGCGCTCGAGTGTGGCGGCGCTCAGGCCGTCATCCGCGCCAGTGACGACCACCGCCAGTGTTGGATTTTTGAGTTGCAGCAGTTTCAAAATCGACTGAGACTGGCTGCTGCGTGAGCCGGTTTTGAGCGAACCCACCATGACTTTGTTGGTCACAAAATTCCCGGCACCTTCCACATACACAATGGCCCTTTGAGGGTGTGTGTTGCCCACGGCAGCGAGGCGATGGTCTCGCTCGCCTTTTCCGCCCGTGGCCGCACAGGCGGACAGCAGCATGGTCATGAGAAAAACAAGTCCAAGACGGTGTTTCATGGGGCCTCCCTTGAGTGGTGAAGCCCTCAACTTAGCCGTGTTTCAGTGCTACGCCCCAGCGGGTTTGCACGGCATCCACCCAAGATCTCAGGTGTTTCGTGACCCATTTCACGGCGCCTCATTAAATAGTCCACTCGAACGTTAGGGTGTTCTAAACCCCGGTCAACTTCAGCCGTGTGCTTGGCTGCTCTGCACGTCGGCGTCGAATTGCGCCATGGCCGCGATCGTCAAAGGGTCGGTGGCCAAGCTGGCCGCGAAGTCGGGACGCACGGTCGCTGCGGCCGCGCCGAGGGCCATGAGTTGGGCCAAGACGTCGGCGCTTTTGATGCTGGCGGCCAGCAGTTGCGGGCCTTGGTGTTGCACGGCCACACAGGCGCGAATCAGCGCCCACACATCGCGCCCATCGGCTTGTAAACGCCCCACATAGGGTGCCACCCAATTCGCACCTTGCTGTTGCGCCCACAGCAGCTGCATGGGGTTGGACAGGCCGGTGAGCAGCGTGGGCACACCCCAGGTTTGCACCTCGTGCAACACGTGTTGCCAATCGGGGTGGCAGGGCAGTTTGATGGTCAGGCGCAAGCGCGCTTGGCGCGCCAAGGGTAAGAGTTGATCCAACCAGTCGGCGACTTCACCCACATCGGCACGGGGCAACTGCAACATCAATTCGGGCAAACGCTGCTCGCCCGCGGCCAAGACCAAGCGGCGGTAGCCCGCCAAGCTCACGGGCAAGCCGGCTTGCAAGACCAGCGTGGGGTTGGTGGTCACGCCTTGCACAGGGGGGCAGCCCGCGGGCAATGTCCATTGGCGCGCATCGGCGCTGTCCAGGTAGAGCTTCATGCGTGGTCCTGTTTGAGGAAGATGTCTTTGTCGGGGAAGAACTGGCTGTGCAGCGGCAACAAGGCACCGCCCATGGCGCGTGCGTGGGCGCCGACGCGGCCGCTGAGCAGCTCGGGTCGGTGCATGCCGTCAAAGCGGTACTGTTGCAATGCCTCGCGCGTGGCGTCTTTGAGCGCGGCCATCAGCGGTGCGCCGAGCGAGCCGTCCATCACCACCGCGTCCAAGTCGAGCAAGGCGGCGGCGCTGGCCACGGTCATCGCCAAAGCCCGGCTGGCTTGTGCCAGCCAAGCTTGGGTGTGCTCGGCGTAGGCTGCGTCCATGATGCTGTCGCGGTGCACCAAAAGCGCGTCGTGGCCGGCGGCGATCAAGGCTTGCTCGAGTTGCCACCCCGAGGCTTGTTGCAACAGTTGCGGCGGCGCGGCGGTGCCGGTCGTGGCCAAGCCCACCGGCAAGGAACCGATGGCGCCCGCGTTGCCACGCTCGCCGCCCATGATGTGGCCGGCCAAGACCAAACCACCGCCCACGAAGGTGCCCACATAAATGTAGAGAAAGCTGCGCAGGGTGCGGCCGTGGCCTTGGATGAGTTCGGCCACACAGGCCGCGGTGGTGTCCTTGGCGAATTCCACGGGCAGCGGCGTGAGCGCTTGCACGGCGGCGTGCAAGTCGATGTGTTCCCATCGCGCCAACGCGAGCGCGGCGTCTCCACCCATGAGGTCGGCCCATTGGTGCAGCGACAGCGGCGCGGTCAAGCCCACGCCCACGGTGCGCGCCCACAGCGGCCCCATCCGTTGCTCCAACGTGCCCAAGCCTTGGGCGATGGTTTGTAGCAGCTGATCTGGGTCGGGGTAGGGGTGGTGAAACTCCAATCGGTGCACCGGTTGGCCACAGAAATCGGCGACCAACAATTCCAAGTTGCGCCGACCCACCTGAATGCCCACGCTGAAGGCTCCCTCGGGGTTGAGCGACAAGGGCACCGAGGGCTGGCCCACTTTGCCACGCACGGGTTCTTGTTTGAGCAGCAAGCCGTCGTCGATCAAGCGACCCACGATGATGGCCACGGTCTGGCTCGAGAGTTGGGTCAGGCGCGCCAGGTCCGCTTTGGGGATGGCGCCGTGGTGGCGGATGGCCTGCAAGACGATGCGCTCGTTGAACTGGCGCATGCCGTTGTGGTTGGAGCCGCGCATGCGGCGCGGGCTCAGGTCGGGTGCGGGGGGGGTGTCGGCGAGCATGCGTAGCGATCGAGGGGCCTTCAGTTGAGGATCACGCCTTTGCAGAACAGGGCGTTGCCATAGGCCGTGGCTTCACCGCTTTGGACGATGAGGCTGGCTTTTGCGATTTTGTCGTAAAACGCAAAACGCTCCACGGCCTCAATGGCCGCGGCGTCGCGGCCTTCGTGCATGACCAAGTCCACCACCGCCTGTTGCGCTGGGGTGCGGTGGCCTTCGGGGCTGCCGCACACGCGCATGTAGGCCGCGGGTTGGGCCAGGTCCTCGGCCAGCGGTAAGACCGACAAGACGGCGCGGCTCACGCGCGCCAGGCTGTGGCCAGGCAAGCGCACCACGGGTTTGCCGCGACTCAAAAAATCGGCGGTGAAGTTCGCGTCCACCACGGCCACCCATTCGCCGTGGCCCATGGCGCACAGGTGCATGAGCAACTCGGGCGTGAGCAGGGGATCGATGCCTCTTAGCATGTGGCCGCCTTGGCTTCTGGGCTCAGCGTGGCCGGGTCGATGGCGCCGGTGATCAGGCCCACGATTTCTTCGGGGTTGGTTTGTCGTGTCAAACGGTTGCAAATGATGCGACCTTGGCGGAAGACAAAAATGCGGTCCACCAAATCGAACACTTGGCGCAGGTTGTGGCTGATGATGATCAGCGGAATCTCGCGCTGTTTGAGGCCTTTGATGATCTCTTCGACCCGGGCGGTTTCGGCCACACCCAGTGCCGCGGTGGGTTCGTCCAAGATGATCAGGTTTTTGGCAAAACCGGCCGCGCGTGCGATGGCCACGCATTGGCGCTGGCCACCGGACATGCCGCGCAGGCTCTCGGACATGTCTGGGATCTTCACGCCGGTGGTCGAGAGCATGCTGGCCGACTGCTCGCGCATGGCCTTGTGGTTGAGCACCGACAAGGGGCCCAAATTCAGGCGGGTGAGTTCACGGCCCAAAAAGATGTTGGCCGGTACGTCCAGGTCTTCGGCCAAGGCCAGGGTTTGGTACACCGTTTCAATGCCTTGCTCGCGGGCGTCCAAGGGCGAGTCAAAAGACACGTTGCGCCCACTCAGCACGATCTCGCCCGCGTTGGGCTGCTCCACGCCGGTGATCAGGCGCACAAAGGTGCTTTTGCCCGCGCCGTTGTCGCCCACGATGGCGACGTGTTCGCCGGGCAGGAGTCGGAAATGGGCGTCGGTCAGGGCTTTGACGCCGCCGTAGTGCTTGGTCAGGCCGGTGATGTTCAGGACGGGGGTGGGGGCATTCATGGGGTCGTTCCTCTGGGAGATGGGGCAAGCATCGGGGATTTGGGGTACCAAGGCTATTGGTAAAACTACTAGGTTTATTTATTCCCGGTTTGGGCTTTAATTCGCTCACAGCAGACACAGTCCCTCGCGCCTGCTGGTCTTGCAACCTTATTCAACAAACGGAGATCCACTGATGATGAACAAACGCACTTTCGGCAAATTCGCCCTCGTCGCCGCCATGGCCGCCGTCTTGGTGGCCTGTGGCAAAAAAGAAGAAGCCGCCCCCGCCGCCGCCGGTGCTGCCACCGAGCTGACCGTGGCCTACATCACGAACGGCAACACCAACGAAGGCTGGACCCTGATCAACGGTGGCGCCAAAGCCGCTGGCGCCGCTGCCGGCGTGAAGTTCATCGAGCTGGCCGCTGAAAAAGGCGAGTTGTCCAAGCAATTGGCCATCGTTGAAGACATGATCACCCGCAAAGTCAACGCGATTGCCATCGCGCCGGTGGACTCCGCTGGTATCGCCCCGGCCATCAACAAGGCCTTGGCCGCTGGTATCAAGGTCGTGGCGGTGGACACCGGTATCACCGGCGCTGACATCACGTCTTATGTCGCCACCGACAACATCTTGGCCGCCAACGTCCAAGGCAAATGGGCAGCTGGTCAAATTCAAGACGGCGACACCGTGATCTACGTGACCGGCGACCAAGGCCAGTCCACCGGTCAAGAGCGCAAGAAAGGCTTTGTGGACGCCCTCAACGCCGAACGCAAGAACGTCAAGATCGTTGAAGTGCCCACCACCTGGGACCAAACCATGGCCCAAAACGGCGTGGAAGCCGCGTTGCGCGCCAATCCCAAGGCCAAGGTCATTGCCTGCGCTTGGGACGGCGGTGCCTTGGGTGCCAAGGCTGCTTTGCTGGCCGCAGGTAAAAAACCTGGTGCCGTGAAGATCGCTGGCTTTGACGGCTCCCCTGGCGGTCTGGACATGATGAAAGAAGGCTGGCAACAAGCCAACGCCGCTCAGATGTTGGCCAAGATCGGCCAAGTGGGTGTGGAAACCGCCATCGCCGCAGCCAAAGGCACCGCGGTTGAAAAACGCATCGACACCGGTTCTTTCTTGGTCTTGCCTGAGAACGTGGACCAGTTCGCCAAAGACTCTGGCGTCGGCCAGTTCATGAAGGCGAAGTAATTGAGTTGGTGAGTTGAAGGCGGCTGCGCAACCCGTGGCCGCCTTCTTTTTTAGGAATGAACATGTTCAATCGTCTGACCCGACAAGAGTGGTACGGGGCCATGGTGGCCGTGCTGGTGCTCGGCGTGTTGTTGTCGCTGGCTTCACCGTATTTCTTGACCACTGGGAACTTGACCAACATCTTGGTGCAAGCCTCCGTCATCGCTTTGTTGGCGGGTGGGCAGACCTTCGTGATTTTGACCGGTGGGGTGGACCTCGCGGTCGGTGCGGTCACGGCCTTGGCCGGCGCCCTCTGTGGTTATTGGATGGTCAAGCTCGGCGTGAACCCTTACTTGGCCATGGCCGGTGCTTTGGCGGTGGGTTTGGCCGTGGGCTCGTTCAACGGCTACTTGGTGGCCTTTGTGGGCATACCGGCTTTCATCGTGACCTTGGGCGGTCTGACCCTGTGGCGCGGTTTGGCGTTTGACTTGACCGGTGGTTTTGACATGGCCGGATTACCCGAGCCTTTCCCCTTCATTGGTTACGGTAACTTCATGGGCGTGCCCATGCCCATCGTGATCACCGCGGTGTTTTTCATCGCCATGGCCTTTGTGCTCAACAGCACCAAGCTCGGCCGGTATGTGTATGCCATGGGCTCCAACGAAATGGGCGCACGACAGGTGGGGATCAACATCCGGTGGTACAAGCTCGGGGTGTACGTGGTTTCGGGGCTCTTGTGCGCCGTGGCGGCCATCGTCTTGATGGCGCGCATGGATTCGTCCAGCGGCAAGATGGCGCAGATGTTCGAACTCGACGCCATCGCGGCGGTGATTTTGGGCGGCACCTCTTTGTTCGGCGGGCGCGGCAGCATTTGGGGCAGCTTGTTCGGTGCGGTGCTCATCACCATGATCCGCAACGGCATGAACCTGTTGGAAATCTCTCAGTTCAAACAAATGATGGCCATCGGTGCGGTGGTGATCATCGCGGTGTGGATCGACGTCTTGCGCCGCAAACACCTCTTGAGAAAGTGATGACCATGGGGACACATTTGGCGGTTTTGGGTGAGGCCCTGATGGATTGCATCGCGCAGCCCGATGGGCGTTTGTTGCCGCTCATGGGCGGCAGTCCTTACAACATGGCGCGGGCCGCGGCGCGGCGAGGCGCGGCGGTGAGTTACCTCAACCCTTTGTCGAGCGACACCTTTGGCCAAGGCCTGGGGGCTTTGCTGGCGGCCGATGGCGTGGCCGCGGTGGGCGGCACCAGCGCCAAACCGACGTCTTTGGCGGTGGTGCAGCTCAACCAGGGCCAACCGAGCTACGGCTTTTACCGCGAAGGCATCGCCGATCGCGACTACACCCCCGAATCGGTGTTGGCGCGTTTGCCTGCCACACCTGGGGTCTTGCACACCGGCTCTTTGCTCTTGGTCCCACCCGAGCACGAAAAGGCCGTGGCCGTGTTGCAGGCCGCGCGATCGCGCGGCTGGACCATCAGCGTGGATGTGAATTTGCGCGTGAAGCTGGCCACCGACGTGGCGGCTTATGTGCGGGCGGTGCGATCGGTCTTGCTGCACGTGGATTGGCTCAAAGCCAGCGACGAAGACCTGAGCGTCATGGGTTTTGACGGCGTTGCCCTGGCGAACTCGGCCAGTTTGCTGGCGCAGTTGCGCGCCTTGGCTGGCCCGGGTCGCTTGTCGCGGGTGGCGTTGACGTTTGGGGCCGAAGGCGCTTACCTGGACGTGGACGGCCAAGTGGCGCAAGCCCCGGCACCGCGGGTGAACGTGGTCGACACTGTGGGCGCTGGCGACACGTTTTGGGGCAACTGTTTGGGCGACTGGTGCGAAGGCCCTGAGGGGGCGTCCATCCGGGTGCCCGAGACGCTGCGCTGGGCCATGAAGGCCGCGGCCATCAACTGCACCCGGGCGGGTTGCGAGCCGCCCACCTGGGCCGAGGTGCAAGCCCGATAATGTGGGCATGCGCATCCGATTCACCAAAATGCAGGGCGCGGGCAACGACTTTGTCGTGCTCGACGAAACCCAAGAACGCCAAGCCCTGAGCCCGGCGCATTACCGGCGCTTGGCCGATCGCCATTTTGGCGTGGGCGCCGACCAAATTTTGAGCGTGCGTCCCGCACCCTCGCCCGATGTGGACTTCGAATACGTGATCCACAACGCCGACGGCGGGGAGGTCGAGCACTGCGGCAATGGGGCGCGGTGTTTTGTGCGCTTTGTGCACGACCAAGGGCTCAGCCAGCGCAACCCGCTGCGCGTGAAGGTTAAAAAAGGCGTCATCGAATTGGCTTTGCGCCCCGATGGCACGGTGCGGGTGGACATGGGCGCACCGGTCTGGGCGCCCGAGCAAGTGCCGTTTGACACGCAAGGCCTAACGGCCTCGAACTTGGGCAATTTGGCGCGATGGCCCTTGCTGGTGCCCGGCGGTGAGGTGATGGCCTCGGTGGTCTCCATGGGCAACCCGCACGTGGTGATGGTGGTCGACGATGTGGACACCGCCCCAGTGGCCGCCGTGGGCGCGGCGCTGGAGCACCACGTCCGATTCCCAGAGCGCGTCAACGTCGGTTTCGTGCAGGTGCTCTCGCCTCACGAGGTGCGTTTGCGCGTGTTCGAGCGCGGTGCGGGCGAGACCTTGGCCTGTGGCACCGGCGCCTGCGCGGCCGTGGTGTGTGGCATCCGTTGGGGCTTGCTCCAAGGCCCGGTGCGGGTGCAGACCCACGGCGGACCGCTGGAAATCGATTGGCAGGACAACGCCATGCACAATGCGCCTGTCATCATGAGCGGACCCGCCACCCGCGTTTTCGCCGGCGAGATCGAATTGCCCGACGAGCTGTGAATCGCAAACCCTTTTTGGACCATCCAGCGAGTGAACACACCATGACCCACAACGCCTTGAGCCCCATCACCGAAGACGACATCGCGCAATACTTGGCCAACACCCCCGATTTTTTTGAGCGTCACGCCGAGTTGCTTGCGTCGGTTCAGCTGACCAGCCCGCACGGCAAACGCGCGGTGAGTTTGCAAGAGCGGCAAGCCGAGATGCTGCGCGACAAAATTCGCGGACTGGAACTCAAGGCCGCCAGTTTGATTCGCCACGGCAAAGAAAACACCGTGACCGCGTCGCGCTTGCACGACTGGACGCTGGTGCTGTTGCAAACCGCCGATGCCCACGCTGTGCCGCAAGTGGTGGCACAAACCGTGCGCGAGCTGTTTGCGGTGCCCCAAGTGGCCTTGCGGGTCTGGGACGTGCAAGCCGAATTCGATGAAGCACCCCATGTGTACCCGCCCGCCGACGACGTGCAAACCTTCGCCAGTTCCTTGGTCGAGCCGTTTTGCGGACCCAACCCGGGCTTGGACGTGGTGCAGTGGCTCGACGAGCCGATGGCCGTGGCCTCGGTGGCGGTCGTGCCTTTGCGAGAAGCCGAGGATGAGCCGGCGTTTGGTGTTTTGGTCATGGGCTCAGACGACCCGCAGCGTTTCGGGGCCGACATGGGCACCGAGTTCTTGAGCCAGATGGCTCAGTTGGCCAGCGCGGCCTTGCAGCGTCTGCGCACACCGGCCGACTGACGAAGGTCGCAGCCCACCACTGTCCATGGCCGAGCACAGCACCAACCCCCCCGTCTGGGTCAGCGAGTATCTCTCGCATGTGCGCGACCACAAGCGCTTGGCCGATCGCACCGTGGCCCTGTACACCTTGGATTTGGCTCGCTTGAGCGAGTTGGCTCACAGCGCGGGACTGGACCTGAAAGAGGTGGAGCCCACGCACATTCGGCGCTGGGTGGCGCAAATGCACAGCGCGGGGCGTTCGCCCCGGGGCATTGCCTTGATTGTTTCGGGTTGGCGCGGCTTCTACCATTGGATGGCGCGCCAAGGTCACATGGACCACAACCCCGTGCAGGGTGTGCGCACCCCCAAAGCGGGCAAGCCCCTGCCCAAGGCCTTGGGCGTGGACGACTCGGTGCGTTTGGCACAGCACCAGCAGGCCAGCGATCCGCCCGAGTTGGAGGCGCGCGACGCTTGCATCACCGAACTCTTGTACGGCTGTGGTTTGCGCATCGGCGAGTTGGTGGGCTTGGATGTCCAAGGCGGTCCGAACAGCTTGGGCTGGGTTGATGTGCCCGATGCGGTCGCCCATGTCTTGGGCAAAGGCTCGAAACGCCGCAGCGTGCCCATGGGCCGTGGTGCCGTGGAAGCGCTGCAGGCTTGGCTGGCGGTGCGTGCGCAGTGGTTGGGGCCAGACTCAAGCTCGGCAGCGCTGTTTGTGGGAGAGCTCGGCCAGCGACTGACGCCACAGCACATCCGGGTGCGGCTCAAGCGGCGTTCACAACTCGCAGGTTTGAGCACGCCGGTCCACCCGCACATGCTGCGCCACTCCTTTGCCAGTCATGTGTTGCAGTCCAGTGGCGACTTGCGCGCCGTGCAAGAGCTCTTGGGCCACGCCAGCATCAGCACCACGCAGGTTTACACCCGCCTGGATTTTCAGCACTTGGCCAAGGTTTACGATGCGGCCCACCCGCGCGCCCATGCCCAGATCGACCGCAGCCCCAGCCCTTTGCGCAAGCCGCGAAAGCCGACCTGAGGTGCGCGCTGTCATGTCCACGTCAAGGCGCTGACATACACTGAGGTTTTATCCCCTTCACCACCGAGCTTCACCATGGCACTCATCCCCGCAACCATCCTCACCGGCTTTTTGGGTTCGGGCAAAACCACCTTGCTCAAACGCGTGCTCAGTGAGGCCCATGGTCAAAAAATCGCGGTCATCGAGAACGAGTTCGGTGAAGAGAACATCGACAATGAAATCTTGGTGTCGGACACGACCGAAAACATCATCCAGATGAGCAACGGCTGCATTTGTTGCACCATTCGCGACGATTTGCGTGCCACCTTGCAAGACCTCGCCACCCGCAAGCGCAAGGGCGAGATCGACTTCGAGCGCGTGATCATCGAGACCACTGGCTTGGCCGACCCCGGCCCGGTGGCGCAAACCTTCTTCATGGACGACGAAGTCGCTGAGCAGTATTTGCTCGACGGGGTGTTGACCTTGGTCGACGCCAAACACGCCGCGCTGCAACTCAACGAGCGCCAAGAGGCCCAGCGCCAGGTCGGCTTTGCCGATCAGATCTTCATCAGCAAAAGCGACTTGGTGTCGCCAGAGGCCTTGGATGCCTTGGTCCACCGGCTCAAACACATGAACCCGCGCGCGCCCATCCAGGTGGCGCATTTCGGAGAAGTGTCTTTGGACAAGGTGTTGGATTTGCGCGGTTTCAACCTGAATGCGCGCTTGGACATCGACCCCGACTTCCTCAAAGACGAATCGGCCGATCACGGTCACGACCATGGCCACGTGCACGGCGCCGACTGTGGTCATGACCACCACGAGCATCACGACCATGAACATGTGCAAGGCGAGCATTGCACGCACCCGTCCCACCAGCACGAGCACGGGCATCACCACCACCACGATGACGACGTGAAGAGTTTCGTCTACCGCGCCACCCGTCCGTTCGATCCGGCCAAGCTCGAGGACTTCTTGGGCGCCATCGTGCAGGTCTATGGCCCGCGCATGTTGCGCTACAAGGGTGTGCTGGACATGCAGGGCACCGAGCGCAAGGTGATTTTCCAAGGCGTGCACCAACTCATGGGCAGCGACCTAGGTCCTGCCTGGCCCGCCAGTGAGGCCCGCGTGAGCAAAATGGTCTTCATCGGCATCGACTTGCCCAAGGACATCTTGGTTCAAGGTTTGGACCAATCCCTGGTGGTGAATTGATGTTTTGGAATTTTTTTGGCAGTTTTGCAGTCCCTATTGTCAAGATCGAATCGGATGGCGCTTCCAAACCGGGTATAAACAGCCCTGCGTTGACGAGCACGTCCATGCAACCGTCCTCGGGTGCCCGCACCCCAGACCGTGATTTGTCAGGACCTAAGAGGAGAGCACTTGTGAAATCCCCGGCCAAAAAGACCGCCAAGGCTGCAGCCCTGCAGCGCACCAAGGCCAGCGCAGCCCCGGCTGCCGCAAAAAAACCGGTGAAAACCGCCGCCAAACCGGCGTCCAAAATCGCGTCCAAGTCGCCCGCCAAACAACCTGTCGCCAAAACGGTCACCAAAAAAGCCGCTGCCAAACCCGTGGCCAAGTCCGCACCCAAAACCCCGGTGAAGTCGGTCAAGGCGCCAACCAAAAAAGCCGTGGTCAAGCCAACGCCCAAGAAAGCGGTGACCAAACCTGTGGCCCGTGCCAGCACATCCAAGTCCGTGGCCAAGCCGGTGGCGAAAAAACCCACTGCCAAACCCGTGACGAGGGCCGTTGTCGCGAAAGCGGCACCCAAAAAGACCGCGGTGAAGGCCGCGGTACCCAAAACCGCACCCAAAGCCGTGGCCAAGCCCACCGCCTCTGCCAGCAAGTCCTCGGCTCCTGTCAAAGCAGCGCCAGCCCCCACCCCCGTGGTGGTGGCGCCCACCAAACCGGTGGGCAAGCGCGCTGCCAAAAAAGTCATGATGGAGCAAATGACCCAAGCGGAGGTGGTGCCCACCCACGCCCCCGATGCGGCCAAAGCCACTTTTTCTCAAACCCCCGAACGTTTCATGACCCCCTTGCCCGTCCAGTCCCCCGTCAAAAAAGACGCCAAACGCGCCAACAATTGGAAAACCACCCCTGTCGATCGGCTCGCCGATGCCGATGTCATGGCCATGCCCGACAGCGAGTACATGAACGAGGTGCAGCAGGCGTTTTTCCGCGCCAAATTGCAGCAGCTCAAGGCCGATATGTTGGCCAATGCCGGTGAGACCACCGAGCACCTGCGCGAAGACACCTCGGTCATGCCCGACCCGGCCGATCGCGCCACCATCGAAGAAGAGCACGCCTTGGAGTTGCGCACCCGTGACCGCGAGCGCAAGCTGCTCAAGAAAATCGAGCAGGCCATCCAACGCATTGACGCTGGCGACTACGGCTATTGCGATGAGACCGGTGAGCCGATCGGCGTGGGTCGCTTGATGGCGCGTCCGACCGCCAACCTGTCCTTGGAAGCGCAACAGCGCCGCGAACTCAAGCAAAAAATGTTCGGCGATTGAGCCAACATGCCCCGCGCGACCCCAGCCACCGGATCGGTCGCTGGGGTTTTTTTCGACCTTGGCCGCTGTGGTGTGAAAACTGTCACACCTGACGGGATTGACATTTTTTTGAAGCATCACATTCAGAGACTCTCCTAAGTGCTTGCTTTTGTTCAATTTTTATCGCTAATATTTATTTAAAAACCGCCGTAAGTGGTTGATTTCATTGAAAAAAATTCGCTCGAACTGCTTGCAGACGCTTGATTTCCTGATAAAGTGGAAAAAAGTGCAATTAAGTGGTGAAAAGTGTATTTTCGGATTTGAAACACATGTTCCAAGGCGCCTCCTCTCTCAACCTCGATGCCAAGGGCCGCTTGTCGGTGCCCACACGGCACCGTGACGCCTTGAGCCAAGAGGGGAGCCAGCTCACCATCACCAAACACCCACACGGCTGCCTCATGGTTTTTCCTCGCGCTGAGTGGGAGGTGTTCCGTGAGCGCATCGCCGCTTTGCCCATGCAAGCGCAGTGGTGGAAGCGCATCTTTTTGGGCAATGCCCAAGACGTCGAGATGGACGCGGCGGGCCGTGTCTTGGTGGCCCCTGAGTTGCGCACCGCCGCCGGCATCAGCAAAGAAGCGGTCTTGCTCGGCATGGGTGGGCACTTTGAGTTGTGGGACGCACAGGTTTACGCCGCCCAAGAGGCCCAAGCCATGCAGGGCGACATGCCCGATGTCTTCAAGGACTTTTCTTTCTAAGGTTGGCGGTGAACAGTCCATGGACCCATCAAACCGTCTTGTTGAGCGAAGCCGTGACGGCGCTGCAGGTCAAACCAGACGGTCATTACATCGACGCCACTTTCGGGCGCGGAGGTCATTCGCGTTTGATTTTGAGTCAGCTCGGCGAGCGTGGGCGGTTGACGGTGTTCGACAAAGACCCGCAAGCCATCGAGGCAGCCCAGGCATTGGCGAATCAAGACCCGCGCGTGAGCGTGCGTCACCAAGCCTTTCGCCACTTGGGCGAACTCGACGCGAATGCCGCCGATGGCCTGCTCATGGACATTGGGGTGAGCTCGCCCCAAATCGACGACCCGCAGCGCGGATTCTCATTTCGACACGACGGCCCTTTGGACATGCGCATGGACACCACGCGCGGCCCATCCGTTGCTCAATGGCTGGAAACAGCCGACGTTGCCATCATGGCGGAGGTCATTCGTGAATATGGCGAAGAACGGTTTGCTCAACCGATTGCAAAGGCGATTGATCGTCGCCGACAGGAACGGGGCCCAATTCGCACCACCAGCGATTTGGCCGAAATCGTGGCTGGCGCGGTCAAAACCCGCGAGCCGGGCAAGGACCCTGCAACGCGCACATTTCAGGCTTTTCGGATTTTCATCAACGCCGAGCTTGAAGAGCTGCAACACGCGTTAGAGGGCAGTCTGCACGTGCTCAAACCCGCAGGTCAATTGGTGGTGATCAGTTTCCATTCGCTGGAAGACCGCATCGTCAAGCAGTTCATGGCGCAGCATTCGCGCGCCGTGTTCGACCGTCGTGCGCCGTTTGCCGAACCCGTAGCCATGAAGCTGCACGATGTGATACGCGTCATGCCTTCCAGCGAAGAGGTGGCGGGTAACCCGCGTTCGCGCAGCGCGGTCATGCGCGTGGCCACGCGCACCGAGGTGCTGGTATGACGCGCACCAACTTGGTCTTGGTGGCGGCTGTTGTGGGGACCGCTTTTTATTTGGTGCACACCCAATACGAGTCGCGGCGCTTGTACAGCGAGGTCGATCGCGTACAAGCGCAAAGCCGCCGATTGGCTGCTGAGCACGAGCAGCTGCAAGTCCTCAAGCGCGCTCAGGCCACGCCGGCGCGCGTGCAACAGTTGGCCATTCAACGCTTGGAGATGCGCGCGGTCACACCCGGTATCACCCAATACGTGACGGGCTTTGAGCCGCAAGCCCCAGCCTTGGAGGCGCGTCCATGAGCCGCAACGGCATCAATTTCAGCAACAGCCCGCTGCTGGCGAGCAAGACACCGGTGTGGCGCAGCAAGTTCATCGTGGGTTTGCTCGCTTTGGGTTTTGCGGGGTTGGCGGCACGTGCGGCCTACATCCAAGTCATCGGCAATGACTTTTATCAAACGCAGGGCCAAGTGCGTTTTGGCCGAACCTTGGACTTACCGGCCAACCGTGGGCGCATCTTGGACCGTAACGGTTTGATTTTGGCCTCCAGCGTCCAAGCCCAAAGCATTTGGGCCATTCCCGAAGACGTCAACAAAGCCGACCCCAAGCTGTCCGAGTTGGCGCGCTTGTTGGAGATGCCATTGGGGGACTTGCGCAAGCGCCTGACCAGCGAAGACAAGACCTTTGTGTGGGTCAAGCGCCAGGTGGACGAGCCGGTGGCCAAAGACATCGCGGCGCTGAAAATCGCGGGCATCCACCAGTCGCGTGTGTACAAACGCCAGTACCCCGAAGGCGAAGCCGCCGCGCACTTGGTGGGTTTCACGAATGTCGAAGACAAGGGGCAAGAGGGCGTGGAGTTGGCCTTCAACCGCCAGCTCTCGGGCAAAGCCGGTTCGCGCCGCGTCATCAAAGACCGATTGGGCCGCGTGGTGGAGGACGTACGCGATGTCGTACCACCGGTGGACGGCCAAGATTTGCAACTTTCCATTGACAGCAAGGTTCAGTACTTTGCTTATCAAAAACTGGTCGACACGGTGCGCGCCCAAAAAGCCAAGGCCGGCAGCGTGGTGGTGCTCGATGCGCGCACGGGTGAGGTCTTGGCCCTGGCCAACTACCCCAGCTTCAACCCTAACCGGCGCATCAACCTCACGGGCGAGCAGTTGCGCAACCGCGCGCTCACCGACAGTTTTGAGCCAGGCTCGACCATGAAGCCGTTCGTGGCGGCCTTGGCCATGGACCGAGGTTTGGTCAAGCCCACGACCACGATCCAAACCGCCCCAGGTCGCTTGACGATCGGCGGCTCGACCATCAACGACGCCCATCCGCACGGTGTACTGACCTTGGCGGAGGTGATTCAAAAGTCCAGCAACGTGGGCACCGTCAAGGTGGCCATGCAGATGCATCCGCGCGACATGTGGGAGAGCTACGCGCAAGCGGGGTTTGGTCAAAAGCCGCAGTTGCCTTTTCCGGGGGCTGTGTCTGGGCGTTTGCGTCCCTACAAAACGTGGCGCCCGATCGAGCAGGCCACCATGAGCTACGGCTACGGCCTGTCGGCGTCGTTGTTCCAGCTGGCGCAGGCCTACACGGTGTTCGCCAATGGGGGCGAGTTGTTGCCCGTGAGCTTATTGAAGTCCAACACCCCCGCCGTGGGTGTGCGGGTCTTCAGCGCGGCCAGTGCGGCATCGGTGCGCAACATGTTGCACATGGCCGCAGGCCCCGGTGGGACAGCCCCGCAAGCGCAAACTTCGGGCTATTCGGTGGGTGGCAAAACCGGTACCGCGCGCAAGCAAGAGGGTAAGTATTACGTGGCCAAAAAATACCGAACTTTTTTTGTCGGTTTGGCCCCGATCGAAGACCCGCGCATCGTGGTGGCCGTGATGGTCGATGAGCCCAACAACGGCTCGTATTACGCTGGCGTGGTGGCGGGACCTGTGTTCAGCGAAACCGTGCAGCAAACCCTGCGCATCATGGGTGTGCAACCCGATTTGAGTGTCCAGCCGCAAATCGTCGCCGCGGCGGTGGAGGAAACCCTGTGACCCAGCGTTTCGAACACCCCCAAGCCTTGGCCGACTGGCTGCGCGCTCGCGTGGCCGGTGAGCTGCGCTGCGACAGTCGTCGATTGAAAGCGGATGACGGTTTTGTGGCTTGGCCCGGTGGTGTGCACGACGCGCGTCGCTTCGTCACCGCGGCCTTGAACGATGGTGCTGCGGCCGCGGTGGTGGAAGCGCAGGGTCTAGAGGCTTGGGAACCATGGGACGATCGCGTGGCCGCTTTGTCCGAACTCAAGGCCCAAGCAGGCGAATTGGCCGCTGCGTTTTACGCCCAACCCATGCGCGAATGGTCGGCGGTGGCCATCACCGGTACCAACGGCAAAACCTCCACCGCTTGGTGGTTGGCTCAGTTGTTGTGCCGCTTGGAGCAACCTTGTGCCATCGTCGGCACCTTGGGTTTGGGCTCCCCCACTTCGCCCGCGGGCGACTGGACCTGGGAGCCCACTGGTTTGACCACGCCCGATCCTGTGATGCTGCACAGCCAGTCTCGACGTTGGGTGCGCGCTGGTGTCAAAGCCTGTGCCATTGAGGCCTCGTCGATCGGTTTGGTTGAGGGGCGTCTCAATGGTGCTCATTTGCGCGTGGCGGTGTTCACCAACTTCACCCAAGACCATTTGGATTTTCACGGTGACATGGCGAGTTACTGGGCCGCCAAGGCCTCTTTGTTTGACTGGCCGACTTTGGAGTCGGTGGTCATCCATGTGGACGATCCCAAGGGGCTGCTCTTGCAAGCCGCTTGGGCGCACCGCCCACAGGATGTGTGGACCGTGAGCGCCGATGCGCAGCGCACTAACGCCGCACGTTTGCAGGCCCGTGCGATCAGCGCTCACGCCACCGGCCAATGCTTTGACCTGATCGAACACGACGCCCATGGCGCAGAGGTGGGGCGTTGGCGGGTGGATTGCCCACTGCTGGGCGATTACAACCGCGTGAACCTCTTGTGTGTGTTGGCCTCGGTTCGGGCCTTGGGTGTGGACATGGCACGCGCCGTGGCGATGTGCCCGAGCCTCACGGCCGTGCCCGGTCGTTTGCAGCCCGTGAGCAGCGGCCAAGGCGCAGAGCCATTGGCCTTGGTGGATTACGCCCACACGCCCGATGCTGTCGAGCAGGTCTTGCGTGTGGCGCGCGAGGTGGCCGATCGCCGTGGCGGACTGGTCTGGGCCGTGTTGGGGTGCGGCGGCGACCGCGATGCTTCCAAGCGCCCCTTGATGGCCGCAGCCGCCGAGCGTGGCGCCGATCGGGTGGTGCTCACCAGCGATAACCCCCGCAGCGAATCTCCCGCCAGCATCTTGGTTGCCATGGCCGCAGGCTTGTTGTCCAAGGGCCAAGCGGTGTTGGAGATCGACCGCGCACAAGCCATTGACTTGGCGCTGCAAGCCGCCAGCCCCAACGACGTGGTCGTTATCGCCGGCAAAGGCCACGAGGATTACCAAGAGGTGACCGGTGTGCGCCACCCCTTCAGCGACGCGCGCGTGGCCTTGGCTGCTTTGCAGCAACGCGCCCAGCAGGGAGCGCGACCATGAGCATGAACCTGTCGTCCCTGTTGTCCCAATTGAGTGGTGCCCGTTGCCTCGGTGACTTGACCGTGCCCGTGAGCCGTGTGCACACCGACACCCGCAGCCTGCAAGCCGGTGATTTGTTCGTGGCCTTGAAGGGCGAGCGTTTTGATGCCAATGAATTCCTGGGCCAAGCCGCCGCACAGGGCGCGGTGATGGTGATCGGCGAGCGCGACGTGAGCACGGCCGGTGTACCAGGCGTGCAAGTGCCCGACAGCCGTTTGGCTTTGGGCGAACTCGCCACGGCTTGGCGTGCCCAATGGACTGGCCCTTTGATCGCGGTCACGGGCAGCAACGGCAAAACCACCGTGACGCAAATGATCGCCAACATCTTGCGCACCGCCGCGGGTGAGCAAGCCCACGCCACACAAGGCAACCTGAACAACGACATCGGTGTGCCCTTGACGGTGCTGCGCTTGCGGCCCGAGCACCGCTTGTCGGTGGTCGAGCTGGGCATGAACCACCCCGGTGAAATTGCCTACCTCAGCACCATTGCCCAGCCCACGGTGGCCTTGGTCAACAACGCGCAGCGCGAACACCAAGAGTTCATGGGCACGGTCGAAGCCGTGGCCCGCGAAAACGGTTCGGTCTTGAGCGCTTTGCCCGCGGATGGCGTGGCCGTGTTCCCCGCCCACGACACCTACACCGCACTGTGGCGCGAGTTGAGCGGCTCGCGCCGTGTCTGGGTGTTCGATGACGAACACTCCGACGCCGATGTGCACGCCTCAGGCGTGACCTGGCAAGGTGGCGAGTGGCATTTGAACGTGGTCACGCCGATGGGCCAAGTGCCCGTGCGTTTGCGCATCGCAGGCCGCCACAACGTGCGCAACGCCTTGGCCGCCGCCTCGTGTGCGCTGGCCGCGGGCGTGTCTTTGGACCACGTGCAAGCGGGCTTGAACGCGTTTGAGCCTGTGGGTGGCCGTTCGCGTGCTTTGAGCGTGACCCTGCCGCGCGGCACCGTCACGTTGGTGGACGACACCTACAACGCCAACCCCGATTCGGTGGTTGCCGCCATTCGGGTGCTCGCCGAGCTGCCTGGGCCACGTTGCTTGGTCTTGGGCGACATGGGTGAGGTTGGCGAACAGGGTTTGAATTTCCATTTGGAAGTCTTGCGTCAAGCCCATGCCGCGGATTTGACCGACGTTCATGTCAGTGGCCAGTGGATGGCCCAAGCCGTGGCCACGCTCACGCTCAACGCCGAAGCCGTGCCCCAACTCTGGCGCGATGTGGACGAGCTCGCGGCCCACATCGCCCGTAGCGTGACACACGCCGATGGCCCCCACAGTGTGTTGGTCAAGGGCTCCCGATTCATGCGCATGGAGCGCGTGGTCCAAGCCGTCATGGCCCTGACCACACAGAACACCCACCCGGAGGCGACCCATGTTGCTTAGCCTGGCCATTTGGCTGCAAACCCTTTCGCCCGATTGGGGCTTTTTGCGGGTTTTTCAATACCTGACCTTTCGCGCCGTCATGGCCGCGATGACCGCGCTCATCTTGGGCCTGGTGGCGGGACCGTATTTCATTCGCCGTTTGACCGCGCTCAAAATTGGTCAGCCGATCCGTGAGTACGCCATGCAAACCCACCTGAGCAAAGGCGGCACCCCCACCATGGGTGGCGTGTTGATCTTGTTCTCGATCGCGGTGTCGACCTTTTTGTGGTTTGACCTGTCCAACCGCTTTGTGTGGATCGTGTTGGTGGTGACGCTGGGCTTTGGCGCCATTGGTTGGGCCGACGATTGGCGCAAGGTGGTGCACAAAGACCCCGAGGGCATGCGCTCGCGCGAAAAATTCTTCTGGCAGTCGCTCATCGGTGTGGGGGCGGCTTTCTACCTCTTGTTCAGCATCTCGGGTACCAGCAACCAAACCGTGTGGAATTTGTTCACTGCTTGGGTAGCTTCGGGCTTTACGCTGGATTTGCCGCCCCATGCCGGATTGATGGTGCCTTTCTTTAAGGAAATTTCCTACCCGCTGGGTGTGTTGGGTTTTGTGGTCTTGACCTATTTGGTCATCGTGGGCGCGAGCAACGCCGTCAACCTGACCGACGGTTTGGATGGCCTGGCCATCATGCCGGTGGTGATGGTGGGTTCTGCGCTGGGCGTGTTTGCTTATGTCACGGGCAGCGCGGTCTTTTCACGTTACCTGCTCTTGCCGCACATCCCCGGCACCGGCGAGGTGTTGATTTTCTGCGCCGCCATGGCGGGCGCGGGCTTGGCGTTTTTGTGGTTCAACGCTCACCCGGCACAAGTGTTCATGGGCGACGTGGGCGCCTTGGCTTTGGGCGGCGCCTTGGGCACGGTGGCGGTGATCGTGCGACAAGAAATCGTGCTGGCCATCATGGGCGGCATTTTTGTCGTCGAGGCGCTCTCGGTGATGTTGCAAGTGAGCTGGTTCAAGTACACCAAACGCCGCTTCGGTGAAGGCCGCCGCTTGTTCCACATGGCCCCTTTGCACCACCACTTTGAGAAAAAGGGTTGGAAAGAAACGCAGGTGGTGGTTCGCTTCTGGATCATCACCATGCTCTTGTGTTTGGTGGGCTTGTCCACTTTGAAACTGCGATGAACGATTGGCGCGACAAATCCGTTTTGGTGCTGGGGCTGGGGGCCTCAGGCTTGGCCATGGCCCGCTGGTGCGTGCGCCACGGGGCGCAGGTGAGCGTGGCCGACACGCGCGAGCAGCCCCCACAACTCGCTGCCTTGCAAGCGCAATGCCCGGACGTGACCTTCGTCGGTGGTGTGTTCGATGCCCGCTTGACCGACGGCTTGGCCTGGACCCATGTGTTGCGCAGCCCAGGCTTGGCGCCCCAGGATTGGGCGGTGGTGCGCGAATGGGCGCAGGATCACCAAGTGCCGGTCTGGGGCGAGCTTGATGTGTTCGCCCAAGCCTTGGCCGATTTGTCGCAACGCGACCCTTGGCCTTACCGCCCCTACGTGTTGGCCATCACCGGCACCAATGGCAAAACCACCGTCACTTCCTTGACCGCCCACCTGTTGGCGCAAACTGGATCCCACTTGGCCGTGGCTGGCAACATCGGCCCGAATTTGTTGGACGTGCTCAGCGAAGCCTTGGACCATGAGGCCGCTGCTGCCGCGCAGGAAGCCCAAGCCACCATTGAAACCGACACGGTGCCGGAGGCTGCGCCCGTCGCACCGAGCGACCTGACCCTCGATGAGGCCGACAGCACCGAAGACGAACCCATCACCGATGTCTTGGCTGGCTTAGAGGCCGACGCCTTGCCGATCACGCCACCCGTGGCTGTGCCGCCAGCCCCACCCCACCTGCCTTCGGTCTGGGTGTTGGAGCTGTCCAGTTTCCAGCTTGACGGCGTCGATCCTGTTTGGCGAGGTGTGCCGACCGCCGCCACCGTGCTCAATTTGAGCGAAGACCACTTGGATTGGCACGGCAGCATGGCCGCCTATGCCAACGCCAAAGCCCAGGTGTTTGGCGAGCAGGCGCTGATGGTGCTCAACCGGGATGACCCAGCGGTCATGCGCATGGTGCCGCCCATGGTCTCGGTCAAGGTGGCGGGACGCTACCGCCAACAGCCCGCGCGCCCATGGAGCACCTTTGGTTTGGATGTGCCGAACCAGCCCGGCGATTGGGGGATTGAGACCGTCAACGGCATGGACTGGTTGGTGCGCGCACAGGCCTTGGACGAAACCCGCTTGACCGGCCCCGATGTGGACTGCTGGATGCAGCGACTCATGCCCGCCGATGCCTTGCGCATCCGCGGCCGGCACAACGCCGCGAATGCCTTGGCCGCCTTGGCTTTGGCCACCTCCACCGGCCACCCCATGGGGCGCATGTTGCACGGCTTGCGCGAGTACCGTGGCGAGCCCCATCGGGTGGCAGCGGTGGGTGTGATCCACGGCGTGACCTATTTTGATGACAGCAAGGGCACCAACGTGGGCGCCACCTTGGCGGCCATCAAGGGCTTGGGCCCCGACCAGCGCTTGGTGGTGATCTTGGGTGGTGAGGGCAAGGGGCAAGATTTTTCACCTTTGGCTCAGCCATTGGCGACCTTCGCACGTGCAGTGGTCTTCATTGGTCGCGATGCCCAGCGCTTGCGTGAAGCGGTGGGCGACGCCTTGGACGACGCCCAGGTGCCCATGGGCATGGCATCGACCTTACCCGAGGCGGTGCATTGGGCTGCTGAGCAAGCGCGCCATGGCGATGCGGTTTTGCTGTCACCGGCGTGTGCCAGCTTGGACATGTTTCGCGATTATGCGCACCGCGCCGACGTCTTTGTACAGGCCGTGGGCGAATTGGCTTTGGACGTGGGCGTGGACTTGGAGGTGTTGCGATGAAGTCGTGGATGCAGAACACGTGGCACCACCTTCGCATCTGGTTTGGAGCCAGCGCCCCAGCGGGTGATGGACTGCCGCTGGGTTCGGCGAGTTGGGGTTATGCCGACCGAAGCCGCTCGACAACTGGGTGGATGGGGTTTGACCAAACCTTGTTGGCGGTGGTGTCGGTGCTCTTGATTTGGGGCTTGGTGATGGTGTATTCGGCCTCGATCGCCTTGCCTGACAGTCCCAAATTTTCGAACTACAGCCACACCCATTTTGTCTTTCGCCATGGTTTTGCCCTGTGCGTGGGGCTGGTGGCGGCCTTGTTGGCATTCCAGGTGCCGATAAAGACTTGGGAAAAATTCGCGCCGCTGCTGTTTCTGCTTGCCTTGGTGCTGTTGATCTTGGTGCTGGTGCCCTTCATTGGTAAAGGGGTCAACGGCGCGCGCCGCTGGATTTCTTTGGGTGTGATGAATTTTCAGCCCTCGGAGCTGGCGAAGTTGGCGGTGGTGCTTTACGCAGCCAACTTCATGGTGCGCAAAATCGAGGTCAAAGAAAGCTTCAGCCGCGCGGTAGCGCCCATGTTGGTGGCCGTGGGTTTGACCGGCATCTTGCTGTTGGCCGAGCCCGACATGGGTGCGTTCATGGTGATCGCGGTGATCGCCATGGGTATTTTGTTTTTGGGTGGCGTGAACATGCGCATGTTTTTGCTCATCAGCGTGGTCCTGATGGGGGCGTTTTTGTTGATGATTCTTTTCAGCGACTGGCGTCGTGAGCGCATCTTTGCTTACCTCGACCCTTGGAGCGTGGTGCACGCTTTGGGTAAAGGCTACCAACTGTCGCACTCGCTCATCGCGTTTGGCCGCGGGGAGATTTTTGGTGTTGGGTTGGGCGGCAGTGTGGAGAAATTGCATTGGCTGCCCGAAGCGCACACCGATTTCTTGCTCGCGGTGATCGGTGAGGAGTTTGGTCTGGTTGGGGTGCTCACGCTCATCGGCTTGTTCGTGTGGCTCACCCGTCGCATCATGCACATCGGTCGACAAGCGGTGGCCCTGGATCAGGTGTTCGCGGGTTTGCTGGCCCAAGGTGTTGGGGTGTGGATGGGTTTCCAAGCCTTCATCAATATCGGTGTGAACTTGGGCGCCTTGCCCACCAAGGGCCTGACCTTACCGCTCATGAGTTACGGCGGCTCGGCCATTTTGATCAACTTGGTGGCCTTGGCCATCGTGCTGCGCGTGGACTTTGAAAACCGCCAGAAAATGCGGGGGATTCGGGCATGAGGCAACGCGTGGCTTTGATCATGGCGGCCGGCACCGGCGGGCACATCTTCCCGGGTTTGGCGGTGGCCGAAGCGTTGCGTGCGCAAGGTTGGTCGGTGCATTGGTTGGGTACGCCCACGGGCATGGAAAACCGATTGGTGCGCCCCAAGGGTTTTGTGGTCGAGCCGATTGCATTCGGAGGTGTGCGTGGCAAAGGATGGTGGACCTTGCCGTTCTTGCCTTTGCGCTTGTTGCGGGCGTTTTGGCAGGCCCGCGCGGCCGTGCTCAAGCTCAACCCGGACGTGGTGGTGGGTTTTGGGGGTTACGTGACTTTCCCGGGGGGCTTGATGTCGGTGTGGCTCAACAAACCACTGATCTTGCACGAGCAAAATTCGGTGGCCGGTATGGCCAATCGCTGGCTGGCGGGTATCGCCGATCGCGTGTTCACCGCCTTCCCCAATGCACTGCCCAAAGGTGAGTGGATCGGCAATCCCTTGCGTACCGACTTTTTGCGTCAATCCGCTCCGGCGCAGCGATGGGCCGGTCGGCAAGGGCCTTTGCGCTTGTTGGTGGTGGGCGGCAGTTTGGGTGCGCAAGCACTCAACCAAATCGTGCCCAAGGCCTTGGCCATGTTGCCCGTGGATGAGCGACCTTTGGTGACCCACCAAAGTGGAGAGGCGCAAATCGCCACGCTCAAAGCGAATTACGAAAAAGCGGGTGTGCAAGCCGAACTGGTGCCCTTCATCACCGACATGGCGCAGGCATTTGCCGATGCCGATTTGGTGATTGCTCGCGCAGGTGCCAGCACGGTGACCGAAATAGCGGCTGTTGGTGCTGCTGCCTGGTTTGTGCCGTTTCCACACGCCGTCGACGATCATCAGCGGCACAACGCCGAATTTTTGTCCAAGTCGGGTGGTGCTTGGATGACCAGGCAAGTCGATTTCACACCAGACAAAGTGCTCGAGGTGCTGCGCAACACGCGCCGCCCGGTCCTTCAAGCCATTGCGCAGCAAGCGCAACTCAAATCACAAACCCAAGCGGTGTCTGCCATCGTGGACGCATGCACCGTTTTGGCCGAAAAGAACATCCCATGAAACACGCCATTCGTCACATCCACTTTGTGGGCATCGGTGGGGCCGGCATGAGCGGCATCGCCGAGGTCTTGCTCAACCAAGGCTTTGCCATCTCGGGCAGTGATCTCAGTGAGAACACCGCCACCCGTCGCTTGACCGAACTGGGCGCGCGCGTGCACATTGGGCATCGGGCCAGCCATATCGACGGCGCCGATGCCATCGTCACCTCAACGGCCGTCAAAGACGACAACCCTGAGGTGGTGGCCGCGCACGCCAAGCTCTTGCCGGTGGTGCCGCGCGCGGTCATGCTCGCCGAGTTGATGCGCATGAAAAAAGGCATTGCGATCGCGGGTACCCACGGCAAAACCACCACCACCAGTTTGGTCGCCAGTGTGTTGGCGGCGGCCAACTTAGACCCCACGTTCGTGATCGGCGGCAAACTCAACAGCGCTGGCGTGAATGCCCAGTTGGGTTCGGGTGAGTACATCGTGGTGGAAGCCGATGAGTCCGATGCCTCGTTTTTGAACCTCTTGCCGGTGATGGCGGTGGTGACCAACATCGACGCCGACCACATGGATACCTATGGTCACGACTTTGGTCGTCTCAAACAGGCCTTTGTGGATTTCTTGCACCACATGCCGTTTTATGGTGCTGCCGTGGTGTGTGTGGATGACCCCGCCGTGCGCAGCTTGTTGCCCCAAATTGCCCGACCCATCACCAGCTATGGTTTGTCGCCCGATGCGCAAGTGCGCGCGGTCGATGTGCGCGCGGTGGGCGGTCAAATGCATTTCACGGTCTTGCGCAAGAACGGCGTTGAGTTGTCACCCCTGTCGGTGGTTTTGAATTTGCCCGGTGTGCACAACGTGCTCAACGCGCTGGCCGCCATCGGTGTGGCGGTGGAGTTGGGCGTGGAAGATGCTGCGGTGGTGCAGGCATTGGCCAACTTCAAAGGTGTGGGCCGGCGCTTTCAGCGCTTTGGTGATGCACCCTTACCGCAAGGCGGTCATTGCACCGTGGTCGATGACTATGGTCACCACCCGGTGGAGATGGCCGCCACGATTGCTGCAGCGCGTGGGGCATTTCCCGGTCGACGCTTGGTGTTGGCCTTTCAGCCGCACCGCTACAGCCGCACCCGGGATTGTTTTGAAGACTTCATCAAGGTCATGGGCCATGCCGATGCGATTTTGCTCGCCGAGGTCTATGCCGCCGGTGAAGCACCGCTGGTCGCCGCCGATGGTCGTTCGCTGGCACGCGCCATGCGGGTGGCCGGTCAGGTCGAGCCCGTGTTTGTGGATGAGATTGAACACATGGCCGCGGCCATCGTGCGCAACGCCCGCGATGGCGATGTGGTCCTGTGCATGGGCGCAGGCTCCATCGGCACCGTGGCGGCACAGGTGATGTCTTTGACGGCCCCAACAGGAACCCAGCCATGAACCCGCACATCCCTTCAATTGACGTGAAACAGATGGGCAAAGTGGCCGTGTTGATGGGCGGGCGTTCGGCCGAGCGCGAAGTCTCTTTGATGTCCGGTCAGGGCGTGTTGGCGGCTTTGCGTGCGCAAGGTGTGGACGCCCACGCCTTTGACCCCGCCGAACAAGGCTTGGATGCTTTGCGCACGCAGGGCGTGCAGCGTTGCTTCATCGCTTTGCACGGGCGGTTTGGTGAAGACGGCACGGTGCAAGGCGCGCTGGAGCTGCTGGGCATCCCCTACACCGGCCCTGGCGTGATGGCGTCGGCCGTGGCCATGGACAAGCTCATGACCAAGCGCATTTGGCTCGCCGAAGGTCTGCCCACACCGGCTTGGCGCCAGGTGCGCAGCGCTCAGCAAGCGCGCGAGGCATTTCAAGCCTTGGGCTCGCCCATGATCGTCAAACCCGTTCGGGAAGGCTCCACCATTGGCCTGACCAAGGTCACCAGCATCGAGCAGTGCGATGCCGCTTTTGCTTTGGCCCGCGAACAAGACCCATTGGTGATGTGCGAGCAGTTCATCGCCGGTGACGAGGTCACTTGCCCTGTGCTAGGTACTGGTGACCAAGCGCGAGCCCTGCCGATCATTCGCATCGTGGCGCCCGATGGCAATTACGACTACCAGAACAAATACTTCACCAACGACACCCAATACCTGGTGCCTTCTGGTTTGCCAACATCCGAAGAGGCCAACATCCAAGCGCTGGTGCTCAAAGCCTTCCAGGCTTTGGATTGCCGTGGCTGGGCCCGTGCCGATGTGATGATCGACCAGCACACGCGAAAGCCCTATTTGCTGGAAATCAACACCTCACCGGGCATGACCAGCCACTCGCTCGTGCCGATGTCGGCGCGTGCCACCGGCATGGACTATGAAGCCCTGTGCCTGCATTTGCTCGCCAGTGCCAGTTTGGACAACCCCACGCCGTGACCATGTCCACCACCGCCCTTTTGCCCCTCGACATCAGGCTCATGCGCCTGGCCACCCGTCTGCTGATGGGGGTATTGGCCGTGCTGGTGCTGGGTGCCTTGGGTCATTGGGCCTTGAACCACCCGATGTGGTCGGTGCGTTCCATGGTGGTGGTCGGTGATGTGGCATACCAAAACGCGATCACCTTGCGTGCGCAGGTGGTCACGCGCATGCGCAACGAATTGGGCAGCAGTTTCATGACGCTGGACTTGGAGCGCACGCGGGACCTGTTTGAGTCGGTGCCTTGGGTGCGACAGGCCGTGGTGCAGCGCGAATTCCCCAACCGCTTGCGCATCACGCTGCAGGAGCACCAGGCCGTGGCGTGGTGGCAGACCGAAGGGTCCGGTCAATTGGTCAACACCTGGGGCGAAGTTTTTGAAGCCAACCCCGACGACAGCGACAACTTGCCGGTCTTGGCGGGTCCGGCCAACAGCGCGGGCGATGCCTTGCGCTTGTTCAACGCCCTGCTGCCTCAGTACCAGTACTTGGGCTTTGGCGTGGAGCGTTTGGCTTTGACCGAACGCGGCAATTGGCAGGTGGGCTTGGACAACGGGGCCCGCATTGAGCTTGGGCGCGGGGATCACGCGGCATTGGTCGCGAGAAACCAGCAATTCATTCGGACCGTCAGCCAGGTCACCCAGCGTTTTGCGGGCGACATGCAGGAGGTCGATTTGCGTTACCCCAATGGGTACGCATTGAACATGCGGGGAGTTTCAACGCTCGCCACAACCGTGCCGGGTCAGCCGGCCAACACGAGGTAATCAGCACACATGGCCAAAGAATACAAAGATTTGGTGGTCGGTCTGGACATTGGAACGTCCAAGATCATGGTCGTCGTGGCCGAGGTTTTGCCCAACGGCGAACTCAAGCTCGCCGGCATGGGTGTGGCGCCAAGCAACGGTCTCAAGCGCGGCGTGGTGGTCAACATCGACGCCACAGTGCAAAGCATCCAGCAAGCGCTCAAAGAAGCCGAGTTGATGGCCGACTGCCGCATCGCGCGGGTCTACACCGGCATCACCGGCAGCCACATCCGAGGCATGAACTCCAGCGGCATGGTGGCCATCAAGGACCGCGAGGTCAGCGCAAACGATGTGGCGCGCGTCATCGAGACCGCGCAAGCCATCAACATCTCCACCGATCAACGCTTGTTGTTGTTGGAGGCGCAAGAGTTCGTGATCGATGGCCAAGAGGTCAAAGAGCCCATCGGCATGAGCGGCTTGCGCTTGGAGGCCAAGGTGCACATCGTGACTGGCGCGCAGAGCGCGGCTGAGAACATCATGAAGTGTGTGCGTCGCTGCGGTTTGGAGGTGGACCACCTGATGCTCAACCCGGTAGCCTCGAGTCACGCGGTGCTCACCCAAGACGAGAAAGAATTGGGCGTGGCCTTGGTGGACATTGGAGCGGGCACCACCGACATCGCTATTTACGCGGGTGGCTCGATTCGGCACACCGCGGTGATTCCGATCGCCGGCGACTTGATCACCAGCGACATCGCCATGGCTTTGCGCACGCCCACCAAAGACGCCGAAGACATCAAGGTGGAGAGTGGTTTTGCCAAGCAACTGTTGGCCGACCCGGATCAACAAGTGGAGGTGCCTGGCCTGGGTGATCGCCAGCCGCGCATGCTCAGCCGCCAAGCCTTGGCCGGTGTGATCGAGCCGCGCATTGAAGAAATTTTCACCTTGGTGCAGCAAGTCATTCGCGACTCGGGGCACGAAGAAATGCTGTCCTCGGGCATCGTGCTCACGGGAGGCAGCGCGATGATGCCGGGTATGCCCGAGTTGGGCGAGGACATCTTCCTCAAACCCGTTCGCCGAGGCATTCCGCAATACAACAGCGCCTTGCACGACATGGTCGCCCAGCCCCGCGCAGCAACCGCCATGGGTTTGCTCGAAGGCGCACGCTTGGCCCGCGTGCGCGGGCACAAGGTGGCACAAAAAGCCGGTTCGGTTCACAGCGCGCTGGGCCGGATCAAAGACTGGTTTGTGGGGAGTTTTTGATGAAACACAGCGAATCTCAATCGACCCATCTGCAGAATTTCAAGGGCAAACGAAGGAGAAGTCGATGGCGATCCACGACAGAACCCCCGGGTTGAAGACCCACAACCGATTCATTTTTTAACCATTGAAAAGAAGACCGATCGAAGCGGTTTTCAAACAGGAGAACACCATGACCATCGAAATGATTGAAGTTGAAGAAGGTTTCAACCAGGGCACGCAAATCAAAGTGATCGGCGTCGGCGGCGGCGGCAGCAATGCCGTTGAACACATGATCCAGCGAGGCGTGCAGGGCGTTGAGTTCATTGCGGCCAACACCGATGCCCAAGCCTTGTCGCGAAGCTCCGCCGACAAAATCATCCAACTCGGTGGCACGGGATTGGGCGCGGGCAGCAAGCCCGAAAAAGGCCGTGATGCGGCCGAGCAAGCCGAGCAAGAAATTCGCGACAGCATCGCGGGCGCACACATGCTCTTCATCACCGCGGGCATGGGCGGCGGCACCGGCACGGGTGCAGCGCCGGTGATTGCCCGCGTGGCCAAAGAGATGGGCATCTTGACCGTGGGCGTGGTCACCAAGCCGTTTGACTGGGAGGGCGGTCGCCGCATGTCCAATGCCGACGGTGGCTTGGGCGAGCTCGAAGCCAATGTCGACTCCTTGATCGTCGTGTTGAACGAGAAGTTGCAAGACGTGTTGGGCGATGACATCACCCAAGAAGAAGCCTTTGCACACGCCAACGACGTGCTCAAAAACGCGGTGGGTGGCATTGCCGAGATCATCAATGAGTACGGCAACGTCAACGTCGACTTTGAAGACGTGCGCACCGTCATGGGTGAGCCTGGCAAGGCCATGATGGGCACGGCGGTGGCCAACGGCCCCGATCGCGCACGCATCGCGGCCGAACAAGCCGTGGCATGCCCCTTGTTGGAAGGCATCGACTTGTCGGGTGCCAAGGGCGTGCTGGTTTTGGTCACCGCCGCGAAGGGTTCTTTGAAATTGTCCGAATCCAAACAGGCGATGAACACCATCCGCGCCTATGCTTCGCCCGATGCGCACGTGATTTATGGCGCGGCCTACGATGAGAGCTTGGGCGAAGACATGCGCGTGACCGTGGTGGCCACAGGCTTGTCCAAACACGGTTCGCGCGGACGAACCCCCAACATCCAAATGGTGCAAACCCTGCGCACCGGTACCGACAACGTGCCGTTCGACATCCCCACGGTCAACACAGCCATCGATGGTCCTGGCGCGGCCGCCATGGCTCAGCCCAACTACGCGGGTTTGCAAGGCCCAGCGGTTTGGCGCACCCCCAACCGCACGCAAGCCGCGGCCAAGGTGGATGCCCTGTCCTCGGGCGGCATGGACGACTTTGAAATCCCAGCTTTCCTGCGCAAACAGGCCGATTGAAATAAAATTGAAGCATGCTGGAACAACGAACCCTCAAATCGCTGACCACCGCTGTTGGGGTGGGGCTTCACAGCGGGCAACGTGTCGAGCTGACGCTGCGCCCGGCTGCCCCCAACACCGGTATCGTGTTTCGGCGGGTGGATTTGCCTGAGCCGGTGGATATCCCCG
Organism: Hydrogenophaga sp.; assembly: GCA_036825935.1. Lineage (GTDB taxonomy): Bacteria > Pseudomonadota > Gammaproteobacteria > Burkholderiales > Burkholderiaceae_C > Hydrogenophaga. The sequence continues at coordinate 40,100 of DAISXI010000004.1, forward strand.
TCAACGCCACGGCGGTCACCGACACGCGTTTGGCGTCCACCATCTCGCACGGCGGCGCCAAGGTGCACACCATTGAGCATTTGATGAGCGCGTGTTCGGGCTTGGGTATCGACAACCTGATGGTCGATATCACAGCCGAAGAGGTGCCCATCTTGGATGGTTCTTCGGCCTCGTTTGTGTATTTGCTGCAAAGTGCGGGCATTGAAACCCAAGGTGTGGCCAAGCGTTTCATCCGCGTGCTCAAGCCAGTGGAGGTACGCGAAGGCGAGGGCAGCAACGTCAAGTGGGCGCGCTTGGACCCTTACCACGGCTTCAAGCTGAGCTTTGAAATTGAGTTTAACCACCCCGCGGTCAACTCCACGGGTCAGCAGGTCACCTTCGATTTCGGCAGTGGCCGCTACGCCCGAGAAATCGCCCGAGCCCGCACCTTTGGTTTCACCCGCGACGTGGAAATGATGCGTTCTCACGGCTTGGCCATGGGCGGTGGTTTGGACAATGCGATCGTGATGGACGACGTCAAGGTGCTCAACGCCGATGGCTTGCGCTACCACGACGAGTTCGTCAAACACAAAATCTTGGACGCCATTGGCGACCTCTACATCGTGGGTCAGCCACTGTTGGCGGCCTACAGCGCTTACCGTTCCGGTCACGCCATGAACAACCAGCTGCTGCGCGCCTTGCTCAGCGACGAGAGCGCTTACGAGATCGTGAGCTTCGAGAAAGAGCGCGATGCGCCCGCGGGTTTTGCCGCTTTAGCGCCCGCTTGGTAAACGCAGAGCACCCCTTCCATGTGGTTGCGTTGGGTCATTCTGTTCTTGTTCGTGGTGGCAGCCGCGTGCTTTGTGGCTTATATGGTCACGGGCCACATGGCTTACCGACGCTGGGGTTTGGTCGTCTTCAAATGGACCGTGTTCGCTGGTCTGGGCTTTTTTGCCGTGCTGGCCGTGCAGCGCCTGTTATGACGCTCCGCACCCTGCTCAATACCAACGGCCGTCTTTGTAGCTCGCATGGGTGCGCCCTTGCAGCGCACTGACCTGCTCGATGGCGTGTTTGGTTTTGCTCACCTGTGCGTGGGTGATGGCCAAGCCCAGCGCGTCGGCCGCGTCTTTGCCCGGTAGGCTGGGCAGCTGCAGCAGGCGTTTGACCATTTCTTGAACTTGCGGTTTGGCTGCACGGCCGTAACCCACCACCGCTTTTTTGAGTTGCAACGCAGTGTACTCGCTCACCGGTAAGCCATTGACGACCAGTGCTGTGACGCAAGCCCCTCGGGCTTGGCCCAGCAACAGCGTGGCTTGGGGGTTGACGTTGACGAAGACAATCTCGCAAGCCGCGACCGAGGGTTGGTAACGTTGAACGACCTCAGTGATGCCGTCGAACAAAATTTTCAAGCGACCAGGCAAGAGTTGCGGGTGATCGGGCTCGGTGCGGATGGTGCCGCTGGCCACGTAACGCAGGGCGGAGCCCTCCACATCAATCACCCCAAAACCGGTGCACTGCAAACCAGGGTCGATGCCCAGAATGCGGGTGACGGTGTTGGGGGGGGCGATCATGGCAATTGCACCGACGGCATGCGAGCCAAGGTGGTGCCGGCGCGGTTGCTCAGGTAGGCCGACCCGGTGCGGGTTTCAAAGAATTTGGGCGAGGGCAGCATGACGGCAAGGCGAGCGGCTTCGACCCCACTGAGTTGGGCCGCTGACTTTTTGAAATAGCGCTGGCTGGCGGCTTGAGCCCCAAACACCCCGTGCCCCCATTCCACGCTGTTGAGGTAAATCGTCAAGATGCGGTCTTTGTCCAATACCGCCTCGATCACCAAGGCCAGCACCAGCTCTTGCCCTTTGCGCAGCAGGTTGCGCTCGCCCGACAAGAACAGGTTTTTGGCCAATTGTTGGGTGATGGTGGAGCCACCAATGATTTTTGCTGGACGTGTTCGCGGTGGAGACGCGTTGGGCTTTTGAGCCGCGCGTGCGGCCGCGGCGGCGGCACGCTTCTCGGCCTGTGCTTGGCGACGCTGGTTTTTGTCCCATGCCGATTCGATGGCCGCCCAGTCCACGCCGGCGTGGTCCACAAAACCACCATCCTCGGAGGCGATGACAGCGCGGCGCAACTGCGGGCTGATCGCCTTGGGCTCGACCCACTCCTGCGACCATCGCCACGGCTTGTCGCCCCGCAGGGCTTTGACACCCACCCGTGCAATTTCAGACCGCATGAAGGCGGTGCTCTCAGGGGCCACCACGGCCATGCTGGCGATGCGAGCCAAAAAAAACAACTGTAGCGCCAGTCCAGCGATCACACACCACGACAAGTAGCGCCAAAAGATCTTCATGTCATTGGCTCCTCAGCTGGGTTTGGAGGGTTTCGTTGCGTGTGAACCGAAAACGCGAAACCACCACGATGTGGTCGGCTTGGCGACGCATCGCTGGGGTGAACGCAGAAAAACGTTGTGAACGCACGATGGCTTGGGCACGTCGGTCCAAGGCGGGCGATGGCGATCGCTGAGCGATTTCGGTGTCAATGACCTCGCCGGTGTGGTTCACGGTGATGACCATCGTCAGTTCACCGTAGAGTTTTTGGCCATCTTGCTGTGGGAACTGCTTCGTGCCTTGCTCTTCAATTTGTTGGCGCAGGGCTTCGTAGTACACCGCATACACCGCCTCGCGCGTGGCCGGGCTGATGTAGTGCTTGCGCGGACGCGCATTCTCTTCCTGCACGCGCTTTTCGATTTGCGCGAGCATGTTGAGCAGGGCTTGGCGTTTGCGCTCTTCTTCCAGCGCTTGTGGTGTGTTGGCGCTGGCGTTGGGGTCGACGGGTGGGAGTTGTGCGATTTGCTGACGCACTTGGGTGAGCAAGGCCTGTTGACGTTGGCGCAAAGCCGCCAAGGCGGCCTGTTGAGGCTCTGGCGCATTGCCAACTTGAGCGGCCGCCATGCTGGGCAACGGGGCACTGGCCATCCCAGTGTTGGCGCTGCCGCCACCAGCCAGAGAAGCTTGTGCAATGGCCTGCGCTTGGTCGGGTGCGCGGTCACTTTGGGTGTTGACCAAAACCACTTCCAAGGGCGTGTTCTCAAAGAGGCGGTTAAAGCCCACGGGATCCACCGCCCGAATGGTCAGCAAGGCCGCGTGAAAGACAAGGGAAATCCCAAGTGCCCATTGCAGGGTACTGCGTTGCCGAAGCCATCGGATAACGTGGGGAGCCATCGCTTGCATGGTCAAATTATGGGGCGGGATCGGCTGGCGGCGTCTCGGCCTCGTTCAGGTCAATCGCCAAGGCCAATGGCGTGGCCAAAACGGTTTCTTCCTCATCGGTGTCGATCAAGGCATCGTCATCGGTGCTGTCGGGGTTGTCCAATCGAGCAACGACGGTGGCCGAAATGTCCAAGGCCATGAGGTCGGATCGGCCCAAGCGCACGCGGGCTTGCGCACCGCGAGGCCAGCCATCGGCACCCATGACGGACATCACGAGTGGCAGCGTGTCGGCGCGAACGAGTTGATCTTTGATCAGCGTTGCGTCGAGTTCGGTGATGCCGTTTTGCTCCAGGTATTTCAGCGTCCAGTAGCGCTCCATGCCACGTTGGAAGTCGTTGTATGCACCATAGGCGGCGTCAAATGCACCGATCACGGCCAACAGGTTGGCGTCTTTGGGTTTGAAGGGTGCGACCAAGGCCGCTGTGGCACCGTGGCGCGCACAAGCGATGATTTGCCACTGGTTGACCATGTCCACGTAGCGCCGCAGCGGCGAGGTGCTCCACGCATAGGCAGGCACGCCAATGCCCGCATGTGGCAAAGCTTTGGCTCCCATGCGCACCTTGATGCCCGGCGCCAAGCTGGCTTGGCTGCGGTAGATGCCGGGCACACCACATTGGGCCAGCCATTGCCCCCACGTGCTGTTGGCCACGATCATGGCTTCGGCCACGATCAGGTCCAGTGGTGCGCCGCGCTGGCGCAGGCCCATGACGACGGTCTCGTTGCCTTGTGGGCCGCGTTCGCCCACACCGTCCAATTTGAAGGTGTGATCGGGTCGGTTGAAGGTTTCGGGTTTGCCGCGCACGACCTCGCGGGCGGCTTTGAGGTGTTTGGCTAGCCTGTGCAGCCAAGACAAGGACGCTTGCCAGCGCTGGGCTTCAGCAGGCGCCTCGGGGTTGGGCTCACCCTGCAACCATGCCTCGGTGACGATGTGGTCGATGTGATCGTGGCGCAGGTTGTCCGCAATCGGCACGCGCTCCAAGCGGGTGTGACTGTCGAGCACCGCCAAGCTGGTTTCATCGATGCGGACATACAAAGACACGGCCGGGCAGGCTTGACCGGCTTGCAAAGTGAAGGCTTGCACCACGGCGTCGGGCAGCATGGTGATTTTGTGGCCCGGCATGTAGACCGTGGACAGGCGTTGTCGCGCGATCTGATCCATGGCGCTGTCGGGGGCAATCGACAGGGCTGGGGCGGCGATGTGGATACCCAGGGTCACACAGCCTGAGCCCAAGCCCTGAACCGACAAGGCATCGTCGATTTCTGTGGTTTGTGAGTCGTCGATGGAAAACGCTTGCACGTCGGCCAAGGGCAATTCGTCCTGCGATTGGGGAACCACGATGTCGCCAAAGCCCGTGCCTTTGGGAAAGTGCTCAAACAGGAAGCGTTGCCAATGGAATTCGTAAGCGTTCTCAATGGCCCCTGCTTGCAGCAACAGGGTCAGTGGGGCGGTGTGGCTGTCGCGCGCGGCCTGAACCACGGCTTTGTATTCGGGGCTGTTCTTGTCGGGCTTGAACAAGATTTTGTACAGCTGTGCGCGCACCGGATCGGGGCAGGTGCCGGCCACCAACTCGGCAGCCCAAGCTTCGATCTGAGTTTGGATTTGTTGCTTTTTCTCAATCGCCACCAAGGCTTGGGCCAAGATGTCGGCGGGGGCTTTTTTGAAGCGACCTTTGCCCAAGCGTCGGAAGTAATGCGGTGCGGATTGCAAGCACAGCAGGGCCGCGGCTTGTTGCACGGCGCTTGGCGGGTCGTCGAAATACACGCCGGCCAAGGCCGCGAAGTCAAATTCGTCTTCGGGCGCGAACTCGTACGCCAGTGGCAACTCCATGTCCGCTTGCAAGGCCAAGGCTTGGCTCATCAGGGCGCTGGGTTCGGGCTTGTCAAAACGCAGCCAAGCGTTGGCGCTTTTGACCTTGACCCTTTTGCCCGAATCGAGCTCCACTTGCAAGGAGTTGTCGGCCTCGGACAGGATTCGACCGGTCGTGGGCTTGCCGGCATCGTCAAACAATAAGTGCATGGGGCCTATTGTCCCACGCAGCCCCTCAGGCTTTGGGGGGCGATTCGGTCGCCAAGTTCAAAAAATCCACCAATGCGCCCATGTGCTGTTCAAAGTCGCTCAGGGCGTGGTCGCTGCCGGGCAAGAGCCGCACCGTGGCGTGGGCACAAAACGCTTGCATTTCACGACAGTCCAGCACCTCGTCGCCTTGGGCCACCCCGTCCAGCAGCACCATGGCGGCGC
>DAISXI010000004.1:45680-49253 GCA_036825935.1 Hydrogenophaga sp.
GAGCGAAACCCGTGCAGGTAGAGCAGGTGGGTGGTGGGCAGCATGGTCAAAACGCAGCAAGTGAAGTTCATAGCAAGGATAATGACAGGCCATGGCCACCACCTTTGACAAACCCTCACTTCAACAACGCATCGTGGCGTCGTTGCAAACCTATGATGGGCCTTTGCTGTTGGCCGCGCTCATTTTGTCCCTCATCGGCCTGATCACCATGTACTCGGTGGGTGCCGATCATGGTGCCCGTTTTGTGGGCCATGCGCGCAACCTCTTGATCGCGGCGGTCGTGATGTTCGCCGTGGCCCAAATTCCACCCCAGCGCATGATGGCCTTGGCCATTCCCACGTACACCATTGGTGTGGCACTGCTGTTCGCTGTGGAGTTTTTTGGCATCGAGCGCAAGGGCTCGCAGCGCTGGCTCAACATCGGGGTGGTGATCCAGCCCAGTGAGATCATGAAAGTGGCGCTGCCGCTGATGATGGCTTGGTGGTTCCAGCGCCGCGAGGGACAAATCCGCGCTTTCGATTACGTGGTGGCCGCTGGCTTGCTGATGGTGCCTTGGGCGCTGATTTTCATCCAGCCCGATTTGGGCACTTCCTTGCTGGTCTTGGCCTCGGGCTTGTTCGTTTTGTTTTTCGCGGGTTTGAGTTGGAAGCTCATCATCCCGCCGGTGCTCATGGGCTTGGTGGGCGTCACGGTGCTCATCGTGATGGAAGACCCCTGGTGTGCGCCTGGGGTGGACTGGGTGGTCTTGAAAGAATACCAACGGGTTCGGGTGTGCACCTTGCTGGACCCCTTCCAAGACCCCTTGGGCAAAGGTTTTCACATCATTCAAGGCATGATCGCCATTGGGTCGGGTGGTGCTTGGGGCAAGGGCTATATGCAAGGCACCCAAACCCATTTGGAGTTCATTCCTGAGCGCACCACGGACTTCATCTTTGCCGCCTTCTCTGAGGAGTTTGGTCTGATCGGTTTCTTGGCTTTGGCGGTGGCCTTTGTGTTCTTGATTGTGCGTGCACTGACGATCGCCTTGGAGGGACCCACGCTCTTTGCCCGTTTGTTGGCCGGTGCCATGGCCCTGAACATTTTTGTCTATGTCTTCGTGAACATGGGCATGGTCAGCGGCATCTTGCCGGTGGTGGGGGTGCCTTTGCCCTTCATCAGTTACGGCGGCACGGCCATGGTCACCATGGGCTTTGGCCTAGGGATCTTGCTCTCGGTGGCCAAGGCCAAACGCCTGATGCAATCATGACCGCTTGGCCCCGCGTGGCGGTGCTCGGTGCTGGCAACATGGGCGGCGCTTTGGTGGCCCGCTTGCGCGATCATGCCGTGTCGGTGGCGGTGTGTGACCCCGATGCGCAGCGCCAAGCCGAGGCCTTGGCCGTGGGCGCGCAGGTCTTGCCCACACCCTTGTCCGCCGTGCAAGGCTTGGGCCCCGATGGCGTGGTCTTGATCGTGGTGATCAACGACGCGCAATGCGAAGACGTGTTGTGGGGCGAGCAGGGCGCAGCGGCGGCACTGCAAGCCGGACAGACCGTGGTCTTGTGCCCGACCATGGCACCCGAAGCGGTGGAGTCCATCGCCGCGCGATTGGTGGCGATGGGTGTGGCCTGTGTGGATGCGCCCATGTCGGGTGGCCCGCTGCGCGCCCGCGCCGGCACCATGAGCTGGATGCTGGCCGCGCCGAAGGCTGCGTTGGCCCGTCACCCGGAGCTCTGGAGCCTGCTGGCCAACCCGGTGTTCCACGTCAGCGAACGTTGCGGGGATGGTTCGCGCACCAAACTCGTCAACAACCTCTTGGCCGGCATCAATTTGGTGGGGACGGCCGAGGTGCTGGCCTTGGCCGAGCGGATGGGCTTGAACCTGAACACCACACTGGATGTGATCGAGCGCTCCAGCGGCCAGAGCTGGATCGGCTCGGACCGCATGCGACGTGCACTGGCGGGGAATTTTGCACCCCTGGCGCACGTGACCTTGCTGGAAAAAGACACCGGTTTGGCCATGGCCGCGGCCCAGCGCGTGGGGTTCGAGGGGCCTTTGGGCGCCGGCGCCGCCGCGGTGTTTGCGCAAACCCGCCAAGCCGGCTGGGCCGAACACGACGACGGCGCGGTGTTCGCGCACCTGCGCGGCGATGCGCCACCGGCAAAGCCCTAAACCCCCTGTGCCCACGGGGCTTATCTACAATGGCGGCATGATCAATCAAGCGTCCACCCAGTCCCGTCTCTCCACCGCCCAAGCCAGCTTGCTCGAGCCCTTTGGTTTGACGCCCGCCTTGTTGCAGCGCGCTTTGGGCGAGATCATGGCCCGCGGCGTGGACGACGCCGACCTGTACTTTCAAACCACGCGCAGCGAAGGCTGGAGCCTGGAAGAAGGTATTGTCAAAACCGGCAGCTTCAGCATCGACCAAGGCGTGGGCGTGCGCGCGGTCAGCGGCGAGAAAACCGCCTTTGCCTATTCCGACGATTTGTCTTGGAGCGCCTTGCTCGATGCGGCCCACACGGTGCGCACCATCGCCAACCAAGGCCAGCAAGGGCGCGTGAAAATCGCCCGCACACGGGTGGCGTCTTCGCGCTCCTTGTACCCTGCGGTGGACCCCATCGCCACCCTGGACAGCACCCAAAAAGTCGCCTTGCTGGAGCGCGTGGAGCGCTTGGCCAAAGCCAAAGACCCGCGCGTGGTGCAGGTCATGGCCGGTTTGGCGGCCGAGCACGACGTGGTCTTGGTGGCCCGCGCCGACGGCACCATGGCCGCCGATGTGCGCCCCTTGGTGCGCCTGTCGGTCACGGTGATCGCCGAGCAGGCCGGTCGCCGCGAGGTCGGCTCGGCCGGCGGCGGTGGTCGTTACGGCTTGGCCTATTTTGACGACGCCATGGTGCAGTCTTACGTGGACGAGGCCGTGGCCTCGGCCTTGACCAACCTGGACGCGCGTCCCGCGCCGGCCGGTGAAATGACGGTGGTGTTGGGCGCGGGCTGGCCCGGCATTTTGTTGCACGAAGCCGTGGGCCATGGCTTGGAGGGCGACTTCAACCGCAAAGGCTCCAGCGCGTTTGCGGGGCGCATCGGTCAGCGCGTGGCGGCCAAGGGCGTGACGGTGCTCGACGACGGCACCCTCGCCGACCGCCGCGGCTCGCTCAACATCGACGACGAGGGCAACACCACCCAGCGCAACGTGTTGATCGAAGACGGTATCTTGCGCGCCTATATCCAGGACGAACTCAACGCGCGTCTGATGGGCGTCAAGCCCACCGGCAACGGCCGTCGTGAGAGCTACGCTCATGTGCCCATGCCGCGCATGACCAACACCTACATGCTCAGCGGCGACAAGAGCCCCGAAGAAATCATCGGCAGCATCAAGAAGGGTTTGTACGCGGCCAACTTCGGCGGTGGCCAAGTCGACATCACCTCGGGCAAGTTCGTGTTCTCGGCCAGCCAAGCCTATTGGGTGGAAAACGGCCAAATCCAATACCCGGTCAAGGGCGCCACCTTGGTCGGCAGTGGCCCTGAGTCGCTCAAAAAAGTCAGCCTGATCGGCAACGACATGAAGCTCGACTCGGGCGTGGGCACCTGCGGCAAAGAAGG
>DAISXI010000005.1:0-43745 GCA_036825935.1 Hydrogenophaga sp.
TCCAGGATTGTGATTCCTGTTGTCGTGGGTTCGAGCCCCATCAGCCACCCCATATGAATCAAGCACTTAGCCCACTGGTCAGTGGGCTTTTTGTTTGATGGGCCATCACTGTTGTATCAACCGCTGCGGCGCTCCCCACTTCGATCCAGCAGCCGAAGCGCACTGTCCAAATCCTCCATGTTCATGTAGCAACCTTGCAAGTGGCGTTCGCCGCTGCTGGGGTCGAAAGGCTTTCGTCCGTGCAAGACGCGGTTGTTGTCGTAAGCAACCAGCTCCCCCGGTTGGAGTTTGAGCTTGAGGTGGTAGCTCGGGTTTCGCAGCAAGGCCCAGAGCGCGGCCATCGCTTGGTACATGGGCGTGACCCGTTCCTCGGGCACTTTCAAGCTGGCGCGCAGCCAATTGTTGAAGCGCATGCGAACGAGTTGCCCTTGCTTGTCCAAAGTCAGCATGGGCGCACTGGCGCGGATGTCGCAGCTGGCATCGTGAAAACGAAATTCAACCGGCTCCTCGCTCAGCAACGCAAAAGCGGACGGGTTTTGGGCCCGCAAGTCTTCGGCCACCCGAAAGCCGTCGGCGAATAGGGATTCGCCCCCAGTGACGCTGCTCTTGAGGCAGCTGAGCATTTGCACATCCGGTGGAAAACGCCAGTTCACCAGATCGTGGTGCAGCTCCAGGCCCAGCGCCGTGTAGGCCACCGCATTCGGGTTGGGCATGGAGATGACGTCGTAGTGGTCGCCAAAGTTGGTTTGGCGCACCGGGCCCACCCGACGGGCCACCTCCAGCAGCTGTCCGGGGACCGTGGGCACGCCTTGAAGCAGGACCACGCCATGGGTTTTGATCGCCCCAATCCAGCGGCGCACGCCCTCTGAGGTGCCCATGAAGTCGTCGTATGCGATCGTGGGCATCGCGCCGTTCATGTCGGCGTTCCACAGTTGGCGCTGGGGCGGCCCTTCAGCGCGCGCTTGGCTGCTGTAACAGTGGTCGCGCAGCCAAGCAAGACCAAAGCGCGAGGTGTGCGTGGTTGGCCCTTGCTTGAACTGCACTTCGATCAGCCCCCCTTCGGTGGGTTTGACTTGGGTGATGCTGGGCCAGTCGTGGTCGATGAACATGTACAGGCGCTCCATGGCCTGCGGGTGGCGACAGGTGGGGCAATCGCAGTTGTCGCGCAACCAGATGGCCGCAAACCGGCTGATGCGCTGGTCATCCCAGCGCAAGGTCAAGGTCTGATCGTCGTGCGAGAGGTCCAGCAACTGGGCTGGGGTGGCCGAGCGTTGTGTTGTGAGGTTGGCGGCTGTTGATGGAAGGGGAGCGGTGGTCTGCATGGGCCTGTCTCTTTCTGTGTTGAAGGGCATGTTAGGTGTCGACAGCGGTTAAGAAAAGCAATGAATTCGTCGAACGGGTTATTAGATTTTCTGTAAACTGACTTTCGTGAATGACGCCAAAACCCCATTGAACTGGCTGCGGGCCTTTGAAGTCGCGGCACGGCACCTCAACCTGTCGGCCGCGGCCAAGGAGTTGCACGTCACCCCGGCGGCGATCAGCCAGCAGGTCCGATTGCTGGAGCACCGTGTGGGCGTGGCGCTGTTTGAGCGCACGGCGCGCGGAGTGCGCCTGACCCGCGCCGGCGAGAGCCTGTTGCCGGTCTGCCGAGAATCTTTCGAGCGCATGGACACGGCCTTGTTGGAACTCTTTGGGCAGCGCAAGGGCAACCGGCTGGTGGTGCGCGTGTTGCTGGGCTTTGCCAGGACTTGGATGATCGATGCCGTGGCCAGTTTTGCCCAGCAACACCCGGACATTCCCGTCCGTCTCGTGGCGGCCGTTTGGCCGGGTGAGCCGCTGGACGCCAGCGTGGACGTGGATGTGCGGCTGGCATCCTCTGCACCCAAAGGGGTGAGTGCGGTGCAACTCACCCGCGACCACATCTTTCCCGTGTGCTCACCCGCCTGGGCTCAGCGATTCAAGCGCAGCAAAAAAGCCATGGACTGGTCAAACCAGACCTTGCTGCACAGCATTGGGTTTGAACAGGGCTGGTCTCAATGGTTGCGGGCTGCAGGCACGAAACGTCAGGTGCAAGGCACCGACTTGGAGTTCGACTCGGCCCAGCTGTGCTTAGAGGCTGCGGCCTTGGGGCACGGCATCGCGTTGGCGCGCAGCAGCTTCGTGGCGGATTTCCTGGTTAGCCAGCGGCTGGTGGCGCTTTCACAACCCCAGCTGGAAGCCAAGGATCAGGTCTACCTGACCACGGCTTTGGGGCTCAGCCCTCAGTCGCCAGCGGTCTTGTTTCGCGACCACTTGCTCAGCCGATCGCCACCTTGACACCGCCGATTCAACCCTTCGGGGCCCGCCTACAATGATGGACATGAAAATCCTCATCTCCAACGACGACGGTTTCACCGCGCCCGGTATCGTCGCCTTGTACGAAGCCCTCAAGGGCTTGGCCGACGTGGAGGTGGTGGCACCCGAGCACAACAACAGCGCCAAGTCCAATGCCTTGACCCTGCATTCGCCTTTGTCTGTGCACACCGCCCCCAACGGCTTTCGCTACGTCAACGGCACGCCGGCCGATTGTGTGCACATCGCTTTGACGGGTTTGCTGGGTTACCGCCCCGACTTGGTGGTCTCGGGCATCAACAACGGCGCCAACATGGGCGACGACACCATCTATTCCGGCACCGTGGGGGCCGCGATGGAAGGCTATTTGTTTGGCATCCCGTCTATCGCTTTTTCTCAAACGCACAAAGGCTGGCAACAGTTGGACGTGGCGGCTCAGCACGCCGCCGATTTGGTTGCCCGTTTGCTGCCGAGCTTGCCGGGTCAGCCTGAAGGTCCAGCCCCCGGGGCTGAGCCTTGGCTGCTCAACGTCAACATGCCCAACGTCGATGGGGTACCCTTCAAGGGCTTCAAGGTGGCCCGTTTGGGTCGTCGGCATGCCGCCGAATCGGTCATCGTTCAAGAGAGCCCGCGCGGCGACAAGATGTACTGGATCGGTAGCGCAGGTGCGGCCAAGGACGATGCCGAGGGCACCGATTTTCACGCCACCCTGCAGGGCTACGCCACCATCACACCTTTGCAAGTCGATTTGACCGACCACGATCGCCTGCCGTATTGGGCACCCTTGGCCAGCAGCTTGTCGGGGGGCCAGTGAAGCGAGAGCCGCCCAAGCCGGCGGGCGGCCCAGCCAAGCCCAGACCGGCTTTCCCGGCGCGCATGAACACCACGCCCGACACCCCGCAACGCCTGCACGCCGCGCAAGCCCAGCGCGTGACGCCAGCGCCCAAAGCACCCGTGTCGAACACCAAAGTCCCCGTGTCGCCCATGACGCACCGCGTGCACACCAGCGGCGTGGGCATGGATTCGCAAGCCATCCGTTTCACGATGGTGCAAAAAATACAAGCTCAGGGCATGCAAGACCCCCGAGTGGCCGAGGCCTTGCGCTCGGTTGAGCGCCACCGTTTTGTGGACTCTGCCTTGGTGCCACAAGCCTACGAAGACACCAGCTTGCCCATCGGTTTGGGGCAAACCATCTCCAAGCCCAGCGTGGTCGCCCGCATGATGGCGCTCTTGTGCGAAGGGCGCACGGGCAAGTTGGGCCGTGTGATGGAAATCGGCACCGGTTGCGGCTACCAAGCGGCCTTGCTCAGCCACATCGCAAAAGAGGTCTACAGCATCGAGCGTTTGCGCGGCTTGCACGACAAGGCCCGTGAGAACCTGCGTCACCTTCGCTTACCCAATGTGCACCTGATTTTGGGCGATGGCATGTTGGGCTTTCCCTCGGGTGCACCGTACAGCGCCATCATCAGCGCCGCCGGTGGTTTGTCCATTCCGCAGGCTTGGCTGGACCAGCTGGCCGTGGGTGGGCGCTTGGTGGCGCCGTCCGAATCGCCCAGCGGGCAACAGCATTTGGTGGTCATCGATAAAACCGAAACCGGTTGTGTGCAAACGGTGCTCGAGCCGGTGCTGTTTGTGCCTCTAAAATCGGGTGTTTTGTGAGGGGCTCTTGGAGCCGCTCCAACCTCAGTGGGATGAAGCAATGAATGAGTCGGTGAAAAGCCCGCGCCAGTTGTGGCGAGCCGTGGCTTGGTGTTGTGTGGGTGCTGCGGTGTTGGCCACGTCGGCTTGCACCACGCGTCGTGTCACGGGGGCCGCGCCGGTGGTGGACCGATCCGCGCCGGTCGCCGGCTTCAAGCGCTCGCCCAACCAAGACCAACCTGGCTTCTACACCGTGCGACCTGGCGACACGCTCTACCGCATCGGCTTGGAGACCGGACAGGGCTGGCGTGACCTGCAGTTGTGGAACGCCATCAACGACCCCAACAGCATCGAAGTGGGGCAGGTGATTCGCGTGGCGCCGCCGAGTGCCGCCAGCGCCCCGGCCGCCTCACCCGTGGTGACCGAGCCGGTCGCCAGTCGGCCCTTGGAGCCAGCCCCCAGCACGCCGCCTGCGGCCACCACGGCACCCGTCGCCAGTGGATTCAGCGCCGTGTGGCCAGCCAATGGACCGATCACCATCCCGTTTGACGAGATCAAAAACAAAGGCATCTCCATCGCTGGTAAAGCCGGTGATCCGGTCCTGGCCGCGGCCGATGGCCGTGTGGTGGTCTCCGGTGCGGTGATCCGTGGCTTGGGCAATTTGGTGGTGCTCCAGCACCCCAACGGTTTCTTGACGGCTTACGCCCACAACCAAAGCCTGCTGGTCAAGGAAGACCAAACGGTTCGACAAGGTCAACGCATCGCGACCATGGGCAGCAGCGACAGCGACACGGTTCGCTTGCACTTTGAGGTGCGCCGCCAAGGCAAGCCCGTCGACCCCGTGGCGTTTTTGCCCAAACGCTGAAGGGCACCCATGAGCGACGTGTTGCCAGAGGACGCCCTCTGCGTGGAGTCCTTGGACATCGAAGCGCAAGGCATTGCCCACCGTGCCGATGGCAAGGTGGTGTTCATTGAAGGTGCTTTGCCGTTTGAGGTGGTCAGCACCAGCGTGCACCGCAAGAAAAACAACTGGGAAGCCGGCGTGGTCACCGCCATCCACCGCGAATCCTCCCAGCGCGTGCGCCCCGGTTGCGAAAACTTCGGTTTGCACGCTGGCGCTTGCGGCGGCTGCAAGATGCAGCACCTGCACAGCAGCGCCCAAGTGGCCATCAAGCAGCGCGTGCTCGAAGACAACCTGTGGCACTTGGCCAAGGTGAAAGCCCAAACCCTGTTGCGCCCGATCGAAGGCCCGACCTGGGGCTACCGCTACCGGGCCCGATTGTCGGTGCGTTACGTGGTCAAAAAAGGCGTGGTGCTGATCGGTTTTCACGAGCGCAAGAGCCGCTACGTCGCCGACATGCGCACCTGCGAAGTTTTGGCCCCGCACGTCAGCGCCATGTTGGCGCCGCTGCGCAAGATGATTTTCAACATGGACGCCCGCGAGACCTGCCCGCAAATCGAGCTGGCCTGTGGCGACGATGTCACCGCTTTGGTCTTGCGCCACATGGAGCCCTTGAGCGCGGCCGACCTCCAGCGTTTGCGCGACTTTGCACAGTTGCATGGTGTGCAGTGGTGGACCCAATCCAAAGGGCCTGAAACGGTGCGCTTGTTGGACGAGGGCGGCCCGGTCTTGTGCTACCGATTGCCCGATTTCGGTATCACCATGCCTTATAAACCCACCGACTTCACCCAAGTCAACCCACACATCAACCGGGTCTTGGTCTCGCGCGCGTTGCGCTTGCTCAAGGCCGAGCGCCATGACCGGGTCATCGATTGGTTTTGTGGTTTGGGCAACTTCACCTTGCCCTTGGCCACGCAGGCCGGTGAGGTGCTGGGCATCGAGGGCAGCGACACCATGGTTCGACGCGCCACCGACAACTGGGGCTTGAACCAGGCCCAGCGCAGCGATCCCATGGCGCCCACCACGTTCGTGGCGCGCAACCTGTTTGAGATGACGCCCGAGCAGCTCATGGCCGACGGCGTGGCCGACAAGTGGTTGGTCGATCCGCCGCGCGAAGGCGCGTTCGCCTTGGCCAAAGCCTTGGCCGATTTGCACGCCGACCCCGAGCGCCGTGGGTCGTGGACGCCACCCCAGCGCATCGTGTACGTGAGTTGCAACCCCGCCACCTTGGCCCGCGATGCGGGCTTGCTGGTGCACAAGGCCGGCTACACCTGCGTGGCCGCGGGCGTGGTCAACATGTTCCCGCACACCGCGCACGTGGAGAGCATCGCGGTGTTCGAGTGGACGGGCTTGGACGGCGAAGACGTGGGCTTTGACACCGAGACGGCTTCGCTGCGCACACAGTGACGCACAACAAAAAAGCCACCCGAAGGTGGCCTTTTTGTTGGGGGTTGAGATCGCTTATTCGCGATCGCCGCCAAAGATGCCCAGCAAGGCCAAGAGGCTTTGGAAGACGTTGAACAGGCTCAAGTACACGCCCAAGGTGGCGCTGATGTAGTTGGTTTCACCACCGTCCACAATGCGCTTCAAGTCGTGCAGCAAGAACAGGCTGAACACCACGATGGCCAAGGTGGCGATGACCGCGGTGAAGGCCGTGCTGGCCACGAAGACGTTGATGACCGCGCCGACCATGATGGCCAAGGCGCCGATGAAGAGCCATTGGCCCATTTTCGTCAGGTCACGCTTGATGACCATGGACAGGTTGGACATGACGAAGAAGATAAAGGCGGTGCCACCAAAGGCCGTCATGATCAGGTCGGAGCCGTTTTTGAAGCCCAAGACCATGGCCAACATGCGCGAGAGCATCAGGCCCATGAAGAAGGTGAAGGCCAGCAGCACGGGCACGCCGGCCGCGCTGTTTTTGGTTTTTTCGATGGCGTACATGAAGCCAAACGCGCCACCCAAAAACACGATCAGGCCCATGAAGCCGGTCAGGCCGGCGGTGATGCCGGTTTGCACGCCGATCCAAGCGCCCAGCACGGTGGGGATCATGGACAAGGCGAGCAGGCGGTAGGTGTTGCTCAGGACTTTGTTGCGCTGGGCACCTTGGCTGGCCACAGAGCCAAAGCGGCCGCTGGTGGTGTTGTGGTCGTTCATGGCGATACTCCTAGGGTTGATTCTCACAAGTCTCGATGAACTTGTTCAGCATCTATTATGCTCGGTTGGTCCATCGATTGAAGGGTCTGACCCCTTATTTTAGGAAAAGTTCATGAAAAACAAAGCATTTTTGGAGCTGGCCGATGCCAAGCTGATCGCTGCTGCCGCTGAGGCGGAGGCCTTGAAAAACCAGTGGGCGGTGACGATTGCCATCGTTGACGATGGTGGGCATTTGTTGTGGTTGCAGCGCTTGGACGGTGCGCCCCCCATCTCGGCGCACATCGCCCCGGCCAAAGCCCACACCTCGGCCTTGGGCCGCCGTGAGAGCAAGGTGTACGAAGATGTGATCAACCAAGGCCGCGCTTCGTTTTTGAGTGCCCCCACCATCCAAGGCTTGCTCGAGGGCGGTGTGCCCATCCTGAAAGACGGTCAAACCATTGGCGCCGTGGGTGTGAGCGGTGTGAAGTCCACCGAAGACGCGCAAATCGCCCGAGCAGGCATCGCCGCTTTGGGGCTTTGAGCTCTTGAGCCTAGGCCTTCGGGCCTGGTGTTTTTTCAGCAAGGGTCCACGCCGACGCGTTGTCGGCGTGGACCCTTTGCTTTGGATCGTGGCAAGTTCATGATGCACTGCAACAAAAAAACTATGGGGGGTATTGATATTGACAAAAAGATAAGGGCTAACCCTAGGATAGACTGGCGTTGTTGTTTACACAAACACCGATTTTTCAACTCAGTCAATAGGAATAACCATGTCTTTGATCAACACCGAAATCCCCACATTCAGCACCACCGCCTATCACCAGGGCAAATTCGTGCCCGTCACCGAAGCCAGCTTCAAGGGCGAGTGGTCCGTCGTGATCTTCATGCCCGCCGCGTTCACCTTCAACTGCCCGACCGAAGTGGAAGACGCCGCGGAGCACTACGCCGAATTCCAAAAAGTCGGTGCCGAGGTCTACATCGTGACCACCGACACACACTTCTCGCACAAGGTGTGGCACGAGACTTCGCCTGCCGTGGGCAAGGCCAAGTTCCCCTTGGTTGGTGACCCTACCCACAAGCTGAGCCGTGCTTTTGGCGTGCACATCGAAGAAGAAGGCTTGGCTTTGCGCGGCACCTTCATCATCAACCCCGAAGGCAAGATCAAGACCATGGAAGTGCACGACAACAGCATCGCCCGTGACGTCAAAGAGACCTTGCGCAAGCTCAAAGCCGCTCAATTCGTGGCCAAGAACCCCGGCCAAGTCTGCCCCGCCAAGTGGAACGAAGGCGCCAAGACCTTGACGCCTTCTTTGGACCTGGTCGGCAAGATCTGATCGCCTGCGTGCGATAGGCAGTACCGCTGCCTCATGGGCTTTTGGGGCCCATGCACCAGCGGCATTGAACGCCCCCCTTCATTGAATTCAAACGGAGTTTCCGATGCTCGACACCACCCTCCAAACCCAGCTGCAAACCTACCTTGGCATGCTCAAGGCCCCCATCCGCTTGATCGCTTCCCTCGACGGCAGCGAGAAGGCCCAAGAGATGCGCGCCTTGCTGGAGCAAATCGCCGCGCTGTCCGACCAAGTCACTTTGGACGCCAGCGGTCAAGACGCCCGCCAGCCCTCGTTTGTGGTGGCCCGCGAAGGCGAGCAGCGCGGTGTGCGCTTCGCCGCCATCCCTTTGGGGCACGAGTTCACCTCCTTGGTTTTGGCCTTGCTCTGGACCGGCGGTCACCCGCCCAAGGTCGATGCCGATGTGCTCGACCAAATCAAGGCCTTGGACGCCCAACTCGACCTCGAGGTCTACATGTCTTTGTCGTGCCACAACTGCCCCGATGTGGTGCAGGCCGCGACCTTGATGACCATCTTCAACCCCAAGATCAACGCCACCATCGTCGACGGTGGTTTGTTTCAAGCCGAGGTCGAGCAGCGTCAAGTCATGGCCGTGCCCATGGTCTTCGCCAACGGCGAGGTGTTCGGCTCGGGCCGCATGAGCTTGGAAGAAATCTTGACCAAACTCGACACCGGCGCGGCCAGCCGCGAAGCCGACAAGCTCAACGCCAAAGATCCGTTTGATGTGCTCATCGTCGGCGGTGGCCCTGCCGGCGCGGCCGCGGCCGTTTACGCTGCTCGCAAAGGTATTCGTGTAGGTTTGACCGCTGAGCGTTTTGGCGGCCAGGTCAACGACACCATGGGCATTGAAAACTACATTTCTGTGCTCGAGACCAACGGGCCCAAGTTGGCCGCCGAGATGGAAGCCCAGGTGCGCCACTATGAAGTGGACATCATGAACCTGCAGCGCGCCGACAAGCTGATCCCCGCGACCGAGCCCGGTGGCTTGGTGGGCGTGCAACTGGCCAACGGCGCGGTGCTGCAATCGCGCAGCGTGATCCTCTCGACCGGCGCGCGCTGGCGCAACGTCAACGTGCCTGGTGAGCAGGCGTACAAGAACAAAGGCGTGGCCTACTGTCCCCACTGCGATGGCCCCTTGTTCAAAGGCAAGCGCGTGGCGGTGATCGGTGGTGGCAACTCGGGCGTTGAAGCCGCCATCGACTTGGCCGGCATCGTCTCGCACGTGACCCTGATCGAATTCGCCGACACCCTCAAGGCCGATGCCGTGTTGGTGAGCAAGCTCAAGAGCCTGCCCAACGTGACCATCCACGCCAGCGCTCAAACCACCGAAATCACCGGTGCTTCGGGTCAGGTCAATGGTTTGCGCTACAAAGACCGCGTCAGCGGCCAAGAGCACCTGATCGCGCTCGAAGGCGTGTTCGTGCAAATCGGTTTGATCCCCAACACCGAGTGGCTCAAGGGTGACATGGAGCTCAGCCGCTTTGGCGAGATCGTGGTGGATGCCAAAGGCCACACCAGCGTGGACGGCGTGTTCGCGGCCGGCGACTGCACGACCGTGCCTTACAAGCAAATCATCATCGCCGCGGGCGAGGGCGCCAAGGCCGCGCTCAGCGCCTTTGACCACCTGATCCGACAGCCGGTGGAGCAAAGCCAAGAGGCGGTCGCCGCTTAAAGTGGGATATCTCAAGCCCACGCGGGCACCAGCCCTCGCGTTCTTGAGACCCGTTATCAGCCAGCACCAATGAAAAAACCCGATCGCATGACGCGATCGGGTTTTTCGTTGGGAGGATTCAAGTTTGCAAGACCGTGCTTGCAAACGTCTTCCTATCAGTGAGCAGCAGAACCCTGTGAGGTGGTGCCGTCAAAGCTGGGGAAACGGACGTTCTCAACCATGTCCTGAACTTCTTGGTCGGGTGCTTTGGTCAGCAGCGACACGATGATGATCACCGCAAAGCCCAGTGGCACACCGAAGATACCGGCCGAGATGGGGGCAATGTCCCACCAGGTGTTGGCCTTCAGGATTTCAGGCGTCAACGAACCCTCATGGAACAAGCCGTACATCCAAGGATGGGTCTTGACCATGTAGTAGAACGAGATGCCCAAACCAGCCACCATGCCCAGCGAGGCGCCCCATTTGTTGGCACGCTTCCAGAAGATGCCCAGGGTCAACGCAGGGAAGAAGGCTGCCGCAGCGAACGAGAACGCCGCAGACACGAGGAACAAAATGTCCGCCATGCGCAGCGATGCGACATAAGCCGCCGCCAAGGCCACGAAAACCAAAATGGTTTTGGAGACCGTGACACGGCTGCTGGCCGATGCGTTGGGGTCGATCACTTTGTAGTACACGTCGTGCGACAAGGCGTTGGCAATGGTCAGCAACAAGCCGTCGGCTGTGGACAAGGCCGCAGCCAAACCACCGGCCGCCACCAGACCAGAAATCACGAACGGCAAGCCGCCAATTTCAGGCGTGGCCAACACGATGATGTCTCCACCCAATCGGATTTCTGCCAATTGCAAGATGCCATCTTTGTTGATGTCAGACACCGCCATCAGCGTGGGGTCGACCACGTTCCAGCGTGCAATCCAGCCCGGCAACTGGTCCATCGGCGTGCCGACCAAGAGTGTGTAGATGTCGAACTTGACCAACACCGCCAAAGCAGGCGCTGTGAGGTACAACAAGCAGATAAAGAACAGCGACCAGGCCACCGACTGACGGGCTTCACGCACCGAGGGCACGGTGTAGAAACGCATCAGGATGTGCGGCAAAGCAGCCGTACCGATCATCAAGCAGAAAACCAGCGCCAGGAAGTTCTTGCGGGCAACATTTTGGGCGGCTTCGTCTTTACCTGGGAAAGACTCTGCATGACGAATGGGTGGCGCTGCACGGGCTGCGTTGGAGGTGCGCGCAGCGGTGTAGGCCGCTTTGGCAGCCGCTTCATCTTTGGGCAGCGCCGCCAAAGCCGCTTCAGCGGCTTTGATGTCTGCTTCAGGTGCGTTGGCGGCTTTCAGTTCTTCCAACTTTTTGGTGGCAGCGTCTTTGTCTGCAGCCATGGCAGCAGGCACGTCTTTGAGCTTTTCAGCGGCCGCATCGGAGCGTGCTTTGAAGATACCGCGAACCTCAAGTTCTTTGGGGTCTTTGAGCAGCAGTTCCTCTTTGGCGGTCACTTTTTCGAGCAAGTAGCCATAAGACACTTGGGGTACGGGCATGTTGGTGTGTTTCACCGACAGCCAGACCACAGGGATCATGTACGCGATGATCAGGATGATGTACTGCGCCACTTGGGTCCAAGTCACCGCGCGCATACCGCCCAGGAACGAACAGACCAAAATGCCAGCCAAACCGACATACACGCCCACATCGAAGGACAGACCGGTCAAGCGGGCGGTGATCAAGCCCACGCCGAAAATCTGCGCCACCACGTACACGAAGGACACCAAGATGGCCGCAAACACGCCGATCAGTCGGGCCGTGTTGCCGCCGTAGCGTGCGCCCAGGAAGTCAGGAATCGTGAACTGGCCGAACTTTCTGAGGTAAGGCGCCAGGAACAAGGCCACCAAACAGTAACCGCCGGTCCAGCCCAAAATGAAGGCCAAACCGCCGTAACCCGTCAGGTAGAGCGTACCGGCCATACCAATGAAAGAAGCCGCCGACATCCAGTCAGAGCCGGTGGCCATGCCGTTGTAAATGGCAGGCACGCGTCGGCCAGCCACGTAGTACTCGGCTGCATCGTTGGTGCGACTCATCACACCAATGCCGCCGTACAAGAGCACGGTGGCCGCCAAGAAGGCGTAGCCGATGTACTCCTTGGGTAGGCCCATTTGCTCAAGTATGGCAAGCGTCGTCACGAAGGCCGCAAAGCCTCCGATGTAGAACAAGAAAACTTTGTTCAGGGATTTTTGAAATTGGCCTTGGGTTTGGCCTTCTCCGCCGAAAACGCTCATGATTGTTCTCCTTCTGCAACGCCATATTCCTTGTCAAGGTTGTTCATGTAGCGTGCGTAGTACCAAATGATCAGGCAGTAGACGATCAGTGCGCCTTGGCCAGCAACCCAGAAGGAAAAAGGCCAGCCAAAAAAGCTGAACGTCATGTCACGCGAAAAGTACAAAAGTACGAACGTGACCAGGAACCACAAGGCCAGCAAAAGCCCCGTGATCCTTAAGTTTTTGCTCCAGTATTCCTGGTGCCTTGCACTGAGCTGCATCGTCATCTCCTTCTGGTTGAAAAAAAAGTACCGACTATCACAAATCAATTCTTCAGGTCTTTGGCCCCTGGAGGTCAAGCCAGTCTGTCCAAGCTCAAACCGGTTTCTCTCTCCAGTTGCGCGGCCACCTTGGGCTCGAAACCCTTGAGGTGGCGCATGATTTCCAAAGTTTTTTCGGGTTGGTGCAACTCCATGTGAACCCGCGCCATTTGGTACCAAGCGTAAGGACTCATGGACTGCAACTCGGTGTTGCGCTTAAAGGCCACCAAAGATTCCTCGAAACGACGTTGACGCACCAGCACCAAGCCCAGGCCGTACCAAGCACGGTCCATTTTTTCGTCCATCTCAATGGCTTTTCTGAATGCAAGCTCTGCTTCTTGGCTGCGCCCCAATTCTTCAGAAACAAAACCCACATTGAAGTGAGCGTTGGCGTTGGTCGGCGTGAGTGTCAGGGCACGCTCAAAGAATCCCAAAGCCTGAACCCAGCGGCGGTTGTTCAGTTCGTTGAAGCCGAGGCTGTTGAGTGCCAGAACATTTTGCGGATGGTCGGCGAGGATTTCTTCAAAGACAGCATGGGCTTGCGCCCGCAAGCCAAACACCAACAGAACTTTGGCCTTGAACTGCAGCCACATGCATTGAAAGCGGCTGGAGGTGCCGGGTTTGGCGTGTACCGTAGAGCTGTTCATCGACACGTGGTAGACCCCATCTCGAGGCAAATCTCGAGTTTAAGTTGCACCATCAAAACCCACGCGATGAGCAGCCAGCTGCTGGTGGCCAGTGGGATGTGTTGGTCAAGGATCAGCTTGGGGCTGATTTTGCGTGTGATCCAGAGCGCAGGTTTGGCGGCCACATCGAGCAGCTGCCAAAAAACATTGTTGTCACGGTTGGGCCCCGCCAGCAAGCCCAGCAAAAAACGCCCAAGGATGAACATGAACGAAAGTTCAATCAGACTCTTGGCAATGACGACAGCTAACAGCATAGGTCTCCATTTGGGGGTGGCTTTATCAACTTGCCGCATTCTATAAACAAGAATTTAAAAACACAAAGCTCCGCAATACCTCACAGAAAACCATTTGAGGACCGAATTACTTATCATTTTTACAATCAATTGCTCGACTCTAGAGGGGGGGCGATTTTCTTCCTGACAACCGTCTGACATTTATTGATTTTTTCCGCCTTGCTCACGCCATGGGTGGTCAAGGGAAAACACTTAGCAAAAGAAGAGACAAAACCCTCGGTGGGGCGAGCCCCACCTTCATCTACTCAGTGTTTGCCCTTGATTGGTGTCTCAGTGCCTGTCAAGCAATCGCTGTGTAAGTTATGTAGGACACATTTCATCTGTGCAGTTTGAAATTCATTTTTAAAAGCGCAAAAAGTGGCGGCTCAACCCGCTGAAATCAATTGAGCATCACTTCTAGGAGATGACTTTCATGACAACTGATAGCAACGCAAAGGCCTACTGGTCGGCAACGCTGGGCCTGCTGACCAAGGTATTGGTCATTTGGTTCCTGTGCTCTTACGTCGCAGGCATCCTGCTCGCCCCTCAACTCAACAGCATCCACCTGGGTGGTTACCCCCTGGGCTTCTGGTTTGCTCAACAAGGCTCGATTTACATCTTTATCGCTTTGATCTTCTGGTACGCCAAGAAGATGGGCGACATCGATCGTCAATTCGGCATGCAAGAAGACTAAAAGGAAGACCCACATGGAACTCCAAACCACCATTTATCTGTTCGTGGGTTTGAGCTTTGCGCTCTACCTCGGCATCGCCTTCTGGGCACGCGCGGGCAGCACGTCCGAGTTTTACGTTGCGGGCGGCGGTGTCCACCCCATCACCAACGGTATGGCCACGGCCGCTGACTGGATGTCGGCTGCGTCCTTCATCTCCATGGCCGGTCTGATCTCCAACATGGGCTACGGCGGCGCCGTGTTCTTGATGGGCTGGACCGGCGGTTACGTGTTGCTGGCCATGTTGCTCGCGCCGTACCTGCGCAAGTTTGGCAAGTTCACCGTGCCTGAGTTCATTGGCGACCGCTTCTACTCGAAGACCGCGCGCAACATCGCCGTGGTCTGTTTGTTGGTTGCCTCGATCGTCTACATCATCGGTCAGATGACCGGCGTGGGCGTGACCTTCGCGCGCTTCTTGGGCGTGTCGAGCGAGCAAGGCATTTACATCGGTATGGCCATTGTGTTTGCTTACGCGGTGTTCGGCGGCATGAAGGGCATCACCTACACCCAAGTGGCTCAGTACATCGTGCTGATCTGCGCTTACTTGGTGCCGGCCTTCTTCATCTCCTTGAACTTGACCGGTAACCCCTTGCCTCAGTTGGGTCTGGGTTCTAACTTCATTGGCACCGACGTGTCTTTGTTGTCCAAGCTGGACCAAGTGGTGACCGACCTGGGCTTTAGCCAGTACACCACCACGGCCGCAGGCTCCACGCTGAACATGTTCATGTACACCGTGTCCTTGATGATCGGTACCGCGGGTCTGCCCCACGTGATCGTTCGCTTCTTCACCGTGCCCAAAGTGGCTGACGCCCGTTCGTCCGCTGGCTGGGCTTTGGTCTTCATCGCTTTGCTGTACACCACCGCACCTGCTGTGGGCGCCATGGCCAAGTTCAACCTGCACGCCACCGTGAACACGGCTGCTGTGACCGGCGGTGACTTGTACGCTGCTGATGCCAGCTTGCAGTACGAAGCCCGTCCCGACTGGATGAAGCGTTGGGAAAAAACCGGTCTGCTGAAGTTCGAAGACAAGAACGGCGACGGCCGCATCCAGTACTACAACTCCGCCACCAAGAACGAAGCCGTGAAAGCCAAGGCCGACGCCGCTGGCTGGAAGGGCAACGAACTGACCGTCAACGCCGACATCATCGTGTTGGCCAACCCCGAAATCGCCTTGCTGCCCAACTGGGTGATCGCTTTGGTGGCCGCCGGTGGTTTGGCTGCCGCTTTGTCGACCGCTGCGGGCCTTTTGTTGGCCATCTCGTCGGCTGTGTCGCACGACCTGATCAAGGGCGCCATCAAGCCCGACATCAGCGAAAAAGGCGAACTCATGGCCGGAAAGATCGCCATGGCCGGTGCCATTTTCTTGGCAGGCTATTTGGGTCTGAACCCACCGGGCTTCGCGGCCGGTACCGTGGCCTTGGCCTTCGGTATTGCAGCCTCGACCATCTTCCCCGCGTTGATGATGGGTATTTTCAGCAAGACCGTGTCCGACAAAGGCGCCAGCGCCGGTATGTTGGCGGGTTTGGTTGTGACCTTGTTCTATGTGTTCGCACACAAGGGCATCTTCTTCATCAAGGGTACGGAGTACCTGGACCTGATCGGCGGAGCCAACTCGTTCTTCACCATCACCCCGGAAGCCTTCGGCACCGTGGGCGCGATCGTGAATTTCACGGTGGCCTACCTGATCAGCAAGATGGGCGCTCCTGTGCCACAACACATCCAAGCTTTGGTGGAATCTGTGCGCGTGCCCAAAGGCGCCGGCGCAGCTTCTGCTGGTCACTGAGATGACGCTTCGGTTGGTGCGGTGAAAGCCGCACCAGCCTGAGACGCAAAAGCCCCGTCAGGCAACTGACGGGGCTTTTTTATCAGTAACAATACAGAAACAAAAACAAGGATACGCCATGGACGTGATGATTCAAGTACCCATCTTCGATTGGTTCTTTTTGTTGGCCCTTTTTCCGATTACTTTTTTTTGGGCTCGGCGTGCTTACCGTATCCTGATCAACCGTGACTTTTCTGAGGTGGCCCTGAAAAAAGGCATGCCACCTTCGGACCCTGAGCGCTATGCGCATTACGAATTCGTGATCAACTTTGTGCCGGCCATCGTGTTGATCGCCGTTTTGATCTCGTCCTTTCTGCCTCTCTTGTGGATGTTCGTGGATGTGAACCTCGACCTTGACGCTTTCATACTCGACCGAGACGCGCGTCTTCAATACGCCGGCGTGACCATCTGGCTCAAGGTGTTTGCCGCATTTGCTTTGAGCCGACACGCCCATGGGGGGATTGGGGCCTTGGGCAAAAAGAAACCCCCGCAAGACCCCCAGCCTTGAATCAATACACCAGCTGATCGGGGCGGATGTCCTGCAGGATGGTGGTGGCGATCTCTTCGATGGACTTGGTGGTGGTGGAGAGCCAGCGAATGCCCTCGCGGCGCATCATGGCCTCGGCCAGCGCCACCTCTTCGCGGCAATTGGCCAAGCTGGCGTATTTGGAGTTGGGACGTCGTTCGTGACGGATCTCGCTCAGGCGTTCGGGCGCGATGGTCAAGCCAAAAATCTTCTTGCGGTGTGGCGCCAAAGCGGGCGGCAGTTGGTGGCGTTCGAAGTCTTCAGGAATCAGCGGGTAATTCGACGCTTTGAGGCCGTACTGCATGGCCAAATACAAAGAGGTGGGGGTTTTGCCACTGCGGCTCACGCCCACCAAGATCACGTCCGAGCTGGCCAAATCGCGGTTGCTTTGACCGTCGTCGTGTGCCAGTGAGAAGTTGATGGCCTCGATGCGGTCGTTGTAGGCCTTGCTTTTGGAGGCATCCGAGAATCGACCCACCCGGTGGTTGGACTTGATGCCCAGTTCGGCCTCCAAAGGCTCAACAAAGGTGCCGAACATGTCCATGAGCATGCCTTCGTCGCAATGCGTTCGCAGCACCGCCAAAACCTCCATGTTCACGATGGTAGAGAACACCAACGGGCGCTTGCCCTCCAGTTCGGCGGTGTGCTTGATCTGGCGCACCGCTTGGTGGGCCTTGTCGGCGGTGTCCACAAAGGGCATGCGCACGTGGCGAAACTGGGTCTCAAACTGGGCCAAGATGGCGTTGCCAAAGGTCTCGGCGGTGATGCCCGTGCCGTCAGAGATGAAGAAAACCGTGCGGTTGGGCATGAAAAAGCCTCAAATAGTGGTCGGAGTATCCACTTTACAATATCGGGTTGATCTCAAAGCCCCTGTTGGACCCGATCCCCCAGACCAAGAACACCCATGGGACGGTCGTCAAACAGGCGCTCAAACGGTTGTTTAACTTCAGCGGAGCTTCTCCATGTCTCAACTCTTCAGCCCGACGGCTTTGGTCGTCCCCTTCGAACAGCTCAGGATGAGCGATGTCGATTCGGTCGGCGGTAAAAACGCCAGCTTGGGCGAGATGATTTCTCAACTGCCCAGCGGTGTCAAAGTCCCCACCGGCTTTGCCACCACCGCACACGCCTTTCGCCAGTTTTTGCAACACGATGGCCTGACCGCTCGCATCAACGCCGAACTCGACGCTTTGGACACCGAAGACGTGCGCGCTTTGGCCGTGGTTGGTGCGCGCATCCGCGCCATGGTCGAGGCCCAGCCCTTTCCGGCCGACCTGGAAAAAGCCATCCGTGAAGCCTTCATCACTTTGTGTGGTGGCAACGACAAAGCCTCGTTCGCCGTGCGCTCCTCGGCCACGGCCGAAGACTTGCCCGATGCGTCCTTCGCCGGTCAGCAAGAGACCTTCCTGAACGTGGTCGGCATCGACGACGTGCTGCACAAGATGAAAGAGGTCTTTGCCTCGCTGTACAACGACCGCGCCATCAGCTACCGCGTGCACAAGGGCTTTGCCCATGCCGACGTGGCCTTGAGCGCCGGTGTGCAGCGCATGGTGCGATCCGACCTGGGTGCGGCCGGTGTGATGTTCACCATCGACACCGAGAGCGGTTTTGAAGACGTGGTCTTCATCACCTCGAGCTACGGCTTGGGCGAGACCGTGGTGCAGGGCGCGGTGAACCCCGACGAGTTCTATGTGCACAAACCCATGCTCAAGGCCGGCAAGCGCGCGCTCATCCGCCGCAACCTGGGCTCCAAGCTGATCCAGATGGTGTTCGCCACCCCAGCCGAAAAAGCCGCCAGCGGAAAATTGGTCAACACCATCGACGTGCCCACCGAGCAGCGCAACCGCTACTCGCTGACCGACACCGACGTCGAGCAGTTGGCCCAATACGCTTTGGTCATTGAGCAGCACTACGGCCGCCCCATGGACATCGAGTGGGGCAAAGACGGCACCGACGGCCAGCTCTACATCTTGCAAGCGCGCCCCGAGACGGTGAAGAGCCAAGCCCAAGGCAAGGCAGAGTTGCGCTACAAGCTCAAGGGCACCAGCCAGGTGCTCAGCGAAGGCCGCGCCATTGGTCAAAAAATCGGCGCCGGTCCCGTGCGTTTGGTGCAGCACATCAGCGAGATGGACAAGGTCCAGCCTGGTGATGTATTGGTCACCGACATGACCGACCCCAACTGGGAGCCCGTGATGAAGCGCGCCAGCGCCATCGTCACCAACCGCGGTGGGCGCACCTGCCACGCCGCCATCATCGCGCGCGAACTCGGCATTCCCGCGGTCGTGGGTTGTGGCGACGCCACCGAGCACCTCAAAGACGGCACCATCGTGACCGTGAGCTGCGCCGAAGGCGACACCGGCCGCATTTACGACGGCTTGTTGGAAACCGAAGTGACCGAAGTCCAGCGCGGCGAGATGCCCCCGGTGGACGTCAAGATCATGATGAACGTTGGCAACCCCCAGTTGGCCTTTGACTTTGCCCAAGTGCCCAACAGCGGTGTGGGCTTGGCCCGCTTGGAGTTCATCATCAACAACAACATCGGTGTGCACCCCAAGGCGATTTTGGATTATCCCAACATCGACGCTGACTTGAAGAAGGCCGTCGAGTCGGTGGCCCGCGGTCACGCATCGCCCCGCGCTTTCTACGTCGACAAGGTCGCCGAAGGCGTGGCCACGATCGCTGCGGCCTTCTGGCCCAAGCCCGTGATCGTGCGTTTGTCCGACTTCAAGAGCAACGAATACCGCAAGCTCGTGGGCGGCAGCCGCTACGAGCCGGAAGAAGAGAACCCCATGCTGGGCTTCCGCGGTGCCGCACGATACGTCAGTGAAGAGTTCCGCGAAGCCTTTGCCATGGAGTGCGAGGCTTTGAAGCGCGTGCGCGAAGACATGGGCTTGACCAATGTGCAAGTGATGGTGCCCTTCGTGCGCACTTTGGCCCAAGCCAAGCGCGTGACCGAGTTGCTCGCCGACAAAGGCCTCAAGCGCGGCGAAAACGACTTGAAGCTGATCATGATGTGCGAGATCCCCAGCAACGCCGTCTTGGCCAACGACTTCTTGCAGTACTTCGACGGTTTCTCGATCGGCTCCAACGACCTGACCCAACTCACCTTGGGCTTGGACCGCGACTCCGGTTTGGAGCTCTTGGCCAAAGACTTCGACGAGCGCGACCCCGCCGTCAAGGCCTTGTTGAGCATGGCGATTGCCGCTTGCAAGGCGCAGGGTAAGTACGTGGGCATCTGTGGCCAAGGCCCCAGCGACCACCCCGACTTTGCGCAGTGGTTGCAAGCCGAGGGCATCAACTCGATCTCGCTCAACCCCGATTCGGTGATCGACACCTGGAAGCTGCTGGCCAAAACCCAGCGCTGATCGCTTGTCCTTCAGCAAAAAAGCCGAGCCTTGAGCTCGGCTTTTTTGTGCCCCACACTCACGTAAGTCGCTGGTAAGAGCTCGGGGCACAATGGTCTGGCACTTGTCGTTTCATGCCCCTAGCGCATGTTGATACGGTCGTGTTGCTCATGAACCGCTGGCCTATTTCGACGCAACGCGCGCCCAGGCTTGGCAAAGGGGTCTCGCATTTGAGACAGGTGAGGCAACAGAGGCATGATGCATGCGGACGTGAAGCAGAACATGACACACACAATTTTGATTGCAGATGACGAGCCCAATATGTTGTTGTCACTCGAGTTTTTAATGCAACGAGAAGGCTACAACGTGATCTTGGCGCGTGACGGTCAAGAGGCAATGGACTTGATCGTTCGCGACGTGCCCGATTTGGTTTTGCTCGATGTGATGATGCCCATCAAGACAGGCTTTGATGTGTGTTTTGAAGTGCGCGCCCACAAAGACAACGTCAGTAAAACCCGGATTTTGATGCTCAGCGCCAGAAGTCGCGACACCGACGTGGCCAAGGGCTTGGCCTTGGGCGCCAATGCCTACATGACCAAACCGTTCTCGACCAAAGACCTGGTCACCAAGGTGCAGGCGATGCTGGAGAAGCGGGCATGAAACCTCGGGTCGAGCCCCGCGCGGTCTTGGCCGCTGTTGTGTTGGGGCTGTCGGTCTTGCTCTTGCTGGGCTTGGCCGCGGGCTTGCTGGGGTCGACCTTGAACGATGCCGAGCAGCAGGCTTGGTCGCAGGGGTGGGGTGCGGTGTTGGGCGGCCGTTGGCCGCTGCTGGTCTTGCTTTGGTTGGGGTTCGTGGTGGTCGCCGCGGTCCTGGCGCAGCGGCTGTGGAGCCACTATGTGCAACCCTTGGCGCACATGGTCGATGGCGTGGACGTGTTGCTCAACACCGATGTGTTCAAGCCGGTCGTGTCCAAAGGTACGCCAGAGCACCGGGCCTTGGCCGATCGCATCAACCAGTTGCTGGAGCAGCGCGAGCGTTTGCGGCAAGACATGGACGAGCGCGTGCGCCAAGTCAGCCAAGGCATTGAGCAAGAGCGCAGTCGCTTGGCCGCCTTGATGTCCGAACTCACGCAAAGCGTGGTGGTGTGCAATTTGGATGGCTGCATCTTGCTCTACAACAAGCAAGCGCGTTTGCAGAGCCGCGCTTTGTCGGGTGCGGTGGGCGGTGGCGTGGAGTTGATGGGCTTGGGTCGCTCCATCTACGGCGTGTTCGACCGCAAGTTGGTGGCACACGCGTTGGAGAACATCCAAGAGCGCATGTCACGGGGCGCGGCCTCACCGTCGGCGCAGTTCGTCACCACCACGGCTGCGGGGCAGTTGCTGCGCGTGCAGATGGCCCCGGTGCGCGCGGTGGGCGCGGTGGAGACCCACAGCGCGCTGAGTGGCTTTGTGCTGATGATGGAGAACATCACGCGCGACTTCCAGAGCGAGTCCGCGCGGGATCAGGTGCTCACCACCTTGACCGAGGGCAGCCGATCGTCGCTGGCCAACATGCAAGCGGCCCTGGATATGCTGGATTTTGACGATCTCGACCCCGCCATGCGCAGCCGTTTTCTGGGGGTGATTGGCGAAGAGACCCGGCGAATGAGCCAGCGTTTGGCCGATTTGGAAACCGGCACCACGGCCGACCTCAAAACCCGTTGGCCCATGGAGGACATGCTCGGCGCCGACTTGCTCAAAGCCGCCTTGCGCCAAATGCAGTCGCAACTCCCGGTGCCCATCAGCCTGGCCGAGGTCGACGCTGGCGTGTGGCTCAAGGTCGAGAGTTTTTCCATGTTGCAAGCGCTGTCGTACTTGGCGGCCCGCTTGGTCGATGAATTCGACGTCAAGTTTTTGCAGCTGCGCTTGAGCCCCGCGACCTTGCCCAGTCACGAAGGGCGTAAGGCCCACCTGGACTTGATTTGGAGTGGCCAGGCCATGAGCACCGAGACGGTGATGAGCTGGGAGCTCGACGCCATGCGACAAGGCCCCGATGGCACCCTGCTGTCGGTGCGCGATGTGGTGGAACGCCACGGCGGCGCGTTCTGGTTTGAGCGCGAACGCACGCGCCACCAAGCGTTCTTTCGTTTCTTGTTGCCCTTGGCCAGCCCGAAAGAACCCGTTGATGCGGCCACCTTTGTGCGCAACGACAGCCGCCCCGAGTTTTACGATTTTGATCTGTTCCAAACCACGGCGCAGTCGCTCGAGCTCAATGACCGCTTGCTCACCGAGCTGACCTACACCGTTTTTGACACCGAGACCACGGGCTTGAACCCGTCAGAGGGCGACGAAATCATCCAAATGGGGGCCACGCGCATCGTCAACGGCAAGCTCTTGAGCCAAGAGTGCTTTGACCAATTGGTGGATCCGCAGCGCAGGATCCCAGCGGCCACCATTCCCATCCACGGCATCGAGTCTCACATGGTGGCGGGCAAACCCACGATTGCTCAGGTCTTGCCTTCCTTCCATGGGTTCGCGCAAGACACTGTGCTGGTGGCCCACAACGCGGCGTTTGACATGCGGTTTTTGCAGCTCAAAGAAAAAAGCACCGGCGTGGTGTTCGATCAGCCGGTGCTCGACACCTTGCTCTTGTCGGCCGTGGTGCACCCCAACCAAGCGTCGCACCGTTTGGAGGCCATCGCCGAGCGCTTCAATGTCAAGGTGGTGGGGCGGCACACGGCCATGGGCGACGCCATGGTCACGGCCGAGGTCTTCCTCAAACTCATCCCGCTGTTGGCCGAGAAAGGGATCCGCACCTTGGGCCAGGCGCGCGAGGCGGCCCAAAAAACCTATTACGCGCGATTGACCTACTGAGGGCTCAGAAGCGACCCGCTTGGTAGCGTTGCCCCAAGATGTTCTGAAGGGACTCCACCACGCGAAACGCGTCTTTGAGCTGCGTGCGCTCGAAGTTGGAAATCTCCACAAGGTGCAGGAAGTTGTCGGGTTTTCCTGCCTGCAACATTTGCCGCGCTTGGTGCTGGATGCGCACGCAGGCCAAAAATTCCAAAGCATCGCGCAGATCGCGCGCGCTTTGTTCGCTGATGGCACCGCTGGCGGCCGCGCTTTCCAAACGATCGTGCGTGTTGACCGCGGTGTCGCCACCGGCCAAGGCGTAGACACGGGCCAAATCCACGATGGGCACGATGCCGTTGTGCTTAAGGTCGATGGTGCCTCGGTTGTCTCCGCTGCGGATGGTGCTCAGTCCATTGAACCAATTCAGGGGAGGGCGGTGGGTGAGGGCGTTGCCCACCATGTGGGCCAAGAAAATGCTGTTGCCTTGCGTGCGCTGCAAAACTTCGCGGTGGAGGTCCTCTGCCATGGCCATGTTGCCGTGGATGGCGCGCCAGTCGAACCACACACAGGTGAGCATGAGCGACTTGGGGTCGGGTTGTGAGGTCCAACGGGCGAACAGGTCGAGCCACTGCTGGCGTGGCAAGCGCCAAGTGGGCGTCATGGCCATCATCTCGCCGGGGCAGTGGATGTAGCCACAGGCGTCCAAGCCGTCGCAGACAAAGGTCGCCAAGGCTTTGAAGTACTCGCCATGCCGGGCTTCCTCGTAACGGTCGTCGAGCACCAGGCAGTTGTCTTGGTCGGTCTTGGCGGTTTGTTCGCTGCGGGCTTGCGAGCCCGCGGCCACCCACACGAAGTCGATCGGGGCGGGGCCCAATTGGGCTTCACCGAGTTGAAGCAAGCGCGTGGTCAAGGCGTCGGTGATGGCGGTGATGATGTGGCCGGTGTTGTAGGCCGAGGCATCGGCCGCCGCCAAGTTCTGTTGCAGGCGTTTGACTTTGACGGCCACCTGCTGCAGGCCTGCGATGGTGGTCTGCTTGTAAATGTCACCAGCCATGTAAACGGCCGAAGTGCTGTGCTGCTCGGTCAGGTCGGTGGCCGTGATCATGCCCACCACTTGTAAGCCGTCGAGCACTGGCACGTGGTGGATGTTGTGGCGCGCCATCAGCAGCAAGGCGTCAAAGGCGGGGGCTTTGATGTCCACCGACAAGGGCGCCAAGGTGGCGATGTCGGCGATGGGCCGCTGAATGTCCATGCCCATGGCCACCACGCGGTTGCGCAAATCGCGGTCCGTGATCAGGCCAAACAGCGTGCCTTGTTCTTCGATCAGCACGGAAGAAACGCGCAACTCGCTCATGAGTTGGGCGGCCGCTTGGATGCTGGTGCTCGGCGGCAAGGTGATCGGCGTGCGTTTGATGAGTTGGCGCACCGGCGTGGTCATCAAGTTCAAGGCGGGGTCGCTGCTGGATGGGGTGTGCATGAAACCATCCTACACCGCCCCAAGGGCCCGGTTCGCGGGTAATCCCTGAGGCTCATTGGACCGAGATTGGGCCCGGCGTGGGCTTTTGTCAGAACGCGGTAAGGTGCTCAAACAGAATGAATCCATGGTGTTTTCTTTTTCATTGGGTCGGGCTCAACACTGGATCGCAGTCCCGTGCTGTGGGTGATCGTGACTGCGGGCGTGGCCCGCTGTTTGGCATGAATCGCGGTGTTGAACGCGCATGGACGGCGTTGCGTTGGCGACTGCGCTTGACGCTGGTCTTGTGGTGGGGGCGACCCGCCCCCGTTCTGGCCTGTGTGGCCGGTTGGCTCCAAGCCCAGCCCGAGCACCCTCACGCCTTGGCCACGCAAGCCCATTGGCTGGTCCAGACGAAGGACCTGCGCGGTGCCGCACACGTGTTGCTGCGTTTGCGGCTGTTGCAGCCGCAGGTGGCCGCGCATGCGTTCAACCTGGGGTTTGTGCTGCAAGGCTTGGCGCTTTGGCGCGAGGCCCAATCGGCCTTCGAGGACGCGATACAGCTCAACCCATTGCTGGACCGGGCTTGGTACGGCTTGGGTGTGGTGCGCCTTGAGTTGGATGACCTCTCGGGTGCCGAGCAGGCCTTGCGCCGCAACACCGAGTTGCAACCCATGAGCCCCTTGGCTTGGTACCAGTTGGCGCACCTGCACCACGAACGCGGCGAGCTCGCGCAAGCGCATGACCTGCTGTGCCATTTGCGCAGCTTCGAGCCTCGGGTGGCGCGTCAGTTGGAGCGCGAATGGACGGCGGTGTCGGCATGAGCAGCACGCCCACGCCCGAGACCTTGCGCCGCTACTGGTGCACCAATTTGCGTTGGATTTCAGGCCTGATGCTGGTGTGGTTCGTGGTGAGTTTTGTTCTGGTGTTTTTTGCCCGTGACCTGAATTTTCAGTTCATGGGTTGGCCCTTCAGCTTTTGGGTGGCGGCACAAGGCTCTTTATTGGTCTATGCGGCTTTGGTGGCGGTTTACGCTTGGGCCATGCACCGTACCGATGTGTCGCACGGTGTTCAAGAGCGTGAGGACTGAAGGCGTGTCAGCCTTGCCCACCATGACCCGCGCGGCACTGGCCAAAGCGCTGTTTCGCGCCCAGCTCAACAAGGTCTACCGCTGGTACACGGGTGGGTTTTTCTGCTTCGTGTTGGCGTTGGCGTTGCTGGAGCAGTGGGGACTGTCGCGCGAATGGATCGGCTTTGGGTTTTTGTTCGCCACCATCGGTTCGTACGCGGCTATCGGGATCATGAGCCGCACCACCGACGCGGCCGAATACTACGTGGCAGGGCGGCGCGTGCCGGCCATCTACAACGGCATGGCCACGGGGGCGGACTGGATGTCGGCGGCGTCCTTCATTGGTTTGGCGGGCACTTTGTATTTGCAGGGTTTCAATGGTTTGGCGTTTGTGATGGGCTGGACTGGGGGCTACTGCTTGGTGGCCTTTTTCCTGGCACCGTACCTTCGCAAATTTGGCCAATACACCATCCCCGATTTTTTGGGTGAACGCTACGGTGGACGTGCTCCGCGCTTGCTGGGCATTGCCGCGGCCATTGCCTGTTCGTTCATTTATGTGGTGGCACAAATTTATGGCGTGGGCCTGATCACCTCTCGCTTGACCGGAGTGGCTTTCGAGCTCGGTGTTTTCTTGGGGCTGGGCGGTATTTTGGTGTGTTCATTTCTGGGCGGTATGCGCGCGGTCACGTGGACGCAAGTGGCTCAGTACGTGGTTTTGATCGCTGCCTACATGACACCGGTGGTGTGGTTGTCGGTCAAGCAAACCCAAGTGCCGCTGCCGCAGCTGGTCTATGGTCAGCAGCTGCAACAGGTCACGGCCCAAGAGCAGCGCTTGAGCCAAGACCCCAAAGAGTTGGAGGTGCAAGCCTTGTACCGCGAGCGCGCGCAAGAGCTCGCGGTACGGTTGGAGAACCCGGTTCAAGCCTTGGCCGACGAGCGTCGCAGTGCCCAAGAGCGCATCAACCAATTGCGAGCCAGTGAGGCCAAACCCGCGGACTTGGCGCAAGCCGACAAGCGTTTGTCGGCTTTGCCCAAAAGTGACATCGCGGCCGAGGCTTTGTGGCGCCAACAAAAGACCCAGGCCGACACCAAATCGCAGCCGCTCAACGGCATGGCCCCCCATGCCCAACAATTTTTGGGCGACCCTGATGGCACCGAAGCCGAACGTGAGCTTTTTGACGTCTCGCGGCGCAACTTCATGGCCTTGGTGTTTTGTTTGATGGTGGGCACAGCCGCTTTGCCGCACATCCTCATGCGCTACTACACCGTGCCCAGCGTGCGCGAAGCGCGCGAGTCCGTGGGCTGGTCTTTGCTGTTCATCATCTTGCTCTACATCACCGCGCCGGCTTTGGCGGTGATGGTGAAGTTTGAGGTTTTCCACGTGTTGGTGGGCACACCGTTCAACGAACTTCCAGCGTGGTTGGCGGCTTGGAACAAGGTGGACCCAAGTCTCTTGTCCATCACCGACATCAACCTCGACGGGATCTTGCAGCTCAATGAGTTGACCATTGGCGGCGACATCGTTGTGCTGGCCATGCCGGAGATCGCGGGTTTGCCGTATGTGATCTCGGGTTTGGTGGCCGCGGGTGGTTTGGCCGCGGCCTTGTCCACCGCCGACGGCTTGCTCTTGACCATCGCCAACGCCCTGAGCCACGACCTCTATTACAAAATGATCGATCCCAACGCCTCCACCGTGCGCCGGGTGACGATTTCCAAGGTGCTCTTGTTGGTGGTGGCCTTGTTGGCCGCTTATGTGGCGGCACAAAAACCCGCTGATATTTTATTTTTGGTGGCTGCCGCGTTTTCGATTGCCGCGGCGGCATTTTTCCCGGCCTTGGTCTTGGGGATCTTTTGGCGACGTGCCACGGGCGTCGCGGCGACCCTGGGCATGATCTCGGGAGTCAGCATCACTTTGTATTACATGTCCACCACCCAGTCTTGGTTGCGCGAGGTGTTCGGGGTGACGGCGCCGTTGGAGCTGTGGTGGGGCATTCAGCCGATTGCCGCGGGCGTTTTTGGGGTGCCCCTGGGTTTTGTGGTGATGTTTTTGGTGAGCTGGGTCACGCCGGCGCCGCGCCGAGCCGAGCGCGAGTGGGTGGAGTTTGTGCGCTACCCCAACCTGAAGGGGCCGAAAAGCGGACGGGGCGGCTGAAGTTTGCTAGAATCATGGGCTTGCCTTGCCGTACCCCTTGTCGACGCTGGGGGCGGCTTTTTTCATCCACAAGGAGAGTCTATGCGTCATTACGAAATCGTCATGCTGATCCACCCGGATCAAAGCGAGCAAGTTGCAGCCATGCTGGAACGCTACAAGGGCATGATCACCGCCGGCGGTGGCAAGATCCACCGCGTTGAAGACTGGGGCCGTCGTCAGATGGCTTACCAAATCAACAAGCTGTCCAAGGCCCACTACCTGTGCCTGAACATCGAAGCCGACCAGGCCGTGATGGGTGAGCTTGAGCACGCCTTCAAGTTCAACGATGCCGTGTTGCGTCAGCTGACCGTGTTGAAGAAGAAAGCCGAAACCGGCCCTTCTTCGATGATGAAGTCGGTCGAGCGTGAAGAAGCACGCAAGTCGCAACAACAACCGCAGGAACACGCCGCTTAAGGCTGCCTGCGCGACACGTCAGAAAGGGTGAACGCACTCCAATTGTCCGCCACCGTGGTTCAGGTTCAAAGCCTGCGTTACACACCGGCCGGCATCCCCGTCATCAATTTGGTGCTTGAGCACGAATCGGTGGCCTTGGAGCTCGACACACCCCGTCAGGTGAAGCTGCAACTGAGGGCCGTGGCCTTCGGTGCCCAAGCCGAAACCTTGTCCCGACAGGGGCTCGATTCGGTTTGTGAGTTTCACGGATTTCTGGCCAATGCGCGCAACAGCAAAGGCGTTGTGTTTCACATCCAAGATTTCAGCAAGACATAGGAAGGCCCATCATGGCTGCACCCAAACGTTTCAACAAAGACAAGCGCCCCAAGCGCAACACCCAATCGCTGCTCTTCAAGCGCAAGCGTTTCTGCCGCTTCACCGTGGCCAACGTGGAAGAAGTGGACTACAAAGACGTCGACGTTCTGCGTGACTTCATTGCCGAAAACGGCAAGATCATCCCCGCGCGCCTGACCGGCACCCGCGCGATTTACCAACGTCAGGTGGACACCGCCATCAAGCGTGCGCGCTTCTTGGCCATGTTGCCTTACAGCGACCAGCACCGCGTCTGAAAGAGAGCCTGACATGCAAATCATCCTGCTCGACAAAGTTGTCAACCTCGGCGCCTTGGGCGATGTGGTCAAAGTCAAAGACGGTTACGCCCGTAACTTTTTGATCCCTTCGGGCCGTGCCCGTCGCGCCACCCAAACCGCCATCGCCGAATTCGAAGCACGCCGTGCCGAACTCGAAAAAGCCGCCGCCGCCAAATTGGCCGAAGCCCAAGCTTTGGGCGAAAAAGTCGGTGGTACCGTCCTCAAGCTGACCCAAAAGGCCGGCGTGGATGGTCGCTTGTTCGGTTCTGTGACCAACCACGACATCGCCGATGGCTTGAACAAGCTTGGCTTTGCGGTGGCCAAGTCGCAAATCCGCATGCCCCACGGTCCCTTGAAGTTGGTCGGTGAATACACCGTCAACGTGTCGCTGCACACCGACGTGTCGGCGGAAGTGGCCATTCAGGTGATCGGCGAGACCGCCTAAGACCTTCTCGGTCTGAAAATCAGCCGCAGACCCCTAGCGGGGTGCTGCGGCTTTTTTGTGCGTGTGTCACGGGGTTATCCCATTGAATTCCCCCGAATTTCCCCCGCCCGTACACGACTTGTCCACAGGCTTATCCCGTGACGAGAGCTGCCGCTGCGCGTAACATGGATGGCTTCACAGGATTGCCATGTCTGCCATTTTTAACAGCCCTTTTCCCCCGTTCGACCCCCTGATGGGCGATGGCGATGTCCCAATGGACCGTCAGATCGCGCAGCTGCGCGTGCCGCCGCATTCCTTGGAGGCCGAGTCCAGTGTGTTGGGTGGTTTGTTGCTGGACAACGGGGCTTGGGACCGTGTGTCCGACCTGATCCAAGAGGCCGATTTTTACCGCTACGAGCACCGATTGGCCTATGGCGCCGTGGAGAAGCTCATCAACGCCAACAAGCCCGCCGACGTCATCACGGTGTACGAACACCTGCAAAGCCAAGGCAAGGCCACCGAAGTCGGCGGTTTGGCCTATTTGAACGCCTTGGCGCAGTACGTGCCCAGTGCGGCCAACATCCGGCGTTATGCTGAGATCGTTCGCGAGCGCGCCATTTTGCGCAAACTCGTCACCGCCAGCGACGAAATCGCCACCGCCGCCTTCAATACGCAAGGTCGTCCAGTTGACAAAATTTTGGACGAGGCCGAACAGAAAATCTTCCATATCGGCGAAGAAGGTTCGCGCATGCAGGAGGGCTTCCAAGGCATGGACAAGTTGGTGGTG
This sequence comes from Hydrogenophaga sp., assembly GCA_036825935.1. GTDB lineage: Bacteria > Pseudomonadota > Gammaproteobacteria > Burkholderiales > Burkholderiaceae_C > Hydrogenophaga. The sequence goes on from DAISXI010000005.1 coordinate 29,775, forward strand.
GAGTTGCTCGACCGGGTGGAGGAAATGGCCGCCAACCCCAATGACATCACCGGCGTGCCCACCGGCTTTGTGGACTTGGACCGCATGACCGCGGGCCTGCAAGCCGGTGACTTGGTGGTCTTGGCTGCGCGCCCCTCCATGGGCAAGACGGCATTTGCCATCAACATCGCTGAGCATGTGGCCTTGAACGAGGGCTTGCCGGTGGCGGTGTTCTCCATGGAAATGGGGGCCTCTCAGTTGGCGGTTCGTATCGTGGGCTCGATCGGGCGCATCAACCAAACCCACTTGCGCAACGGCAAACTCACCGATGACGAATGGCCACGGCTGAGCGAAGCCATTGAGAAGCTGCGCAACGTGTCGCTGCACATCGACGAGACGCCTGGTCTGACGGCCAGCGTGTTGCGCGCCAATGCTCGGCGCTTGGCTCGCAAGTGCGGCAAGCTGGGGCTGATCGTGGTGGACTATTTGCAGCTCATGAGCGGCAACGGCTCCGACGGTGACAACCGCGCCTCCGAACTCGGCGAAATCTCCCGGGGTTTGAAGATGTTGGCCAAAGAGCTGCAGTGCCCCATCATCGCTCTGTCGCAGCTCAACCGCAGCGTGGAGACCCGCACCGACAAACGCCCCATGATGAGCGATTTGCGCGAATCGGGCGCCATCGAGCAAGACGCGGACATCATCATGTTCATTTACCGCGACGAGTACTACACGCGCGACGCGTGCAAAGAGCCCGGCGTGGCCGAGATCATCATCGGTAAGCAACGAAACGGCCCCACTGGCGTGGTCAAACTGGCCTTCTTGAACCAGCTGACCCGCTTTGAAAGCTTGGCCGGCGGCGGCGATTTCTGATCGCCGCTCGCTCGTGACGCTGAGCGTGCTTAGAGCACGTCGCTGGCGAAGTCCGCCAAGCGCGAACGCTCGCCGCGCGCCAAGGTGATGTGCCCACCGTGCGGCCAGCCCTTGAAGCGGTCCACCGCGAACGTCAGGCCCGATGAGCCTTCGGTCAGGTAGGGCGTGTCGATCTGAGCCAAGTTGCCCATGCAAATGATCTTGGTGCCAGGGCCAGCGCGGGTGATGAGCGTCTTCATCTGCTTGGGCGTGAGGTTTTGCGCCTCGTCGATGATCACGTACTTGTTCATGAAGGTGCGACCGCGCATGAAGTTCATGCTCTTGATCTTGATGCGGCTCTTGATGAGCTCGTTGGTGGCCGCGCGGCCCCACTCACCGGCGTTGCCGCCGTCGCCTTTGGCCAAAAACTCCAGGTTGTCGTCCAAGGCGCCCATCCATGGCCCCATTTTTTCTTCTTCGGTGCCAGGCAAAAAGCCGATGTCCTCGCCCACGCTCACGGTGGCGCGGGTCATGATGATCTCGGTGTAGCGGCGGTCATCCAGCACCTGTGTCAAGCCCGCTGCCAGTGCCATGAGGGTTTTGCCCGTGCCCGCCGTGCCCGTGAGGGTGACGAAATCGATCTCGGGGTCCATCAGCATGTTCATCGCGAAGTTCTGCTCGCGGTTGCGGCTGGTCACGCCCCAGACCGCGTTTTTGAGGTGCGCGTGGTCTTTGAGGGTGCGCAAGACCGCGGTTTTGCCTTGTATTTCCGTGACCCGTGCGTAAAGCGAGGGCTCTCCGGGGGCTTCGAAATACACGAACTGGTTGATGTGGAACTGCGCCACCGACGGGCCGCTGACGCGGTAGTAGGTGTGGCTGGCGTTTTGCCAGCTCTCGATGGTTTTGCTTTGGCGCGTCCAGAAGTCGCTGGGTAGCGCCAAGGCGCCCGAATAGAGCAACTCGCCATCGTCCAGCGTCTTGTCGTTTTCATAGTCTTCCGCAGCCAAGCCCAGTGCGCGGGCTTTGACGCGCATGTTGATGTCTTTGGACACCAAGATGACTTCACGTTGCGGGAATTTTTCTCTAAGGGCTTGAACCACCCCCAAAATTTGGTTGTCGGCCTTGCCTTGGGGCAGGCTGCTGGGCAGCTGGTTGTTCAGCGGCTCGGTTTGGAAGAACATCACGCCGCGCGCAGCAGTGTGGCCGGTGCTGGCCAAGGGGATCCCTTGAATCAGATCACCACCTTGTTGGGCGACCAAGGCGTCCAAGGTCCGGCTGGTTTGCCGGCCATTGCGAGCCACTTCGGTCATGCCTTTTTTGTGTCCGTCTAGCTCTTCAAGCACGATCATGGGCAAGAAGATGTCGTGCTCTTCAAAGCGGAACAGGCTCATCGGGTCGTGCAGCAACACGTTGGTGTCGAGCACGAACAGGCGGGTGGGGCCACTGCGCGGGCCACGGCGTTTGTTGGGTACCGGGCTGGTTTTGCTGGCGGTTACGGCAGCGGTTGCGGCCACGGGGATGGGGGCCGAGGCGGGTTCTGGGTGGCGTGGGGCGGGTTTGGCCTGCGGTGCTTCGCGGTGTTTGGCCGGAACGTTGCGTGGCGCGCTGGGCTCAGCCGCCTTCAGCGGCGCGGGCGACTCGGCCGAAACGCCATAAGCGGATGGGGACACTCGGGCGGCGCGCTGGGTGGGGGCTGGAGGCAGTGGCATGAAGCGGTCTGTTCAGTGAGGAAAGAAGGGGCAAGCCCAAAAACAAAAAGCCGCCGGACGGGCCGGGCGGCTTGATGGGAGGTGTGCGGATTGCGGGAGGCGCAAGATCATGAAAAACATTATGCATGACGACCGTGACGGTGCTTGACCGATGAGCCAAGCGGGGCCATTGCCCCGACTGGGCCCACGCCATCAACCCGCTTTTTTCAAGGCCTTGACGGCTTTGAGCACTTCTTCGACGTGACCTGGCACTTTCAGGCCGCGCCACTCTTGTTTGAGCACGCCGTCGGGGCCGAGCAAGAAGGTACTGCGCTCGATGCCCTTGACCTTTTTGCCGTACATGATCTTGTTTTTCACCACGCCGAACATGTGACACATTTTTTCTTCGGTGTCGGCGATCAGCTCAAACGGCAGCTCGAGCTTGGTTTTGAAGTCGTCGTGGGACTTCATGTTGTCGCGCGAGACACCAAAGACTTGAGCGCCGGCTTTGACGAAATCTTTGTATTTGTCCCGAAACTGCATGGCTTCGGTGGTGCAACCGGGGGTGTTGTCCTTGGGGTAGAAGTACAAAATCACCGTTTGACCCAAATGGGTTTGGTTGCTGACCTTGACGCCGCCGGTGGCCTGAGCCTCGAATTCTGGGATGGGTTTGTTGACAACAACTGCCATATTCTGTGCGTGCCCTGACGATATAAAAATGGTGCTTCTGGGCGGCTGGCTCATCAGCCCGTCCCCCAACCCTTGTGAGGTTTGGCGATTGTTTTGGCATTTATGCCCCTACAAACTGCCAACGAAACAATCCAGTATTTTAACCTGTTTGAGTCAGTCGCTCTTGGGTGGTGGCGGATTGAGCAGGGCCAAGACCACCCGACGGCCTTCGGCGGCCAAGATGTTGTAGGTGCGACAGGCCGCCGGGGTGTCCATGGTTTCCACCCCAATGCCTTGTCTCATCAGGCCTTGCAGGGCGCTGGGGTGCGGAAAGGTCAGCCGAGGGCCACTGCCGAAGAGCACCAACTCGGGGGGCAAATCGTCCGTCTGGGACAAAGCCGAGAAGTCCTCGGTGCTCGGGATGTTTGTGACGCGTTGCCAAGGGTGTCGCACCCCGCTGGCGCTGAGCACCCAGTCGCCCTCGTGGCGCTGGCCATCGATGGCGACCCAACCCTGACCGTGGGCGGTGACGACGGGGGTGTCGGAGCGGTCGGCATGCAGTTTCATGGTGGGGTCGGCGGGCAAAAACAGCGCGGTTCTGTGGTTAAATTGAAAGCTTTTCGGCCCTCAGAGCCGCCTAATATACCGCCGACATCGCGACCGCCGGGAGGCCTCTTTTGAAAACCATTCGCAAATCCGCCAAATTGGCCAATGTCCTGTACGACGTGCGAGGCCCCATCGTCGAAGTGGCCAAGCAAATGGAGGACGAGGGCCAAAAAATCATCAAACTCAACATCGGCAACTTGGCGCCGTTTGGCTTTGATGCTCCCGAAGAAATCCAACTGGACATGATCCGCAACCTGCCCAATTCATCGGGCTATTCGGACAGCAAAGGCATTTTTTCGGCCCGCAAAGCCGTCATGCACGAAACCCAGAAGCAGGGCATTTCGGGTGTCGGTTTGGACGATATTTATTTGGGCAATGGTGCGAGCGAGCTCATCAGCATGGCCACCATGGCCTTGCTCGACGTTGACGATGAGGTCTTGGTGCCGTCGCCCGACTATCCGCTGTGGACCGCCGCGGTCAGCTTGGCCGGTGGGCGGCCTGTGCACTATGAGTGTGATGAGGCCAATGGCTGGATGCCCAATTTGGCCGATATTCGCGCCAAGATCACCCCACGCACCAAAGGCTTGGTGGTCATCAACCCCAACAACCCCACGGGCGCTCTTTACAACGTCGAGTTGTTGCAGGTCTTGGTCGAGTTGGCGCGCGAGCACGGTTTGGTGCTTTTGGCCGATGAGGTCTACGACAAGGTTTTGTACGAAGACGCACAGCACACAGCCATCGCCAGCCTGTCCACCGATGTGCTGACCATCACCTTCAACTCGCTGTCCAAGTCTTACCGCGCTTGCGGTTACCGCGCTGGCTGGATGGTGGTCTCGGGCGACAAGCGCGTGGCGCGCGACTACCTTGAAGGCGTGAACATGTTGGCCAACATGAAGTTGGGCTCCAATGTGCCAGGCCAGTTCGCGATTCAAACCGCACTCGGTGGTTACCAGAGCATCAACGATTTGACCAAGGCTGGCGGGCGCTTGCGCCGCCAGCGCGACTTGGCTTATGAGCTCATCACCGCCATTCCCGGCGTGACCTGCGTCAAGCCCAAGGCCGCGTTGTACATGTTTCCCAAGCTCGATCCGGTGATGTACCCGATCGAGGACGATCGTCAGTTTTTCATGGAAGTGCTCAAAGCCACCCGCGTCATGCTGGTGCAGGGTTCGGGCTTTAACTTCCCCGACCAGCAGCATTTCCGCATTGTGTTTTTGCCGCACGAAGCCGATTTGCGCGAAGCCATTGAGCGATTGGCGCAGTTCTTGGCGAACTGGCGCTTGAGACATGGGGCTGCCAAGGCCTGATTTATTTATTGAGCAAATGGAACAGATGAAAGCAATACAAGTCGGCGTGATGGGTTTGGGCACCGTGGGTGGCGGTGTGTTTGAGGTGTTGCGTCGCAACCAAGAAGAAATTCGCCGTCGCGCAGGCCGCGGCATTGAGGTCACCATGGTGAGCCGCCGTGACGTGGCCAAGGCCCGTGCCATGGTGGGCGATGCCGCGCAAGTCGTGGCCGATCCACGCGCCATCATCGCCAACCCCGATATCGACATCGTCGTGGAGTTGATCGGTGGTTACGGCTTGGCGCGCGAGTTGGTGCTGGAGGCCATTGCCGCGGGTAAACACGTGGTCACCGCCAACAAAGCCTTGCTCGCCGTGCACGGCACCGAAATTTTTGAAGCCGCTCGCGCCAAGGGGGTGATGGTGGCCTTTGAAGCCGCGGTGGCCGGTGGCATCCCCATCATCAAAGCCCTGCGCGAAGGCCTCACCGCCAACCGCATCCAATGGCTCGCTGGCATCATCAACGGCACGACCAACTTCATCTTGTCGGAGATGCGCGACAAAGGCTTGGACTTCGACGTGGTGCTCCAAGAAGCGCAGCGATTGGGTTATGCCGAGGCCGATCCGACTTTCGATATTGAAGGGGTAGACGCGGCGCACAAGGTCACGATCATGAGTGCCATCGCGTTCGGCATACCGGTGCAGTTCGACAAGGCCTACATCGAGGGCATCACGCAGCTGGGCGCCGCCGACATCCGTTACGCCGAGCAACTCGGCTACCGCATCAAACTCTTGGGCATCACCAAGCGCCGCGACAGTGGCATTGAGTTGCGTGTGCATCCCACCTTGGTCCCGTCCAAGCGGCTGATCGCCAACGTGGAGGGCGCGATGAACGCCGTGGTGGTGCAGGGCGATGCCGTGGGCAGCACCCTGTACTACGGCAAGGGCGCGGGCAGCGAGCCCACCGCCAGCGCCGTGATTGCCGACTTGGTCGACGTGACCCGCCTGCACACCGCCGATCCGCTAAACCGCGTGCCGCACCTGGCCTTCCAGCCCGACGCCATGAGCCCCTTGGCGATTTTGCCCATGGACGATGTGGTCACCAGCTATTACCTGCGCTTGCGCGTGGCCGATCAGGCCGGTGTCTTGGCCAAGGTCACCGGCATTTTGGCGGCGGCCAACATCAGCATCGATGCGGTCTTGCAGCGCGAGGCCGACGAGGTCTGCGCCGAGGGCGGCGAGCCCCAAACCGACGTCATCATCCTCACCCACGACACGTGCGAAGGCACGATGAACGCCGCGCTGGCGCACATGCAGGCCTTGCCCACCGTGCTCGCACCCATCACCCGCATCCGCAAAGAAGAATTGAACTGAACATGTTGTACCTGAGTACCCGAGGTCACCCTGATCGCAAACGCTTTTGTCAAATCCTGCTCGAAGGCTTGGCGCCCGATGGTGGTCTGTACCTGCCCGAGTCTTACCCCCAAGTCAATGCCGCCAGCTTGGCGCGTATGCGCTCGGCTTTAAAAAATCAGGGCTACGCCGCTTTGGCGCATGAGGTTTTGTCCCTCTACATCGACGACATCCCCGCCGATGACCTGCGCGCCTTGTGCGCCAAGACCTACACCGCCGAGGTGTTTGGCACTTTCGAGATCGTGCCTTTAAAGAAGCTCGAAGACGGGGTGTGTTTGGAAGCCTTGTCCAACGGCCCCACCTTGGCCTTCAAAGACATGGCCATGCAGTTGCTGGGCAACCTCTTTGAATACGAGTTGGCGCGACGTGGCGAGCAGCTCAACATCTTGGGTGCGACCAGCGGCGACACCGGCAGCGCGGCCGAATACGCCATGCGCGGCAAGCAGGGCGTGCGCGTGTTCATGCTCAGCCCGCACGGCCGCATGAGCGCGTTCCAGCAAGCGCAGATGTTCAGCCTGATGGACGAGAACATCCACAACATCGCCATCGAAGGCGTGTTCGACGATTGCCAAGACATCGTCAAAAACGTCAGCAACGACCACGCGTTCAAGCAGCAATTCAAGATCGGCACGGTCAACTCCATCAACTGGGCGCGGCTGCTGGCGCAGGTGGTGTATTACTTCGCTGGCTACTTCCAATCCACGCAAAACGATTCGCAACGCGTCAGCTTCAGCGTACCCTCTGGCAACTTCGGCAATGTGTGCGCTGGCCACGTGGCGCGGCAAATGGGTTTACCCATCGACCGCCTGATCGTGGCCACCAACGAAAACGACGTGCTCGATGAGTTCTTCCGTACCGGTGTTTACCGCGTGCGCGGCAGCGCCGACACCTTCGAGACCTCCAGCCCTTCGATGGACATTTCCAAGGCCAGCAACTTCGAGCGCTTTGTGTTCGATTTGCTTGGCCGCGACGGTGCCCGCGTGGCCGATTTGTTCGGCCCGCAACTCGCGCGCCAAGGCCGCTTCGATGTGTCGGCCGACCCCTCGTTCGCGCAAGCCCGCACGCGCTATGGCTTTGTCAGCGGCAAGAGCACCCACGCCAACCGCTTGGCCACCATCCGTGACACCTTCGAGCGTTTTGGCGTGACCATCGACCCCCACACCGCCGACGGCCTGAAGGTCGCGCGCGAGCAGCGCGTACCGGGTCAAACGGTGGTGATCTTGGAAACAGCATTGCCCATCAAGTTTGCCGAAACCATGCGCGAGGCCTTGGGACGAGACCCCGAGCGACCCGCTCATTTTGACGGTATCGAAAACTTGCCCAAGCGCGTCTTGGTCATGCCCGCCGACACCGATCAAGTCAAGGCGTTCGTGCGCGCCCATTGCCCCACACCATGAACACCCGCGGCCCTGCCCTGATGACCCTCGAAGAGGCCTTGCAGCGGGTCTTGGACGCCGCAGCACCCCTGGGTCGCAGAGAGTTTGTGCCGCTCTTGCAAGCCGATGGCCGTGTCTTGGCGCAAGACGTGGTCTCTGAATTGCAGGTGCCCCCGAACGACAACTCGGCCATGGACGGTTACGCCGTGCGCGCCGCTGAGGTCGTGGTGGGCCAATCGGCCACGGTGTCGCAGCGCATCGCGGCCGGTCACGCCGCCAGCCCCTTGTTGCCCAGTACCTGTGCGCGCATCTTCACCGGTGCGCCCATGCCGGCTGGTGCCGATGCGGTGGTCATGCAAGAGGACGTCGAGGCCTTGGACGGCCAGGTGCGTTGGCTCAAACCCGCCACGCCCGGCACCCACGTGCGCCGAGCCGGTGAAGACGTGGCGCTGGGCACCGTGGTCTTGCGTGCCGGCGACCGCCTCACGCCCGCGGGTGTGGGCTTGGCGGCCAGTTTGGGTGTGGCCCAGCTGTGTGTGGCCCAGCGTCCCCGCGTGGCCCTATTGACCACCGGCGACGAGCTGGTCATGCCCGGCACCACCGCCCCGTGCGACATGGCTCCTGGGCACATTTACAACAGCAACCGTTTTGTGCTCAGCAGCTTGCTGCAGCGTTTGGGTTGCGAGGTCTCGGACTTGGGCAATGTGCCCGACAGCCGAGACGCCACCGTGGCGGCCCTGCGCGACGCTGCCCAGCACCACGACCTGATCCTCAGCAGCGGCGGGGTGTCGGTGGGCGAAGAAGATCACGTCAAGCCGGCCGTGCAGGCGCTGGGTTCGTTGGACCTGTGGCAAGTGGCCATGAAGCCGGGCAAGCCCTTTGCGCTGGGGCGAGTTCGCGCCAAGGAGGGCGCACCGGCTTGCCACTTCATCGGCTTGCCGGGCAACCCGGTTTCGAGTTGGGCCACCTTGCTCTTGTTGGTGCACCCCTTTGTGCGCCGCTTGCAAGGTGCCAGCACCGGCCTGGGCTTGCCCACGCCGCTGGCCTTGCCCGCGCATTTCGATTGGCCCCGGGCAGACAAGCGGCGCGAGTTTTTGCGCGTGCGCCGCAACGCCCAAGGTGGCCTGGACGTGTTCCCCAACCAAAGCTCGGGCGTCTTGACCTCGGCGTTTTGGGCCGATGGTTTGGTGGACAACCCCGCGGGCACGACGATTGCGCACGGACAAACCGTGCACTACCTGCCCTTGGCCGATTGGGGCGTTTGAAGGCCACACCATGAACATCACCTTGCGCTACTTCGCCTCCATCCGAGAAGCCTTGGGCACCAGCAGCCAAGCCTGGCAAACCCAGGTCGGCACGGTCGCGGCCTTGCGCGACGAGTTGATGGCGCAGGGCGGCGCTTACCCTGAGGCCTTGGCGCGTGGCAAGGCCATTCGCGTGGCGGTCAACCAGGTCATGACCGACGAAAGTGCGGCAATCAACGAGGGTGCCGAGGTCGCGTTTTTCCCACCGGTCACCGGCGGCTGAACGACATGGCACAGCCTTCACGCGTCTCGATCCAAACCGCCGACTTCGACGCTGGCCAAGAACAGGCGCGTTTGCGCGCGGGCGATGGCCGTGTGGGCGCGGTGTGCACGTTTTTGGGCACGGTGCGTGATCGCAACGGCGGCGATGCGGTCTCCAGCATGGAGCTCGAACACTACCCCGGCATGACCGAACAGGCCATCGAGGCCATGATCGACCAGGCCATGGCTCGCTTTGACATCGTGGCCGCGCGCGTGATCCACCGCGTGGGCTTGCTGCAGCCCACCGACCAAATCGTGTGGGTCGGTGTGAGCTCGGCCCACCGGGGCCAGAGTTTTCAGGCCTGCGAGTTTTTGATGGATTACCTCAAAACCCAAGCGCCGTTCTGGAAAAAAGAGCAAACACCCACCGGCGCGCACTGGGTGGACGCCCGTGAGAGCGATGACGCGGCGTTGGCGCGCTGGGGCATCCAAGCCCGCAACGCTTGAGCCTCGGGGCGAGCGGCCCCTTGAAATCGGCCCAAACGGCCGCATGTGCACCCCATCAACGATTGAGGAGCGAACGACATGCGTATGGACAAACTCACCACCAAATTCCAAGAAGCCCTGAGCGACGCGCAGAGCTTGGCCTTGGGGGCGGACCATGCTTATATCGAGCCAGCACACCTCTTGCTCGCCATGCTGCGCCAAGCCGACGGCCCAAGTGCTTTGCTTTCGCGCGCGGGCGTCAATTTGGGCGGCTTGACGGCCGCCACCGAGGCGATGGTCAAGCGTTTGCCCGAGGTGCAGGGCCAAGAGCAGGTGCAGCCCAGCGCCGAGCTGGGCAAGCTCTTGCAGGCCACCGAAAAAGAAGCGATCAAACGCGGCGACGCCTTCATCGCCAGCGAGTTGTTCTTGCTGGCCATCACGGACAGCAAAGGCGAGTTGGCCCGCTTGGGCAACGAGCACGGCCTGTCGCGCAAAAGCCTGGACGCCGCCATCGTCGCCGTGCGCGGTGGCCAAAAGATGGACAGCCCCGAGGCCGAAGGCCAGCGCGAGGCCTTGAAAAAATACACCCTGGACCTCACGGAGCGCGCTCGCAAGGGCAAACTCGACCCGGTCATTGGCCGCGACGACGAAATCCGCCGCGCCATCCAGGTGCTGCAGCGGCGCAGCAAAAACAACCCCGTGCTGATCGGCGAGCCCGGTGTGGGCAAGACCGCGATCGTCGAGGGTTTGGCCCAGCGCATCGTCAACGGCGAAGTGCCCGAGAGCCTGCGCGACAAGCGCGTGCTGGTGCTGGACATGGCGGGCTTGCTCGCCGGCGCCAAGTTCCGCGGCGAGTTTGAAGAGCGGCTGAAGTCGGTGCTCAAAGAGGTCTCGCAAGACGAAGGCCGCATCATCTTGTTCATCGACGAGATCCACACCATGGTGGGCGCTGGCAAGGCCGAAGGTGCCATGGACGCGGGCAACATGCTCAAGCCCGCGCTCTCTCGCGGCGAGCTGCACTGCATCGGCGCGACCACGCTGGACGAGTACCGCAAGTACATCGAAAAAGACGCGGCCTTGGAGCGCCGTTTCCAAAAGGTCTTGGTGGGTGAGCCCACGGTGGAGCAGACGATTGCCATCCTGCGCGGCTTGCAAGAAAGGTACGAACTGCACCACGGTGTGGACATCACCGACCCGGCCATCGTGGCCGCGGCCGAGCTCAGCCACCGCTACATCACCGACCGCTTCTTGCCCGACAAAGCCATCGACTTGATCGACGAGGCTGCGGCCAAAATCAAGATTGAGATCGACTCCAAACCCGAGGTCATGGACAAGCTTGACCGCCGACTGATCCAGCTCAAGATCGAGCGCGAGGCGGTGCGCAAAGAAACCGACGAAGCCTCGAAGAAGCGCTTTGAACTGATCGAAGAAGACATCGATCGCGTGCAAAAAGAAGTCGCCGACTTGGACGAGATTTGGAAGAGCGAAAAAGCCCAAGCCCAAGGCAGCCAGCATGTGCGCGAGGACATCGACAAGCTCAAGCTGAAAATCGAAGAGCTCACGCGCAAAGGCGATTTCAACAAGGTCGCCGAGCTGCAGTACGGCAAGCTGCCCGAGTTGGAAAAACGCCTGAAGGTCGCGCAAGACCAAGAGGCCAACAAAGCCCCGGGCAGTGGCCACCGCTTGCTGCGCACCCAAGTGGGTGCCGAAGAAATTGCTGAGGTGGTGAGCCGCGCAACCGGCATCCCCGTGGCGAAAATGATGCAGGGCGAAAAAGACAAGCTGCTGCAAATGGAAGACAAGTTGCACCACCGCGTGGTCGGCCAAGACGAGGCCATCGCAGCCGTGGCCAACGCCATCCGCCGCTCGCGCTCGGGCCTGTCCGACCCCAACCGCCCCACGGGCTCCTTCTTGTTCTTGGGCCCCACCGGCGTGGGCAAGACCGAGCTGTGCAAAGCCTTGGCCGGCTTTTTGTTCGACACCGAAGAGCACCTGGTGCGCATCGACATGAGCGAGTTCATGGAGAAACACTCCGTGGCCCGACTGATCGGTGCCCCACCTGGCTACGTGGGTTACGAGGAGGGCGGTTACCTGACCGAAGCTGTGCGCCGCAAGCCCTACAGCGTGCTCTTGCTCGACGAGGTCGAGAAGGCCCACCCCGATGTGTTCAACGTGCTCTTGCAGGTGCTCGACGATGGCCGCTTGACCGATGGCCAAGGCCGCACCGTGGACTTCAAGAACACCGTGATCGTCATGACATCCAACATCGGCTCGCACCTCATTCAAAACATGGTGGGCCAGCCCTACGACGAGGTCAAAGACGCGGTGTGGGATGAGCTCAAAACCCACTTCCGACCCGAGTTCTTGAACCGCATCGACGAGACGGTGGTGTTCCATGCACTCGACGCCCAACACATCGAATCCATCGCTGGCATCCAGCTCAAGGCTTTGCAAGCGCGCTTGCACAAAATGGACTTGCGCTTGGAGGTCACACCAGCGGCTTTGGTGGAATTGGCCAAGGTTGGCTTCGATCCGGTGTTCGGTGCGCGCCCCCTCAAGCGCGCCATCCAGCAGCGCATCGAAAACCCGCTCTCCAAACTGCTGCTCGAAGGCCGTTACCCGCCCAAGTCAGTGATCCCGGTCGGGGTCGATCCGGTGCGCAATCCCGGCGTTTTTGAGTTCGGCAGCCCAATCGCCTACGATTGAGGGATGAACACAGCACGGCAAGACGCACGGGTGATTGCTTTGGTGGGCTTGGCCCACGGCACATCGCATTTTTCTCACCTTTTGCTCGCGCCGCTGTTCCCGCTCTTTATTCGGGACTTTGGCTTGAGCTACGCGCAAGTGGGCTGGCTCATGAGCGCCTTCTTCATCGTCTCGGGCACGGGCCAAGCCTTGTCGGGTTTTGTGGTCGACCGCGTCGGCACCCGGCGCGTCATGATGGCCGCGCTGAGCTGTTTTGTGCTGGCCTCGCTCATGGCCTCACAAGCCGATGGTTACCGCGACCTTTTTGTGGTGGCCGTGCTGGCGGGTTTGGGCAACGCGCCGTTTCACCCAGTGGACTTCAGCATCTTGAACCAACGCGTCTCCAGCGCCCGCTTGGGGCACGCCTTCAGCGTGCACGGTTTGAGTGGTCAACTCGGTTGGGCTTTGGCGCCGGTGTTTTTGGTGGGCATCGGGTCCATGAGCGATTGGCGCGTGGCGTATGGCGCAGCGACCGTGTTCTACCTGGTGGTCATGGCGGTCTTGTGGTCGCAGCGCCAACATTGGCAAACCCCACCGCCGGTGCGGCCCAGCAGCGGCTCCACCGAAAACCCTTTGGCCTACCTGCGCTTGCCGGTGGTGTGGTGGTGCTTTGGCTTCTTCTTGGTCTCCACCATGACCCTGGCCGTGGTGCAAAGCTACGCCCCTTCGATCTTGACGGCGGTGCACGGCGTGAGCGTGGCCACGGCCACCCTGACCTTGAGTGCCTACATGTTGATGGGCGCGGTGGGCATGGTGGTTGGCGGTTTTGTCGCCAGCCGATCGCAGGGCCTGAGCAGCGACCGCGTGGTCGTGATCAGTTTGGTCGCGGCCTCGCTCACGCTGATGGTTTGCGCCAGCGGCGTGCTGGGCACCACCGGCACGCTCGTCGCTTTGGCCTTGACCGGCTTTGCCATGGGCGTGGGCGGACCGAGCCGCGACATGATGATCAAACGCGCCACACCGATCTCCGCCACGGGGCGGGTGTACGGCACGGTGTATTCGGGCTTGGACGTGGGCTTTGCCATTTCCCCGCTCATCTTTGGTTGGATGATGGACCGCGGCTGGTACCAAGCCACCCTGATCGGCGCCGCATTGGTGCTGTGGGGCGCGGTGGCCGCCGCTTGGGCCGTGGGGCAGCGCAGCCCCGTGCGGCCGTGAAACAGAACACATCATGAACACACACAACACCCCCCAATTGGCCGGCCATTGTTTGGTGCAGTGCCTGATCGAACAAGGCGTCACCCACGCCTTTGGTGTGCCCGGCGAGAGCTTTTTGGCCGTGCTCGACGGCTTCCACGCCCACGCCGATCGCATCACGTGGGTGAGCAACCGGCAAGAGGGGGGCGCGGCTTTCATGGCCGAGGCGCACGG
>DAISXI010000005.1:43845-47862 GCA_036825935.1 Hydrogenophaga sp.
CGTGGGTGAGCAACCGGCAAGAGGGGGGCGCGGCTTTCATGGCCGAGGCGCACGGCAAGCTCACGGGCCGCCCCGGCGTGTGTTTCGTCACCCGAGGGCCGGGGGCCACCAACGCCTCGATCGGCGTGCACACGGCCCACCAGGACAGCACGCCCATGGTCTTGTTCGTGGGCGATGTGGCCAGCGATGCGCGCGACCGCGAAGCCTTCCAAGAAATGGACTTCGCCACCTTCTTTGGCCCGAGCACCCTAGGCATGGCCAAGCGGGTGGAGCGCATCGACGACGCCTCGCGCATCCCCGAATACGTGGCGCGGGCCTTTGCCACCGCCCTGCAAGGCCGCCCCGGCCCGGTGGTGTTGGTCTTGCCCGAAGACATGCTGACCCAAACCGTGGTGGCCCAGCCCTTGCCGCGCGTGCCCAACCGCCCGCAAGCGCCCGACCTCGAGGCCATGGAGGCCATTCGCTCAGCCCTTTTGAGCGCTGAGCGCCCGCTGGTCATCGTGGGCGGCCCGGCGTGGTCGGCCACGGCCGCGCAAGCCTTGCAGACCTTTGCCGAGCGTTGGCACTTGCCGGTGGCCAACGCCTTCCGTTTTCAGGATACCTTCGACAACCACCACCCGCTCTACGCCGGTGATGTGGGCTTGGGCATCAACCCCGCCTTGGCCGAGCGCGTGCGCCGCGCCGACGTCATCTTGGCGCTGGGCCCCCGCTTGGGCGAGGCCACGACCGCTGGCTACACGCTGCTGCAAGCGCCCGTGCCGCAGCAGCGTTTGCTGCACATCCACGTCAGCGCCGAAGAACTTGGTCGTGTGTACCAAGCCGAGGTGGGCGTGTGTGCCGACATGCACAGCGCCGCCCATGCCTTGGCCGCGCTCGACGCGCCCGCCCAGCCGGTGTGGCGCGAATGGACGGCGCAGGCCCAGCGCGATTACCAAGCCAACATCGAGGTCGGCAACGGCGGTGTGCAGTGGCCCAGCACCTTGGACATGGCCAAGGTGGTACATGTGCTGCAGCGTCACCTGCCCAGCGATGCGGTGTTGACCAACGGCGCGGGCAATTTCGCCAGTTGGTTACACCGCTTCTACCGTTACCACGGCTGGGTCAAGGGCGCCAAAACCCAGCTCGCGCCGACCAACGGGGCCATGGGTTACGGCGTGCCGGCCGGCATCGCTGCGGCCATCACCACGGGGCGGCCGGTCTTGACGATCGCGGGCGACGGCGACTTTTTGATGAACGGCCAAGAACTCGCCACCGCGGTGCAGCATGGCGCTAAGACGGTGATTTTGCTGGTCAACAACGGCTCGTACGGCACCATCCGCATGCACCAAGAGCGCGAGTACCCCACGCGCCTGAGCGGCTCGGACTTGCACAACCCCGATTTCGTGGCCTTGGCGCAAGCCTATGGCTACCGGGCCGAGCGCATCACCCACACCGCCGACTTTGAAGCGGCCTTCTTGCGCGCCATGGCTGCCGAGTCGGGCACGGTGTTGGAGTTGGTTTTGCCCGCCGAGGTCATCACCACCCGCACCACCTTGAGTGCACTGCAAGCCTCGGCCCTGCGGCGCTGACCAGGCAACAAAAAACCGCCCGTAGGCGGTTGTTTGGTGGCGACCTGCCAGCGGCAGGTGGGCTAACTTCAGCTCAGGTGAGCGCTGACCAATTTGGTCATTTCGAACATGGTGACCTGTGGCTTCTTGAAGATCACCTTGAGCTTGTCATCGGCGTTGATGTTGCGCTTGTTGGTGGCGTCTTGCAGCTTGTGCTTCTTGATGTATTCCCAGATTTTCTTGGTCACTTCCGTGCGGGGCATGGGGGTGGCACCGATCACAGCGGCCAAAGCGGGGCTGATGGTCATGGGCTTCATGAAAGCGGCGCTGGGTGCGCGCTTGGCGGCGGGTGCTTTTTTGGCCGGAGCGGCTTTTTTTGCGGGAGCGGTTTTTGCAGTTGCCATGATGTTGTGTCCTTCTAGAGTAAAGAAAATCGCCAGTCAAAACGTGCTTTCGCACGGGTGACTTGGATGCTAATGGAGAAGTTCTGTCATTCCAAGGTGGAAAGCATCAATTTTTGACAGTTTTATCTGGGAGAAGCCCGTCAGTGGCCATGAAAACAACACTTCAGCCATGTGTAGACTTTTGATAAGCACGGAGTCCTTTTTTGGCGTTTGTTTGGAAAGCTTTTGAAATGCTGGTCCTTTTGAGCCGCGATCGGTGCGATGCCCACTTGAACAGTGGCCACGAGGGGCTTGCCGGCGGTCTTGCATTTCTGTGGCGGCGAGCTAAGGCCGGGTACAGCCTTCACCCTGTGAATGGAGGTTGACCGACGAGGCAGGTACCGTCGCCTGCGCTCAGCCTTGGAAGCCCTTGTAGAGCATGTAAGCAGACAAGACGAACAAGGTGTAAGCAAACACCCGCTTGAGCGGCTTGACCGGCATGGCGTGCGCGGCTTTCACGCCCAAAGGCGCCATCAACACGCTGGCCGTGGCGATGACGATCAAAGCAGGCAAATACACATAGCCTGCGGTGGCTTCGGGCAAGTTGGTCAAGCCCCAGCCGGCGATCACAAAGCCGATGGTGTTGGCCAAGGCAATGGGAAAGCCCAAGGCCGCGCTGGTGGCCACGGCGTTGTGGATGGCGACGTTGCACCACACCATGAAAGGCACGCTGATGAAGCCGCCGCCGGCCCCGACCAAGCCCGACAATGTGCCAATGGCCCCACCGGCGACCACTTGGCCCGCCGTGCCTGGCATGGTCCGTGAGGGTTTGGGTTTTTTGTCCTTGAGCATTTGCACAGCCGAAAACCCGACAAAGCCCGCAAAGATCCAGGCCAGCACGCTGCCCTTGAGGATCGAGAAAATACCCAAGCTGGCCACCACCGAGCCCAACACAATGCCAGGCGCCAAGCCGCGCACGATATCCCAACGCACGGCACCCCGTTTGTGGTGAGCGCGAACGCTGGAGATGGAGGTGAAGATGATGGTGGCCATGGAGGTGGCGATGGCCATCTTGATGGACAGGTCCACCGACACGCCACGGTGGCTCAGGATGGCGGTGATGAAAGGCACCATGATCATGCCCCCGCCAATACCCAATAAGCCCGCCAAAAACCCCGTGCAAAGACCCAAAAGCGCCAGTTGAGCGATCAGCAAAGGTTCAATCATCTTGTTTGTGCTTGGATTGAAAAAGGTGTCTGCGAATGCCGCCGGACCGTCATCCTGAACCGGGGGTTCAGGTGGGCGAGGTCAGCCAGTCTTCGGGTTCATCTGACGCGAGACGCTCTCACCTAACTGGCATGTTCCAAGCCCGTGCTCAATGAGCATTGGTTCAAGGAAATATAAAGCCCGGCGCGCACCGCAGACAGAGCCATTGTAGGCCTTTGTTCAGCGCGGTGCACCCATGGCCAAGGCACGGGCTTGGCTGGCGGCCAGTGCGGTGGCGTCGGGCGCCATTTGCGTGGGCCAGCCTTGCAGGTGGCGCTGCGCCAAGTCGGCCAGAGCGCTCACCCAAGCGGGGCTGTCGTTGAGGCAGTCGATGTAGGCGAATTGCTCGCCGCCCGCGTGCAAATACGTCTCGCGGGCTTCCATGTTGATCTCCTCCAAGGTCTCTAAGCAGTCGCTGGTGAAGCCCGGACAGGCCACGTCCATGGTGCGAATGCCTTTTTCGGCCAAGGCGATCAGGGTCGGCTCGGTGTAGGGCTCGAGCCACTTGGCTTTGCCAAAGCGCGACTGGAAGGTCACGGTGTACTGGTCTTTGCTCAGGCCGAGTTGCTCGGCCACCAAGCGCGCGGTTTTGTGGCACTCGCAGTGGTACGAGTCGCCTTTGAGCAAGGTGCGCTCAGGCACACCGTGAAAGCTCATCAGCAAATGCTCGTTGCGGCCATGGGCTTGCCAATGGGCTTGGATTTTTTGGGCCAAGGCCTGGATGTAGCCGGCGTCGTCGTGGTAGCGGTTGATGAAGCGCACCTCAGGCAAGTGGCGCGTCTTCAGGCCCCAATGCGCCACGGCGTCGAACACGCTGGCGG
>DAISXI010000006.1:0-5761 GCA_036825935.1 Hydrogenophaga sp.
ACAAGGAGCCATGGGCCAAGTTGATCATGTCCATGATGCCAAAGACCAGCGTCAAGCCGGCCGCCAGCAAGAACAGCATCAAGCCCAACTGCATGCCGTTGAGCAGCTGCTCAACGATCAAAACCGCATTCAAAACCCGGCCCGATCAACGCATCTTGCATGCAGACACATAAGCGTCCGCGTGGTCCTTGAACACTGTGCTCACCAACTTATTGGTCAGCCGGCCTTGCCCGTCTTTGACGATGGTGCGCAGGTGGTAGTCTTGGATCGGGAACTGGTTGGTGTTGAACTTGAAGGCACCTCGCACCGAATCAAAACGGGCGGTTTTAAGCGCCTTGAGCACGGCCTCTTTGTTGTCCAAATTGCCTTTGACGTCACGCACCGCGGCGTCAATCAAACGGGCGGCGTCGTAGCCTTGGGACGCGTACAGGGTGGGCATGCGACCGAAGGCCTTTTGAAAGTCCGCAACAAAGCGTTTGTTGGCGGCGTTGGGCAGGTCGTGCGCCCACTGCGAGGTGTTGAACATGCCCAGCATGGGCTCACCCACGGCGCGAATCAAGTCTTCGTCGGCCGAGAAGCCGGGGCCGAACAGCGCCATGTCTTTGTTCAAGCCCGAGCCCACGAACTGCTTGATGAAGTTCACGCCCAAGCCACCGGGCATGAAAATGTAGAGCGCGTCGGCACCCGAGGCGCGGATTTGTGACAATTCAGCACCATAGTCGAGCTGACTTAGGGGTGTGTAAATCTCCAGGGCCACCGGGCCGGTGTAGTAGCGCTTGAAACCCGTCAACGCGTCCTTGCCTGCGGGGTAGTTGGGGGCCAAAAGCGCCACTTTTTTAAAGCCCTTGTCCTTGACGGTCTTGCCCACGGCTTCGTGCAGGTTGTCGTTTTGCCATGCCACGTTGAAGAAGTACGGGTCACATTGCTCGCCCGCGTACTGCGATGGACCAGCATTGGCACTGATGTAAGGGGTTTTGGACTGAAAGATCGGGGAGCCCACAGCCAGCATGATGTTAGAAAACACAATACCGGTCATGAAGTCCACCTTGTCGCGCCTGATCAGGCGTTCAACGGTCTGACGAGCTGCTTCTGGGTTGAACTGGTCGTCGGCCACGATGACCTCGGCCTTGAGTCCACCCAAGGTGCCGCCGCTGTGTTGAACACCGAGTGCAAAACCATCGCGAATGTCCACACCCAAGGCAGCGCTTGGGCCCGACAAGGTGCTCAGCAGGCCCACCTTGACGGTATCAGCGGCCGCGGTGGTGCCCACAAACAAAGACCCGGCCGCCAAAGCCACGCTAGCCAAAGAACGAAGTTGAACGAACATATTGTCTCCTGAGAAAAAGGTGGGTTTTTAATAAAAGAAAATTGGAATAACCAGCCCATGCATAACCGCCTCCAGATCCAATATACCGATATTGCTTTAATTGTCAAGGGCTTTTGCGGGGAGGGGCGTTATCCGCATAAGGACAACCATTGCATGATCCAAAGAAAGTTGATGAGGCACAAATGTTGATGAACCCAAAGGACTTGCGAGGAAGCAGGGCCCATTGTGGTGCAGCAACATCTAATGGCCTTTGCTTCAAAGCACCTCAAATACACCGGCGGCTCCCATGCCGCCCGCAATGCACATGGTGACGACCACTCGTTTGGCCCCGCGGCGCTTGCCCTCGATGAGTGCGTGGCCGGTGAGCCGCTGGCCGCTCATGCCATAGGGGTGCCCCATGGCAATGGCACCGCCATTGACATTCAAGCGATCCATGGGAATGCCCAGCGTATCGGCGCAATACAGCACCTGCACGGCGAAAGCTTCATTCAATTCCCAAAGGTCGATATCGGCCACCGTCAAGCCCAGACGCTTCAACACCTTGGGCACAGCGAAGACCGGGCCTATGCCCATCTCGTCGGGCTCGCACCCGGCCACTGCAAAACCCAAGAAGCGGCCGAGCGGTCGCAGGCCTTTGCGCTGCGCTAAGGCTTCGTCCATCACCACGCAGGCACCAGCGCCGTCGCTGAACTGGCTGGCATTTCCAGCACTGATCAAGCCACCTGGCAAGGCCGAACGCAACTTACAGATGCCTTCAAACGTCGTACCCGCGCGTATGCCCTCGTCGGCGCTAACGGTCACTTCGTGGCTGCACAGGCCCAAGACAGGATCGGCCACCCCAGCGGTCACGGTGATAGACACCATCTCGTCCCTGAAACGACCTGCTTCCAGTGCCGCACAGGCTTTTTGCTGGCTGCTCGCGCCATAGTGGTCCATACGCTCGCGACTGATGTGGTAGCGCTTGGCCACTTGCTCGGCCGTCTGCAGCATATTCCAGTAGATCTCAGGCTTGTTCGCCAGCAACCATGGGTCGCGCAGCATGTGCATGTTCATGTCCGGTTTAACGCAAGAAATGCTCTCGACACCGCCACCAATGAAGACCTCGCCCTCGCCCGCCATGATGCGCTGCGCCGCTAGGGCAATGGCCTGTAGGCCACTGCTACAGAAGCGGTTGACCGTCAAGCCACTGGTGGTGATGGGCAGTCCGGCGCGCAAAGCGACCTGACGTGCAATGTTGGAGCCAGTGGCGCCTTCAGGGGTGGCACAGCCCATGATCACATCGTCGACCTCGCCTGGCTCGATGCCAGCGCGCTCAACCGCGGCCTTGACTGCTTGGCCGCCCAGCGTGGCGCCATGCGTCATGTTGAAAGCGCCCTTCCAACTTTTACAAAGCGGCGTGCGAGCGGTAGAGACGATGACAGCTTGGGTCATGGTGAATGTGCTTTCGGACCGGTTGGGGGTTCAGCGTCTTAAGTGAACGTTTTGTTCTCGGCTAGCAACTTGGCGAGCAGGGGCGCGGGCTGCCAGAAGTTGCCATCGTCCAGCGGGTTTAATGCAAAGATCTTCATTGCTTGCACGACATTGAAGAGGCCTTTACTGTCGGCATAGCACATCGGCCCACCGCGAAATCGCGGAAAGCCGTAGCCGGTGAGATAGATGACGTCGATATCACTGGCCTTGCTTGCCATGCCTTCTTCTAGGATGTGTGCAGCCTCGTTGACCAATGAATACACAAGTCGATGCACGATCTCTTCGTCGCTGATCTTACGCGGCTTTATGCCGATGTCCGCACGGTGCTTCTCGAGCATCGCCACCACGGTGGGTGACGGCAAGGCGTCACGTCTGTCTGCTTGGTAGTCGTACCAGCCCGCGCCCGTTTTCTGACCAAAGCGGCCCAGCTCGCACAGCAGATCTGCAGTCTTGCTGTAACGCATCTGAGGCTTTTCAATGTAGCGCCGTTTACGTATCGCCCAACTGATGTCGTTGCCAGCCAAGTCACCCACGCGAAAGGGACCCATCGCCATACCCCATTGCTCGATAGCACGATCCACCTGCTCGGGCGTGCAGCCTTCATCCAGAAGGAAGCCAGCTTGGCGGCCGTACTGGGCCAGCATGCGGTTACCAATGAAACCATCACAAACGCCACTCACCACGGCCGTTTTGCGGATCTTTTTTGCAATGGCCATCACCGTGGCCAACACATCCTTGGACGTCCTTTCGCCACGAACCACCTCCAACAACTTCATCACGTGGGCAGGGCTAAAGAAGTGCATGCCCACCACGTCTTGCGGGCGCTTGGTGAAGGCCGCGATCGCATTCAAGTCCAGGGTGCTGGTATTGCTTGCGAGGATTGCGCCGGGCTTCATCACTGCATCTAAGGCTTTGAAGACTGCTTCCTTAACGCCCATCTCCTCAAAAACCGCTTCGATGACGAGATCGGACTGCGCTAAATCGGCGTAGTTCAGTGTCGTGCTGAGCAGCGCCATGCGGGCTTCTAGCCTGTCTTGCTGGAGCTTGCCTTTTTTGACCTGGGCGTCGTAATTCTTGCGGATGGTTGCCACGCCACGGTCCAGTGCTTGCGACTGCATCTCGATCATCACCACTGGAATACCAGCGTTCAGAAAGTTCATCGCAATACCGATCCCCATGGTCCCGGCGCCGATGACGCCCACCCGCTCAATAGCACGCTGGGGTGTGTCTTCTGGCACGTCAGAGATCTTGCTGGCCGCACGTTCACTGAAAAAGGCATGTCGCAGCGCCTTGCATTCGGGTGTCAGCATCAGTGCCAGGAAGGTTTCGCGCTCGAACTGTAATCCAGCGTCAAAGTTCCGTTTCACACTGGCTTCCACCGTGGCAACGCACTTCTCTGGCGCCGGCAAGTTCTTGGTCGTGAATTTGATCGTGTGGCGAACAAAGCCAAAGTAAGCGTCAGCATCGGGGTGGCTGGCTTTGAGGTCGCGCACGCGCGGGTAAGGGCCGGGCTGGCTGGCAGCCTCGACCGCCAGGGCCATAGCGCCAACCAGTAAGTCATCCGGATTCGTCGCGTCGATGATCTTGTCGAACAGCCTTTGGCCCGGTAGGCAAGCCAGTACTTCGCTCGTCACCGGTTCGCCGCTGAGGATCATGTTGAGTGCAATCTCTACGCCCAATGCCCGTGGCAGACGCTGCGTGCCCCCAGCGCCAGGAATCAGGCCGATCTTCACCTCAGGCAGCGCGATGGCCGTGCCTGGCGCGGCCACGCGGTAATGTGCGCCCAGCGCCAACTCAAGCCCACCCCCCATGCAAATGCTGTGCAGGGCTGCCACCACTGGTTTGGGGCAGTCCTCGAGCTGCTTGATGAGGCTGGCCAGGTTCGGCTCGGCAATCGCCTTGGACGTGCCGAACTCCTTGATGTCTGCACCGGCCGAGAATGCCTTGCCAGCACCTATGATGACGAGAGCCAAGATGGACCGATCGGCCCCGGCGCGCTCGATGCCTTGGGCCAATTGCACGCGGGTGTCGTGACCCAAGCCGTTGACCGGAGGGTTGTCGAGCGTGAGCACGGCCACAGGGCCGTGCACTTGATACTGGGCGCCCATATTGGCTCCTTATGAATGAGTCTGTCCTCGGTGCTTGGGCCTGTGTGGCATTACATCAATGCTGCTGATTTTTTCATTCGAAATACCGCAATGCCCCTTATTGCCCAGCGGTAAGGGGGGCGTTCCACTGACAGCGAGCTTCGGCGATATTCATGGAGTGGGCTTTCTATTGCGGCAAATTCAGTCAGGAACGACAGCCGTGACTTCGATCTCGACACGCGCGCGGTCCTCGATCAGGGCGCTGACCTGAACGGCCGTCATCGCAATGTCGTAGTGACCCACTAGCTCGCGGAACGCACGCCCGATGCTGGGCAAAGCGGCCAAGTACTCGTGCTTGTCCAACACATACCAGGTCATGCGGACGATGTGGTGTGGCTGAGCGCCGCCGACCTTGAGCACAGCAACGATGTTGGCCAGGGTCTGGTGAGCCTGCGCGGCGAAGTCGTCGCTCTGGAAATGGCCTTGCGCGTCCCAGCCGATCATGCCAGCAACAAATATGGTGCGACCACTGGCTACTACACCATTGGCGTAACCTCGCGGTCTGGGCCAGCCGGGCGGTAGCAGGGTATTCATCTTTTGATCTCCATTCAATGGTTCACAGGCTCAGCAGCGCCGCGCGCAAATCGTCAGGCAAGGGAATGCTGCGGTGCGTTTTTAGGTCGGTGCACACCAGGGTATTGGTGGCTGAGACACACAGCTGTTCACCGCGACGGCAATCCAGTAGCAAACGCAAGGAAGTGCGCCCTACGTGCTGCAATTGCAGGCCCAAGCTGACCTCATCGCCCATGCGGCAAATGGCTTTGAAGTCGCATTGCATGTTCACCGTTGGCAGCCCAACGCGCCGTGCACCTAGGAG